>DASWON010000440.1:0-11222 GCA_036398735.1 Rhodopila sp.
CGTCACCCAGGCGGATTCGGATCTGTCGCCCTATCTGGCCCCCATGAAGGGGTTCCATCAGGCAATGGCGGACGCTCTGGCCGGCCACCCCAAACCGCTGTCGTGGGAAACGCTGCTGGGCGGCGGCCTGAGTGAACTCGCCGGCCCGTACCATTTCGTGCTGGTGCAGCCGCATCAGGATTTCGGCGCCTTGCAGCCGGGAGGCGCGGCCACCCAGGCGATGCGCGACATCATCGCCCAGCTGACATACGTCAAGGCCGGCGACGCGCATGTCCGCATCACCGGGCAGGTGGCGCTGGCCGACGAGGAGTTCGCCACCGTCGCGCAAGGCGCCGTCGAGGGCCTGCTCGGCAGCCTCGTGCTGATCACGCTCTGGCTGTTCCTGGCAGTGCACACCTGGCGGCTGATCGTGCCGATCCTGATGACGCTGGTCCTCGGTCTGATGCTGACCGTACTGTTCGCCGCCGTCGCGGTGGGCACGCTGAACCTCGTCTCGGTCGGGTTCGGCGTGCTGTTCGTCGGCATCGCCGTTGATTTCGCGATCCAGTTCTCGGTTCGGTACCGTGAGTTCCGCTTCGAGACCGGCGACGCCGCCGCCGCGATGACGGCAACCGCCCGTCGCGTCGGGGTGCAGATCCTGATCGCCGCCCTGGCCACCGCCGCCGGCTTCCTGGCGTTCGTGCCGACCGCGTTTTCCGGTGTCGCCGAACTCGGCCTGATCGCCGGCGCCGGCATGATCATGGCATTCATCTGCACGCTGGCCTTTCTGCCGGCCGCGATCACGCTGTTCCGCCCACCCGGGGAGGCCGCCGAGGTCGGCTTCGCCTTCGCCGCGAAGATCGATCCCGTCATCGTGCAGCGCCGCATACCGATCCTGGTCGTCTTCGCGCTGCTGGCCGTCGGCGCGGTGGCGGTGTCGCCGTGGCTGGCGTTCGATTCCGACCCGCTCGACACCAAGAACCCCGACACCGAGGCGATGCGCACGCTGCGCGACCTGATCAACAATCCGCTGACCAATCCCTATACGATCGACGTGCTCGCGCCGAACGCCGCAGCCGCGCGGGACGTCGGCGACAAATTGGCTAAGCTTCCCACGGTGTCGGGAGTGATCAGCATCAACAGTTTCGTACCCGAGGATCAGGCGCAGAAACTGGCGGTGATCGCGGACGCCAACACGATCCTGGCCCCGACCCTGGCGCCGCACGGAACCGCCACGCCGGTGACGGCGGAGGAGATCCGGATGGCCGCGAAGGCCGCGCTGGCTCAGATTGAACCCGCGCTCGCGAAGCTGCCGAAGGGGCACCCCCTGGCGCTGATCGCCGACGATCTGCGGCAGATGCAGGCCGCATCGGACGAGATGCTGATGGCGGCCAACGCCGCGCTGACACGCTTCCTGCCGATCCAGCTGGGCCACCTGCGCACTGCCCTGACCGCCGAACCCGTGACGCTGAGCTCGATCCCGGCCGATTTCGCCCGCGACTGGCTGCTGCCGGACGGGCGAGCCCGGGTGCAGGTCAATCCGAAGCCCGAGGCGCAGAATCCACAAGGCCTGAGAACGTTCGTCCAGCAGGTCACCGCCGTGGCGCCCGATGCCGGCGGTTCGGCGGTGACGATCACCGCCACGGCGGACACCATCGTCGGCGCCTTCCGCGACGCCGCGGTCTACGCGGTCATCGCGATCGCGGTCATCCTGCTGGGCCTGCTGCGTCGCGTGCTGGATGCGGCCCTGGTTCTCGCGCCGTTGCTGATGTCGGCGCTGCTGACGCTGCTGATCGCCGTACTGCTGCCGCTGCCGCTGAACTTCGCCAATATCATCGCCCTGCCGTTGCTGCTGGGCGTCGGGGTCTCTTTCAACATTTACTTCGTGATGAACTGGCGCGCCGGACAGCAGCACCCGCTGGGCAGCGCGACCGCCCGAGCGATCCTGTTCTCGGCGCTGACCACGGGCACGGCGTTCGGCTCGCTGGCGTTGTCGGCGCATCCCGGGACGGCGAGCATGGGGAAGCTGCTGCTGATCAGCCTCGCATGCACGCTGCTGGCGAGCCTGGTGTTCATCCCGGCGCTGCTCGCCAGCCTGCGCCCGCCAGCCGGCGGCCGGGCCTGACCGGCGTTAGACGACCGGCGAGGGATGACCGGCCGGGCCTGGCCGGCGGGGGATGACCGGCCGGGCCTGGCCGGCGGGCCCTGACCGGCCCGGCATGACGCTCGAGGCAATTCAGACACGGTGCCGAAGCGATGCGGCGGTGGCACCCCGGCCGATGATCAGGACGATTTGCGAACGCCGCACAAGCATTTGACAACTCGTATCATTCCTATGACGCGTGCGGCGGGCCACTTGAGCATGGTCTCCTCAAAGGAATTCATACCCATGAAGAAAATTCTGCTGACTGCGCTGATCCCGCTGAGCCTCGCCGGGTGTCTCAGCTTCAGCGACAGCGCACCGCCGCGGAATACCACCGTGGTCGTCCCGCCGGGCTCGACGGTAACCTGCTCGAACGGCATGCCGGGTCCCTGCTGATACGCTTGATCGCAACGCAAGGAACGGCCGGACTCGTCCGGAACTTTGTGACGGGCCGATGCATCGGGTGGCCGAAATCTGATGGCGGAAATTTGCCCGCCAGCCTTTGATTTCGTGGGCCGAGACGGCCGGCGCAGACTATGGCCGGCGTTGGCGTCGAAGCACTGCCGTTCGAGAATACCCCGCGGCCGGTCGACCTGACGTCCGTCCGCGGGCCGCGTGCGGCCGCCCTCTCCGACGGACTTCCGTTCGCGGCCTGCGCGCGGCCGCCTTATTCCGCGACCCGGCGCTTTTCCCAGGCCTCGGTGAGCAGGCACAGGATTTCGAACAGCACTGACGCGCCATTGAATGCGGTCAACGAGCCGACATCGAACGCCGGCGCGACCTCCACGAGGTCTCCGCCGACGAAGTCGATGCCGCGCAGCTCACGCAGCAGCCGCAGTGCCTGCAACGCGGTGATGCCGCCGGCTTCGGGTGTCCCGGTGCCGGGTGCCTGGCTTGGATCGAGGCTGTCGATGTCGAACGTCAGATAGGTGAGCCCGCTGCCGACGACACGGCGCGCCTCCTCTGCGGCATAGCGCCAGCCGCGGTCGTCGAGTTCCTCCATCGGCAGGACCCGCATGCCGCTGCGCTGGCTGAAACCCCACATGTCCGGATCGTTGGTGGTGCCGCGGATGCCGATCTGGATCACCCGCCGCGGGTCTAGCAGACCCTCCTCCACCGCTCGGCGGAACGGTGCCCCATGATGGAAGCGCGACCCCATATAGTCGTCACCGGTATCGCAGTGCGCGTCGATGTGCACCATGCCTACCGGACCATGCGCCGCCGCCACGGCTCGCAGGATCGGCAGGCTGATGGAGTGGTCGCCGCCCACCGACAGCGGCACGATGCCCGCCGACGTCACGGTGCGGAAGAATGTTTCGATTTCCCGCAGTGCACCCTGGATCTCGTACGGCTTCTCGATCCAGCAATCGCCAAGGTCACGCACCCGGGCGGCGGCGAACGGCGTGACCCGGGTGACCGCGTTGATACGACGCAATAACGTGGACTGATCGCGTACCGCGCGCGGGCCGTGCCGGGTGCCGGAGCGATTGGTGACGCCGCCATCGAACGGCACCCCGACGATGCCGATGTCGACGTCCGCGGTCTGTTGCGACACCGGCGTGCGGAAGAAGGTCGCGATGCCGGTGTAGCGCGGATGCGCCTGCGGATCCTCGAAGTCCTGATACGTCTCGGGGTGCTTGATCATTCGTCTCACTCTCCCGCCGCTGCAAGTGTAGGACATGTTGTCGAGTCCCACTCCTGTTTTCAGCTCTCCGCGATGCGTCAGACGAAATGGACGGCTTGGCGGGCGACCGCCCGGGCGGGATCGCGGCTGGCCCCGCCGGCCCGGCGGATGCGGGAGATCTTGCGCCAGCCGGAACACGTTGCCGCGAGCAGCGGGTGCCCGCCCCCCGCGGACCATCGCGCAACGGCACGAACATCCCGGGAAGCCCGCCAGGCCTAGCCACGACCGCCCGATCCGCCCCCGCCGAGCCTCGCCGCGGCCGCGACCCCGCGTCCGGTGTCGTTCGGCTTACGGCGGATCTCCCGCTCAACCGCCCGCGCGCCCTTCCCTTCCGATCCGAACCTTGGGCATGCTCTTCCCGGAACAGCGGAGGCAGCGGCGATGGACAACACGGTCGAAACGGCATCGGGCAAGGTGCTTGGTTCGGTGGTCGAGGACGTGCTCGCGTTCAGGACGATCCCCTATGCCGCCTCGACAGCGGGTGCGAACCGCTTCCTGCCGCCGCGTCCGCCGGCACCCTGGGCTGGCGTGCGCGACTGCCGGGCGTTCACCGGCCGGGCGCCGCAGGCTGGCCTGAGGCCGGCCACCCGCCCGGAATTGGAGAATTTCTCCGGCGCCGCCGATCCCTCTCCGGAAACCGAGGACTGCCTGACGGTCAATATCTGGACCCCGGGATGCGACGCCGCGTCGAAGCGCCCGGTCATGGTCTGGTTCCACGGCGGCGCCTTCGCCTACGGCAACGCCAACTCGCCGCGAACCTGGGGCAGCCGCTTGGCCGGCCGCAACGACGTCGTCGTGGTCTCGGTCAATCAGCGGCTCAACATCTTCGGCCACCTCGACCTGTCGGCGTTCGGCGGCGAGGCCTTCCGGTTGTCCGGCAACGCCGGCACCCTGGACATGGTGGCGGCGCTGGAATGGATCCGCGACAACATCGCGAGCTTCGGCGGCGACCCGGGCAATGTCATGATCTTCGGCGAATCGGGCGGTGGGGCGAAAGTCAGCACGCTGCTGGCAATGCCGCGCGCCAACGGGCTGTTTCACCGCGCCATCATCCAAAGCGGTGCGGCGGTACGGCTGAGAACCAAGGAACGGGCGCTGGCGCTGACCGAATGCGTGCTGAAGCACCTCGGCGCGGCAGCAGCGACCGTGGAGGCAATTCAGTCCGTTCCGGTCGCCGACCTGCTCGGCGCTGTCGAGCCCGCAACGAAGGCGCTGGGTCCGTCGCCGACGCCGCTGTTCGATCGTTACCCGTTCGGGCCGGTGGTCGATGGCGACGTGCTGCCCGCACAGCCGTTCGATCCAACTGCCTCCGACGTCTGCGCCGACATTCCGCTCATCATCGGCGACATGAAGGACGAGACCGCCAACTTTCTCGCCGTTGTCGACCGGGTCTGGGACCGCTCACTGACCGAAGCGGAGTTGCGCCAGCGTATCGAAGCCATCGCCGGACCACACACCGGCCACGTGCTCGAACTGTACGGGCAGCTGTATCCAGGGCTTGATCCGGCGGAACGGCTGATCGCGATCACCACCGACTGCAACTTCCGCATCCGCTCCCTGGTGCTGGCACAGCGGCGGGCGGCACTGCGCCGCGGTCCGGTCTGGATGTATTCGTTCGAGTGGGAAACGCCGGTGCTGGGCGGCCGGCTGAAGGCGCCGCATGCGATGGACGTGCCGTTCGCGTTCAACACCCTGGATCTGACCAACGCGACCGGCGGTGACCCGGACGCGCAGGTGGTGGCGGACACGATGTCGTCGGTCTGGGCGGCGTTCGCCAGGAACGGCCGGCCGGATCATGCCGCCATCCCGGCGTGGCCGGTTTACGATGCGTCGTCGCGTGCTACGCTGGTGCTGGACAAAGTGTGCCGGATAGAGAACGATCCACGCGGCGAGGCACGCCGGCTGTGGCAGGAAATCACCGGCACCGCATAGGACGACGCACGCGGCACCAAACGGGGCACCGAACGACGGGCAACCGCCCCGGGGGCGTGTCCGACGGTGGGCGTCCCGGACGGTGGGCGTGTCCGACGGTGGGCGCCACATAGAACGACACACGGTCTGGAGGGGAAACAATTGATGAATGTCCAAACGGTCACCGGCCCGATCAGGCTGGATCAGCTTGGCCGCACCCTGATGCACGAACATCTGTTCATTGCCTTTCCGGGCGCCGAATTCGATCCGACCGCAACCTTCGACCGCGCCGGCTTCGTAGCGGAGGCCGTGCGACGGCTGCGCCAGCTGCGAACCGAGCATGGGGTTCGCAGCTTCGTTGATCCCTGCCCGATCGAGCTTGGCCGCGACCCGGCGCTGATGCGCGAGATCGCCGAGAAGTCCGAGATGAACGTGGTCTGCACGACCGGCTTCTACTTCGAGGAAATGGGGCTGCCGGTCTACTGGCGTGCGCGGACCGCCGAGGAGATCGCCGAACTGTATATCCGGGAGATCACCCAGGGCATCGGCACGACCGGGATCAAGGCCGGCGCGATCAAGGTGGCGACCGGCGCGCCGACGATCTCGGCGCTGGAACACAAATTCCTGGAAGCCGCCTGCATCGCGCAGAAGGCCACCAACGTGCCGATCATTACGCACACCCAGGATGGATACGCCGGCCCCGACCAGCAGGCGGCGTTCGCCAAGGGCGGCGTCGCGGCGCATCATTGCCTGATCGGCCATTGCTGCGGCAACGCCGACCCGGCCTACCATCAGCGTGTCGTCGATGGCGGATCGTACATCGGCTTCGACCGCATCGGCTTGTTGCGGTTCCAGCCGGACGAGGTTCGTGCGGAGAACCTCGTGCGACTGGTCCAGAACGGCCATCGCGCCCAGATCATGATGAGCCAGGACCGGCACTGCGGCTGGCTCGGCAAGTTCGCCCGGCAGGTTCCGCCCGACGAGCAGGCCCGGATCGACCAGTTGCGCGCCGAGGGGCAATGGCCGCCGCACTACACCTATCTGTTCACCGATTTCGTTCCGATGCTGAAGGAGCGTGGCCTGACCGAGCAGGAGATCGGTTCGATTCTGGAAGATAACCCAAAACGTTTCTTCGCCGGTGAGGCGTTGCCGTTGTCGAACCGGGTGTGAACCGATGGACGCTGACTACGTCGTCGTGGGCGCCGGATCCGCGGGGTGCGTGGTTGCCGCGCGGCTGAGCGAAACCGGGGCAAAGGTGATCCTGCTGGAGGCCGGCCCCAAGGACACGCTGCTGTGGATCCACATCCCGGCCGGCACCCTGAAGCTGCTATATCATCCGGTGGTCAACTGGAACTACACCGCCGAGGGCTCCGAAGGCAGCGACGGACGGCGTATCCACTGGCCGCGCGGCAAGACCCTCGGCGGATCGAGTTCGATCAACGGGATGCTGTACGTGCGAGGCAATCCGGCCGACTTCGACGGCTGGGCACAGATGGGCTGCCGCGGCTGGAGCTTCGATGATGTCCTGCCGTATTTCCGCAAGTCCGAAGACTACAAGCAGGGTGCCGATCCAGAGTATCGCGGCACTGACGGACCGCTGAAGGTCGAGAATTACCGCACGATCCTGCCGCTGACGCATCGTTTCATCGAGGCGGCACAGCAGGCCGGCTACAAGTTCAGTAAGGACCTGAACGGACGCCAGCAGGAGGGCGTGGGCTACTCACAGATGACGCGCAAGGGAAAGTGGCGCGGCTCCACGGCGCAGACATTCTTGAAGGAAGCCGGCGGCCGGCCCAATTTGCGGGTCGAGACCGAGGCGGTTGCCACGAAACTGCTGTTCGAGGGCAAACGCTGTGTCGGCGTGGCGTTCCGCCAGCGCGGCAAGACGGTCGAAGCGCGTGCGCACAGGGAGGTCATCCTGTGCGGCGGTGCCATCGCTTCACCGCATCTGCTGCAGGTTTCCGGCGTTGGACCAGCGTCGCATCTGCAGTCGATCGGCGTTCCGGTGGTGCACGACCTTCGCGGGGTCGGCGCCAACCTGCAGGACCATTACGTCGCGCGCGTGTCGCACCGGGTCAAGGGATCGATCTCGATCAACAAGCTGGCACGCGGCCTCCGTCTGGCGCGCGAGGTGGCACGGTTTTTCATCGAGGGCCGTGGCGCGCTGACGTTCGGGATCACCACGGCGCAGGTCTTCTGCCGCTCGACACCCGAAAAGGCGAGCCCGGATCTGCAGCTTCTGTTCACGCCCGCCAGTTACGATCCGAGCAGGTTCGGCGCGCTGGAGCGTGAGGACGGCATGACGGTCGCGGTCTGTCCGGTTCGCCCTGACAGTCGCGGCACGATCATGGCGCGGAGTGCCGATGCCCTCGAGCAGCCACTCATTACGCCGAACTATCTTTCGGAGCCGGCCGATTTCCGGGTGCTGAAGGCGGGTATCGAGTTCACGCGGTCGATTTTCGCGGCACCGGCGATGGCCAGGCACAGTGTGGTGGAGACGCTGCCGGGGCCGGACATCGTCACTGACGACGGGCTGCTGGATTATGCGCGCCGGTTTGGCACCACGATCTACCATCCTGTCGGCACCTGCCGCATGGGCGAAGGCCCCTCGGCGGTGGTGGATTCGAGGCTTCGCGTGCAGGGGATCGCCGGGTTGCGGGTGATCGATGCGTCGGTGATGCCGACCTTGACCACAGGCAATACGAACGCCCCGACGATCATGATCGGAGAAAAAGGCGCGGCGATGATCCGCGAAGATTACGCGGCGTCAGGCTGAACGTCCGGCGAGGCGAGCGGCTGCATATCCTCAGACCCCGCTTTGGGCTGAACCGCCGGCCAGGCCGGCGGCGAAACGCCCGCACGCCCCGGCTTATCTCGTCGGCATGCGTCATGGCCCTGGATAGACTCTCACCAGCGGACTCCGTCCCGCGTCACCAGCGGACTCCGTCCCGCGTCGCCGCCGGGCCGGTCCCCGTATCATCACCGGGTAGGAGCCCGTGGCGTCGTCGAGCATGATGCCCCTGTCACCAGCGGGCGCGGACCCCGTGTCATCGCCGGGCACGATCCCCGCGTCACCACCGGGTCGGTCCCCGTGTCATCACCGGATATGAGCCCGTGGCATCGTCGGGCATGGTGCCCCCGTCACCATCGGGCGCGGACCCCGTGTCATCACCGGGCACGATCCCGCGTCGCCGCCGGGTCGTTCCCGTATCATCACCGGATATGAGCCCGTGGCATCGTCGGGCATGGTGCTCCCGTCACCATCGGGCGCGGCCCCCGTGTCATCACCGGGCGCGATCCCCGCGTCGCCGCCGGGTCGGTCCCCGTATCATCACCGGATATGAGCCGTGGCATCGTCGGGCATGGTGCCTCCGTCACCAGCGGGCGCGGACCCCGTGTCACCAACGGGCACGATCCCGCGTCGCCGCCGGGCCGGTCCCCGTATCATCACCGGATATGCACCCGTGGCATCGTCGGGCATGGTGCCTCCGTCACCAGCGGGCGCGGACCCCGTGTCACCAACGGGCACGGTCCCCGCGTCACCACCGGGTTGGCATTACCGGGCCCGGTCCCCGCATCGCCAGCGGGCACGGTCCCCGCGTCACCAACGGGTTGGCATTACCGGGCCCGGTCCCCGCATCGCCAGCGGGCACGATCCCCGTGTCACCAACGGGCTCAGTCCCCGTGTCATCACCGGGCTCGGCCCGGTGACCCACGACTTGGACTTTGGAACGCCGCAAGACGCGAGGGGCCGGTGCAGCCTTCGCTGGCGTGCTCGCTTGCCGGGCCATGACACAAAAACCGAGCAGCGCCATGATGGCCGAAGTAATGCTGCTCCTGGACGTGGCACCAACTTGCGAGAGTACCATCTCACTCGTAGCGCCACTTCCTCCCGCCACCATCCCACTCAATGCGACTTTTGGACTTTGTTTCTCTTGGACCTGTTTGGCCTTCCGGGGTTGTCTTCCCCGGGCTCTTTTCGCTTCTATATCCTGGATCGTTTCCTTATGGCATTACGTCGATGCGGACCTGCCCCGGTGCCCGCCTCAGGCGACCGCTTCGATCTCGGTCGCGCCGGCGGCGCGCAAGATGGCTTCGGCTTCGGAGCGTTTCGCTTCGCTTGCGACACGCACGGCCAGTACCAGAGTGCCGCTCGCCGCTCGATCATCGCGATCGATCTGCTCCAGTTTGTCAGCGGTGCCGTGGATCGCGAACACCGATCCACCTGCCGCCCCACCGGCGACGACGGCCGCCGCGACGGCTGGCGCCGCGGCTCCGCCTGTCGCGACGGTGACGCCGGCCGCCGCCAGGGCCGCGGCCGCCGCTGCCGTGCTGGCACCCAGCGTCCGCGCCTGGCGCGCATCCGACTCGGTGGCAGCCGGCTTCGTCCCCGCCTCCGGCGTCTCCTTTCCCTCGACCAGCGCGGGAGAGGGAAGGCTCAGGTCAGCGCGATCGAAGCCTGACAACGACAGCCTGCTGACCGCATCCTGCATCTGATCGGGACTGGCAAAAGTCGCCCGGACCTCTCGCAGCGCTGCGATACCGCCTGCTTGCTCGTTCATTGCAACCACCTTTCACCAGCTCTAGTGCTGGCCGCCCTTGCGACCGGCCGCGGAGGCCTTTTCGCGATCTTCGGCAAAATTGCCCGGATTATGGCCCTGGGCGCTGGCGGATCCGCCACGAGCGCTTCCATGGCTGGACTGACCGCCCTTGCGGCCGGCTTCAGCGGCCCGCTCGCGATTGTTGGCGAAGTTACCAGAGCTGTGTTGGCCACCGATGTGACCGGCACGGGCCGCCCGTTCACGGTCCTCAGCGAAATTCCCCGGGTTACCGTGGTGCTGTGATTCGGCCATTGGTTTCCTCGTGTTCCAGTTGTTCCACTTCCAGAGTTCAGAAGTCCCGGACCATTCGATCCGGTGTAGCAGCAACGAACCGCACAGCGCCGGGTTGACTTCACAACTATCGTGATGTCGCCACGGCGTTGGCGCCGCATGGTACGGAATGATAGGCTCCTCAGCCCATTCGCACGCCCGAGTGGGCCAACACGCATCGGGCGCTCGGCGGCCAAGCTTGAGGAACAGCACGCCTCGCACGTGCGCCGAGCAGCCGGGGTCGATTGTGGTGCAGCCGGCACCCGGCACGCCGTGCGCGCGTCGAAGTCCCTGCCGGTCGACCGGTGCGTTACAGGGCGTCCGCACAGGTTCACCGGTGAGTGCGTGGGGCGTCCGCACAGGTTCATGCCGCGCGCGGTACGCCCGGGTCGCGTCGTGGCGCGTTGCTCGCGTGCTCGCCCGGATTGGCGCCAGGTGTCGCCGCGGCAGAAGGATGGGGCCGCGACGGTCATGGTCGGACGGAGGCGGCGCCACGTCGCCCCACCCTGCCTTCGACCGTATTGTTCGTCCCTTTTTGGTCAGTGGCAGGCAAGGCGGGTTGGCGGGGGCATACCCGAGACTGGGCGGAGCCGCCCACTCACGACCTGCAATCTCGAGACATCCAAGGCGTGGG
>DASWON010000441.1:0-7853 GCA_036398735.1 Rhodopila sp.
TGCCCTTGATGTCCCACAGCGCGATGTCGATCGCCGACAGCGCCAGCGTGAAGATCCCGCCCGGTCCGCAGGAATCGCCGGTGCCGGCACGCAGCTTCGCGACGATCTTCTCGATCCGCAACGGATCCTCCCCGACCGTCAGCGCCGCCAGTTCCTCGACTGCGACGCGCAGGCTGCCGGTCATCCTTCCGCCGTAAAAGGTGACGCCGATGCCCTCGATGCCGTTGTCGGTGCGCAGCCTCAGGATCACCACCGGGCGCGTGCGGCCGGCTTCTTCCGGCATGTTGGCGAGCGGATCATCCTCTGGAATCCGCAGCGTGGTCGCTTCGTAGCTGGTGATTTTCATGACGTTCCCTCCGACGGATGCGCCAAGCATAGCGCGGTGCCGGGATGGTGTAACCCTTGCGGCCGGCAGTGACCCGTTTGGGCAGAGTGTGTTGATCCGGTCTCACGAAGCAGGCACCCGGGGTTGGCGCGGCGGCTGCCTTCAAAGCTGCTGATCGAGCGCGTCGAGACTCGAGCACAGCGAAACGTTGCGGATTGCCTGCCGCGGGACTCCGCTCGCTCCGATCCGCAGCACCGGCTTCGAGATCCGGTGCTTGCTGGTGCTTCCTGGCGGGTTTCTCGTGTCCAACAACCGCTCCGGCATCTTCCCGTCTCCATTGAACCTGACATCGCTAAGGCTGAACCCCGACATCGCCAGGTCCCGGCGGGGTCTCGCTTCCAACGGACGACCGGCGCGCACCTTCATTCCTTCTCTCAATCAACTCCGCTCCTTGATCGGATCGGCGCTCCCGAATTGACGGAGCCCTCACCCCATGCTGACCTCGCCGAACAGGCGGCACCGAACAGACGTGCCCAAACGAGGAAACGATGCATAACACCAGGATGCGCCATCCAAGGCAGCGCTCACCGAAGGCGCGCTTCGTTCATCCGGACGCAGATCATCTCCCGCCCCACGCTGCCGAAACGGACCGGGCGGCTGGCCGTTCGACAGCCCGGGGTGCGGTGATGGATGACAAATCCGGCGCCGTGCTGTTCGAGATCGCCGAACCGCACATCGCACTCGTCACCATCAACCGCCCCGAAGCCCGAAATGCCGTGAACGGCGCAGTCGCCGCCGGGCTCGAAGCAGCCGTCGAGCGCATCGAGAGCGATCCGGACCTCTGGGCCGCGATTCTAACCGGCGCCGGTGCGCACGCCTTCTGTGCGGGTGCCGACCTGAAGGAGGTATCGGCCGGACGCGCCGCCGCGCTCATGACCCCGAAGGGCGGCTTTGGCGGCTTCGTGCGCGCCCACCGTACCAAGCTGTGGATCGCCGCGGCACAGGGACATGCGCTGGCCGGCGGGCTCGAACTGTTGCTGTCGTGCGACCTCGCGGTGGCGGCCGAGACGGCGAACTTCGGTCTCCCGGAGGTCAAACGCAGCCTCGTCGCCGGCGCGGGTGGCGTCTTTCGGCTTCCCCGCGCCATCCCCAAGGCCATCGCGTTGGAGATGATCGCGACCGGCGATCCGATCCCGGCTGCCCGCGCCCTGCAATATGGGCTGGTGAACGCCGTCGTGCCGACCGCCGAGGTCGTCGCCACAGCGCTCAGTCTCGCGCGCCGCGTGACCGTCAACGCGCCGGTCGCCGTGCGTGAAAGCCTGGGTGTCGCGCGCCAGGCCCATGATCTGCGTGAGGCCGAACTCTGGGACATTTGCGCGGCGGCCGGGCGGCGTGTGCGCGAGACCGAGGACTTCAAGGAAGGCCCGCGCGCCTTCGTGGAAAAGCGCCCGCCGCGCTGGGTCGGACGATAGCCACGGCGGAGGAACGATCATGCCCGATCCCTATCAGCACATCCTGTACCGCGTTGATGAGCGCATCGCCCGCGTTACTCTGAACGCCCCGGAAAAGCGCAACGCATTGTCGTTTCCGATGCGCGATGAGATCGTGGATGCCCTGCGCACGGCCGAGTCCGATGATGAGGTGTCGGTCGTCCTGATCGACGGCGCCGGGCCATCATTTTGTTCGGGGTACGACATGTCGGCGGCCCATCGGGAACACCGGAAGGAGGGGTGGGTCCATTCAAAGCATTTCGATGGCTGGACCGATCAGTTCGCTCGCAGTTGCTTGCGCGACTGGCTGACGATATGGGATCTGCTGAAGCCGGTGGTGGTGAAGGCGCATGGTCATTGCGTCGCCGGCGGAACCGAAATCCTGTCGATGGCCGATATCGCCTTCGTCGCCGAGGATGCTCGGATCGGCTACCCGCCGATGCGCGGGATGACCACGCCCGACACGCTGTACTTTCCGTGGAAGATGTCGATGGCGCGGGCAAAATACCTGCAACTGACTGGCAACTCCGTCACCGGGCGGGAGGCGGCGGAGATGGGCTGGGTCGCCAAATGGTTTCCCGCCGACCGTCTCGAGGACGAAGTGCTGCGGGAGTTGCGACCGATGACCCAAATTGCGCCGGACCTGCTCGCCGCGAACAAGCAGTCGGTCAATCAGGCCTATGAAATCATGGGTTTCCGCACTGCCCTGTCGATGGGCTGGCAGTGGCACGCGCTGTCGTCGCGGCTGCGCCCGGGCGCCGGTCAGTTCGCCGCGAAGATGCGCGAGGGCGGGTTGAAGTCGGCGCTTGAATGGCGCGACGGAGCGTTCAAGCGGGAAGGGTTCGATTGACGGACATGGCTGCCGCAGCGCCAGTTCGGATGAACCGTCGCCTGTCGTGCTGAACCCGGCGGCCGCGGAAACCGATGACCCCGTGCATTTCATCGTGCTCGGCGGGCTGCCCTGGCGGGTGCCGTCGCTGATGCGGCTACAGAGCATCGAAGCGGCGCGAGGTGGCTCGGTTGTTTCATTCTCCACGATGCGACGCGGGCCCGGGCGTGTCCGCACTCGCCCGGTGGCCAGCCCGACGCGCCGCCGTCCCCTCTCTCGATTGATTGCTCAGTGCCGGACAAGAACGCCGGGCGCCATGATCGGCGCGACGTCGGCCGGCCGTATCATTCCACAGGAATAATCATGAGTGTGACCAAGCTGCTGATCGCCAACCGGGGCGAAATCGCTATCCGAATCGGCCGGGCCGCGGCCGATATGGGCCTCCCCACCGTCGCGATTTATTCCGAAGACGACCAGCGCAGCCTGCATCTTCGTTTTGCCGACGAAGCTCGGTTGCTGCCCGGCCAGGGCGCGGCCGCCTACCTGGATGCAGTTTCGATTATTGCGGCGGCGCGAGAAACAAACTGCGACGCCGTGCACCCCGGGTATGGATTCCTCGCTGAGCGCGGCGATTTCGCGCAACAATGCTCCGACGCCGGATTGACATTTGTCGGGCCGGATGTGGCACACCTGGACCTGTTCGGCGACAAGGCCAAGGCCCGCGCCGCCGCGGTCGTGGCCGACGTGCCGATCATCCGCGGCCTCGATCATGCCGTGACACTGGAGGAGGCGCGGGCGTTCCTCGCTTCCCTTGGCGCCGGCGGCGCAATGATCATCAAGGCCGTCGCCGGCGGCGGCGGCCGCGGCACTCGCGCCGTGCTGGTGCCCGAGGAACTGGAGCCGGCCTTCCGGCGCTGCCAGTCCGAAGCCGCGGCGGCATTCGGACGCGCCGACGTCTACGTTGAGGAATTCATCCCCCGCGCCCGCCACGTCGAGGTGCAGATCCTCGGCGACCGGGGCGGCCAGGTCACGCACCTTGGGGAACGGGAATGCAGCGTCCAGCGCCGCTTTCAGAAAATCGTCGAAATTGCCCCCGCGCCCGGCCTGGACGATGGACTGCGCCGCCAGATTATCGACGCTGCCGTCCGCCTCGCCAGGAGCGTCGGCTACAGCAACCTCGGCACGTTCGAGTTCCTGGTCGACGTCTCCGGCCGGGTCGGCGCCGCGCCGTTCGTGTTCATTGAGGCCAACGCCCGGCTTCAGGTCGAGCACACGGTGACCGAAGCGGTGACCGGCATCGATCTGGTGCAGACCCAGATCCGTCTGGCGCAGGGAGCCAGCCTGGCGGAACTGGGCCTGGACCGGGAATGGGTGGCGACGCCGCGCGGCTATGCCATCCAGGCACGCGTCAATATGGAAACGATCGGCACGGACGGTTCGGTTCGCCCGAATGGCGGCACGCTGGGTGTCTATGAGCCCCCGACCGGCCCGGGCGTGCGCACGGATGGCTTTGGTTACGCCGGATACCGCACCAGCAGCGCGTTCGATTCATTGCTGGCCAAGGTCATCACCCATTCCCCGTCACCCGATTTCACTGTCGCTGTCGGACGCGCCAGCCGAGCGCTGAGCGAGTTCCGAGTGGAAGGGGTGAGTAGCAATATTCCGTTCCTGCAGGCGATCCTTACGCATTCCGATTTCATTGCGGGACGGGTACATACACGCTGGCTTGACGAGCACACATCGGCTTTGGTGGCCGCCACGTCGGAGCAACGCCAGCGTTTCGTCGCCGCCGCGACATCAGCAGTGAGCGCTGGTGGCTTTGCCGGCGCGCGGGTGAACAGCCGCGACCCGCTGGCGCTGTTCGCGCATGACGCCCAGGTGAAGGCGGAGCAGGCGGCAGCGCAGGAGGTCGAGGCAGCGCCGGATCTTGCGGGGCCCGATGGGTCCACAGGCATCGCCTCGCCCATCCAGGGCACCATTGTCGCCATCGACGTCACCGCGGGCGATCAGGTCCGCAAGGGCCAGCAGGTCGCTGTCGTCGAGGCGATGAAGATGGAGCACGTGATCGCCGCCCCGTTCGGCGGCATCGTCCGTTCCGTTACGATGGCGGCCGGCGATGTGGTCCGCGAGGGGTTCCCGCTGGTCTTCATCCAGGAGGCCGCGGTCGAAGGCGATGCCGTCGCGGACAGTGCCGAACTCGATCTCGACCACATCCGTCCCGATCTGCAGGAAAACTACGATCGTCATGCACTGACCCTGGACGAGAACCGTCCCGACGCGGTGGCTCGCCGTCGCAGGCTCGGCTACCGCATGGCGCGGGAGAATATCGCCCAACTGGTCGATCCGGGATCGTTCAAGGAATACTGGCCGCTGGTCGTTGCGCGCCAGCATCAGCGGAACTCCGATGAGGCACTGCGCCGCAATACCCCGGGCGATGGCGTTGTCGCCGGCACCTGCTCGATCAACGGCACGCTGTTCGATGAGACGCGGTCTCGCGCGGCGGTCGTGCATTACGACTATACGGTGCTGGCCGGCACGCAAGGACACCGCAACCACTACAAGCAGGACCGCATGTTCGAGCTGGTCCAGCGGTTCCGCCTGCCGCTGGTGCTGTTCGGCGAGGGCGGCGGCGGGCGGCCCGGCGAGGATTATATCGGGCCGCGCGTCGCGGTCGATACGCACACGTTCACGACGTTCTCACAACTCAGTGGCCTGGTGCCGCTGGTCGCCGTTGTCAACGGCCGCACCTTCGCTGGAAACACCGCCCTGGTCGCCTGCAGTGACGTCATCATCGCCACCGAGGGATCGACGCTCGGCATGGGCGGTCCGGCCATGATCGAAGGCGGCGGCCTGGGGATCTACACCCCCGAGGAGGTCGGCCCGATGTCGGTTCAGGTGCCGAACGGTGTCGTCGATATCCTGGTGAAGGATGAAGTTGCGGCGGTCGAAGTCGCCAAGAAATATCTGTCCTACTTCCAGGGGCCGATCGCGTCGTGGCAGGCGCCGGACCAACGCAGGCTGCGGCATGTGGTGCCAGAAAACCGGCTGCGGCTCTACAACATGCGCGAGGTTGTCGAAACGATTGCCGATGCGGGATCGGTGCTGGAGATCCGCGAGAAGTTCGGCGTCGGCATCATCACCGCATTCATCCGCGTCGAGGGCAGGCCGATGGGCGTCATCGCCAACAACCCGCATCACCTGTCCGGTGCGATCGATTCCAACGGGGCGGACAAGGGCACGCGGTTCCTGCAGCTATGCGACGCGTTCGATATCCCGGTGCTGAGCCTGATCGATTGTCCGGGGATCATGGTCGGGCCGGAGGTGGAACGGACCGCGTTGGTGCGTCATTGCACAAGGCTGTTCAATGCCGGCGCGAACATGACGGCGCCGCTGTTCAGCGTGATCGTCCGCAAGGCCTACGGCCTGGGCGCGCAGGCCATGTGTGGCGCGGGCACGCTGGTGGGCTTCTTCGCCGTCGCCTGGCCAACGGCCGAGTTCGCCGGAATGAACATCGAGGGCGCGGTCAAGCTAGGCTACCGTAAGGAGCTTATGGCGATCGAGGATCCCGAGGCACGGCGGCAGGAGTTCGAGCGGCGCACATCGATCGCGTACGAGAGCGCGAAGGCGGTGAACGCCGCGGCCGGCGGCGGAATCGACGATGTCATCGACCCGGCCGACACCCGCGACTGGATCGCCAACAGCCTGCGTCGCTTGCCGCCGGTGCCGCTTCGTACCGCCAAGAAGTATCCGTATATCGATCCGTGGTAACGCGTGACGCAAACGACGCCCGATGGGTCCGCGTTCCACAGTGTGACGCGTTGCAAAACTTGACCTGTGCGGACAACTCGCACGACACTGCGCCAACGCTGGGCGCAATCCGGCATCGAAATCGGGGAAACGAACGAATGAGCCTGTTGTGCAGCGGACTGCTGGCGATCGCCGAGGGCTGGTATCGCGGCCCGACCGCGTCACCGGAAGAAGACCCGACGAAGCTTGGCGCGATCATGAGGGACCTGCAGGCGCGCGCCCGGAAGAACGCCGGGCTGAACGGCGTCGATCCGGGTTGATCCGGTCATGAGCCAGCCCCTGTTCTCCGGCCTCCGGGTGATCGATTGCGCAAGTTATGTGGCTGCTCCCGCGGCGGCCACAGTACTCGCGGATTTCGGCGCCGACGTCATCAAGATCGAGCCGCCGACGGAAGGCGACCCCTGGCGGACGCAATACCGCCGACACGGCATGCCGCCATCGGACCACAACCATCCGTGGCTGATGGACAGCCGCAACAAACGCGGCCTCGCACTGGATCTGAAGGCTCCAGCGGGACGGGCCGTGCTCGAGAGGCTCGTGTCGCAGGCCGATGTCTTCATAACAAACGTGCCGCTGCCGGCACGCGAGCGGCTGAAGATTCGTTACGCGGACTTTGTCGAGGCGCATCCGCGGCTGATCTACGCCTCGCTGACGGCTTATGGCGAAACCGGGGACGAAGCGGGCAAGACCGGGTTCGACGCCACCGCGTACTGGGCCCGCTCCGGCCTGATGGATGAGGTGCGGCCCGACCATCGCGCGATTCCCGCGCGCTCGGTTGCCGGCATGGGCGATCATCCCACGGCGATGGCGCTCTATGGCGGTATCGTTACTGCGCTATACCAGCGGGAGAAGACCGGCCGCGGCGGTGAGGTGCGTGCCTCCTTGATGGCAGGCGGCATGTGGGCCAACAGCTATCTCATTCAGGCCCGCCTCTGCGGCGTGGCCTTCCCGCCGCGGCCGCCGCGCGAGGAGTCGACCAGCGCTCTGACCAACATTTACCGCACCGCCGACGACCGCTGGTTCATGCTGGCCGTGCTGAACGAGCGCCAGTGGCCGGCGCTGACGGCGGCGGTCGGGCTGCCGGAGCTTGCCTGCGATCCGCGCTTCGCTCAGCCGGCGGAACGAAGCGCCAATACCGGGCCGCTGATCGGCATCCTTGACGAGGCGTTCGCGCGGAAGCCGCTGACGGAGTGGCGGACGATTCTCGATGCCGTGGGACTGACATTCGGGGTCATTGGCACGGTGGCCGAGATCGCCTCCGATCCGCAGGCGGTGGCCGCCGGGATGCTGCGCCCGATCGCGGATACCGGAATGATGACGGTCGACAGCCCGTTCACGCTCAGCGCGGCCGACAAGGTGCCGGTGCGACTGGCGCCCGGGCACGGCGAACACAGCGATGCAA
>DASWON010000442.1:0-5498 GCA_036398735.1 Rhodopila sp.
GGCAGTCTCGGCCGCGGCGATCTGCGCCAGAATTCCTTCTTTCCACCGCAGCCGGTAGATCTGCCAGGTTCCAAGGCCAAGCAGAACAACCAGCATGAGCAGGGTGCTAAGGCTGGGGATGAGAAGACGGTTTCTGGCCAAACTCATCGCCGCCAACGGAGCGGATACCCTATCGGGACCGCTCCCGTCACCGCGGTCGGGTGCAACGCGTCAGTCCTCCCGTCAGCCGCAATGCTGTACCGCCGGACCATGCCGAACCACGATCGGTTGACAGGCGGCGTCAGGGTTCATCCCGGGCCGTCACAGGCCCATCTCGGTGGGACGGGTTCGGTACTGAGCAGCCACGAGCGCAGCCTTCACAGGTCGGGTAATCAGGATCGCCAGCGGTATTGTCACGGCCGGCCAAAGGATCGCGTGCACCCATAAAGGAGGTTCAAAGCGAAACTCTACCCAGAAGGCGAGGCCGATTACGATCGCACCCAGTAGCATGATGACCCCCACCGCACCGGCGTCGCCGGTGTCGGAGCCACCAAACGCCAGCCCGCAGACTGGACATGTCGTCCGTAGGGTCAGTACGCCCTGGAACAGCTTGCCTTTTCCACACCTTGGACACCGACAACGCAGCGCAGCCTGGAGGATCGATATCTGGGGTTCGGCCACAGCGCCGGATTACTCGGCCGCGATCTGGCCGGCACCATACCAGTAGATGCAGACGAACAGGAACAGCCACACGACGTCGACGAAGTGCCAGTACCAGGCAGCCGCCTCAAAGCCAAAATGTCGCTGGGGCGTAAATTGACCGGCGCGGGCGCGGAACCAGCAGACGATCAGGAAACAGGTTCCAACAATGACATGGAAGCCGTGAAAACCGGTGGCCAGGAAAAATACGGACGAGTAGACGCCGCCGCCGTTGAATGCGAACGGAGCATGAGAATACTCGATCGCCTGGCAGAGCGTGAAGCTGAGTCCCAGCAGGATCGTCAGCCCGAGACCGCGGACCAAGCCCTTGCGATCCCCCTCCAGAAGGCAGTGGTGCGCCCAGGTGACCGTCGTGCCCGACAGCAACAGGATCATCGTGTTCAGGAACGGCAGGTGAAACGGATCGAAGGTATGGACGTTGGTGGGCGGCCACACGGTCTGGCCGTTACCTTGCGTTTCCGGGAATATCAGGAAATTGAAATAGGCCCAGAAAAAGCCAACGAAAAACATGACCTCGCTGGCGATGAACAGGGTCATGCCGTAGCGCAGGCTGAGGCGTACGATCGCGCTGTGAGCGCCAGGGGTGCGCGATTCGCGTACCACGTCACGCCACCAGAAGAACATGGTCGCCAGCACAGTCAGCAGGCCAAGGACAAGAACCACGTAATTCCCGAAGTGTGCGGCCAGGATAATGCCGAACACCGTCAGGAAGCCGCCCAGCGACCCGAGGATCGGCCACGGGCTGGGATCCGGGAGATGATAGGGGTTCTTCAGTCCGGAACTAACCAGTCCGGAGCTTGCCAGGACCGGTGCACCGTGCGCGTCGCTGCTCATGCCATATCCATACCAACACCGCCGAGGAAACCGCCCCGACCCGGCTGCCGCATAATCGCCAAATCCCGACCCAGTTCAAGAGGGCGGGAGGATCGGGTCGGCCTTCAGTTCGCCTTCAACTTTTCATCAAGGTCGGCGGCCGACATCGGCCCGACATGGGGCCCGGCCTTTGCGAGGGCACCCGACTTCTCAGCATCTTCCAACGATCGGAAGAAGGTATAGGACAAGGTAATCACCTTGACGTCGGCCGTGTTGGGATCGGACCGGATTGCCGGATCGACCCAGAAGCTGACCGGAAATTCCATGCTCTGCTTCGGCGAGAGCGTCTGCTTGTTGAAACAGAAACACGCCGTCTTATGGAAATACTTCCCGACCTTCTCCGGTGTCACGTTGTACAGCGCCATGCCCGTCACGGGGCGGCTGGACTGGTTGACGGCGTGATAGAAGGCCACCTGCTCATCGCCCAAGTTCAGCGTGATTTCGGCCTGATCCGGCGCAAACGTCCACGGCAATCCAGGGTTGGTATCCGCGTTGAACCGCACCCGGATCGGCTGACCGTTGGAGCCGGGTGCCGCCGCAAGGCCGATGCTCGGGGTGCCGCCATATCCGGTAGCCGCACAAAACAGCCGATACAATGGGATGGCGGCAAACGACATGCCAACCATGCCGGCCATTACAACGACAATAACTCCGCCGAGGATTGCGTTTCGATGGCCACCGGTCATTAGAAATGCGCCATTTTCACGATGGTGATCGCGTAGAATAAGGCACAGAGCCCCAGCAGCACGATCAGGATTGCCCAACTTCGCCCACGCCGGCGACGGGCCGCCTCAGAACTGATGGGCGGGACCGGGACGTTGATTTGATCGACCATCACCTGTCGCTTACCCGATCAGACGGTCGACTGCCAGCGCGCCAAACAGGACGAACAGGTACAGCACCGAGTATTTGAACGCAGCTTTGGCAGGCGCGTCGCCTGTCAGGCTGACACCCTGGGCATCCTGCCGGTCGACGACCACACGGTACACACGCTTCAGAAACACGAGTCCAAGCAACGCGGCCGTCACGCCGTATGGCAGGCCGCTGAAGCCCATCAGGAAAGGCACCAGCGTCAGGGGCACGAGCACGAGCGTGTACAAGAGAATCTGCCGACGAGTCTCCTTCGCCCCCGCAACTACCGGCAGCATAGGCACGCCAGCTCGACGGTAGTCGTCGTTTGCCCACAGGGCCAGTGACCAGAAATGCGGCGGCGTCCAGATGAAGATCATGCCAAACAGCACCAGCGGAATCAGGTCGACGGATCCGGTCACAGCGGTCCACCCGATCACCGGCGGGAAAGCTCCAGCCGCGCCGCCGATGACGATGTTCTGCGGAGTGCGACGTTTCAGCCACATGGTGTACACAAAGACGTAAAAGCAAATCGATAGCGCCAGGATCAACGCCGCCGGGATGTTCAGGGCGAGCCCCATGACCAGCACCGACCCGACCGCGAGCGTGACGCCGAAGCCAAGGGCAGCACCCGGTTCGATGCGGCCCGTCGGAATTGGCCGGTTCCGGGTACGGCGCATGATCGCATCGATATCCCGGTCGTACCACATGTTGATCGCGCCACACGCGCCGGCGGCGACGGCGATGCAGAGGATCGCGGTGAACCCCAGCACCGGGTTCAAGTGGCCCGGCGCCACCAGCAGACCGATTACCCCCGAAAACACGACGAGCGACAGCACGCGTGGCTTCAACAACGCAATCCAGTCGCGGTAATCAGCCTCGAATCCCGCTTCGGCCGTTTGCGTCAACGGCACCGACAAGGAGGCGCGAACCCCCTCCTCGGCTTCAATCAGTGATGTGATGATATCGCTCAAGGTTCACGAGATCCGCGGCATTTCCAGATAGGTATGGAACGCAGGTGGAGACGTCTGGGTCCATTCCAGGGTTGTGGCGCCTTCACCCCAGTAATTGTCCGCCACATGCTCCTTCGAGGTGAAGGTGCGGAAGCAGACATAGAGGAAGACGAGGAATGCGAACCCGCTGACATAGGCGCCCATGGACGACACGAAATTCCAGCCGGCGAACGCCGCAGGGTAATCGGGATAGCGACGCGGCATGCCCGACAGCCCGAGGAAATGCTGCGGAAAGAACGTGAGGTTCACGCCAATGAACGTCAACCAGAAGTGCACCTTGCCCCAGAACTCCGGATACTGGTGGCCCGACATTTTCCCGATCCAGTAGTAGAAGCCGGCAAAGATCGAGAATACTGCCCCCAGCGACAGCACATAATGGAAGTGGGCGATCACGTAATATGTGTTGTGGACGGCCTCGTCGATACCGGCATTCGCCAGAACCACGCCGGTGACGCCACCGATGGTGAACAGGAACAGGAAGCCGATCGCGAACAGCATGGGCGTCTTGAACTCGATCGAGCCGCCCCACATCGTTGCGATCCACGAGAAGATCTTGATCCCCGTCGGTACCGCGATCACCAGCGTGGCGCCCATGAAGTATGCCCGCGTGTCCACGTCGATCCCCGACAGGTACATGTGGTGCGCCCACACCACGAAGCCGACGACGCCAATTCCCACCATGGCGTAAACCATGCCGAGGTAGCCGAAAATCGGCTTCCGGCTGAACGTCGAGATCACGTGGCTGATGATCCCGAAGCCCGGCAGGATCATGATGTACACTTCGGGATGGCCGAAGAACCAGAACAGGTGCTGGAACAGCACCGGATCGCCACCGCCGGTCGGGTCGAAGAACGCGGTGCCGAAATTGCGATCGCAGATCAGCATGGTGATCGCGCCCGCCAGCACCGGAACCGCCAGGACCAGGAGGAAAGCGGTGACCAGCTCACTCCAGATGAACAGCGGCATTTTGTGCAGGGTCATGCCCGGGGCACGCATGTTGAAGATCGTCACAATGAAGTTCATCGATCCCAGCAGCGAGCTGACGCCGGCGAGATGCAGGGCGAACAGCGTGCAGTCCATTCCCATGCCGGATTCGTAGGTGGCGTTCGACAACGGCGGATACAGGGTCCACCCCGAACCGGACTCACCCATGAACAGGCCGATGCAGATCAGCACGAACGCGGGCGGCAGCAGCCAGAAGCTGATGTTGTTGAGGCGCGGGAATGCCATGTCCGGCGCGCCGATCATCAGCGGAATGAACCAGTTGCCGAAACCGCCGATCAGTGCAGGCATCACCGAGAAGAAGATCATCAGCAGTCCGTGGCTGGTGATGATCGTGTTCCACTCCTGACCCTCGGTCACGATGTGGTTGTTGGGAAACTGGAGCTGCGCCCGCATGATCTCGGACAGAATGCCGCCGACCAAGCCGCCGACGACCGCGAAGATCAAATAGAGGGTGCCGATATCCTTGTGGTTCGTGCTGAAAAACCAGCGGGCGACGAATCCCGGCTTGTGGTCGTGCCCATGATCATCGTGGGCGGCCGCACCGTGGCCGTCGGAGTGCGTGTCAGACGTCGCAGCCATCATATCTCTCCACTGACGCGCCGGCGGCTCTTCCGGCACTCATTCCCGTTCGGACAGTCTATAGCCGAGTTCACTTCGAAGCGACCTTGGGAAATTGCGCAGCCGAAGCGGATTTCTTCGCTTCGTCGACCCAGGTCTTGAAATCCGCCTCGGATACAGCGCGCACCGCGATCGGCATGCGGCTGTGGTCCTGGCCACAAATCTGATTGCACTCACCGTAGAACGTCCCCACCTGGTCCGCCTCCAGCCAGGTCTCGATCGTTCGCCCGGGGATCGCGTACCGCTGCACACCCAGTGCCGGGATGAAGAAGCTGTGGATGACGTCAGAGCTATTGGTGAGGATCCGGATCTTCTTGCCGACTGGGATCACCAGTTGATTATCAACATCGAGCAGACGGAGTTGCCCCGGCTTGAGATCCTCGTCGTGGATGTAGCGGCTTTCGATGTCGAGGTTGCCCTGGTCCGGATAGGAGTATTCCC
>DASWON010000443.1:0-24906 GCA_036398735.1 Rhodopila sp.
ATGAGGTCGTGTTCGTAACCGAACCGAACCCCAGTAAGATCATCGGCGTCCGCAAGGTCCCGTACATCCGTCCCAAGCTCGACATCCCGGAGACCCATATCGCGGCACGCGAGTTGGATAACGGCGTCAGGCGGGCCGAAACCGTATTCAAGACCGCCTACGGCTTGCGGCACCTGGGCTTCAAACCCGATATCATCATCGGCCACCATGGCTGGGGCGAGATGCTGAACCTGCGCGACGTCTGGCCCGATTAGCCGATGCTTGGCTATTTCGAGTTCTACTATCAGCACGACAAGGCGGATGTTGGGTTCGACCCGGAGTTCCCGCCGGATCCCCTCGATTTCCCCCGTATCCGCGCGAAGAATGCGATTAATCATATCGCCCTCAACCTCGGTGGGGCGGGGCAGACTCCCACCGAGTGGCAGCTGTCGACCTATCCCGACTGGGCGCGACCGAAGATCAACGTGGTCTGGGAGGGCGTCGATCTGAAAACCTGCAGTCCCGATCCAACCGCGCACAAGAAGACCCTGAAGATCGGCGATATGACGATCCGGCCGACAGACAAACTGGTGACCTATGTGTCGCGTGATCTGGAACCGTATCGCGGGTTCCACGTCATGATGCGGGCGCTTCCGGATCTGATGCGCGCGCGCAAGGACATCAAGGTTGTCATGGTGGGCGGCGACGGTATCAGCTATGGCGCGGCGCCGCATAAGGGCGGCACTTGGCGGGAGGTGATGCTGGCGGAAGTGGGCAAGGAGATTGATCTCGACCGGGTCATCTTCCCAGGCCGTGTCGCCTATTCGACCTACCTGGCCGCGCTGCGGCGGTCAGATGCCCATGTCTACCTGACGTATCCATTCGTCGCCTCGTGGTCGCTGCGAGAGGCACTTGCCATCGGCTGCCCGGTCGTAGGCGCTGACACCGAAACCGTTCGGGAATTCATCACCCACGACGACAACGGGCTGCTGACCCCGGCACTGGACTCCCGCGCCCTGGCTCGCACCATCCTTGGTTTGCTCGAGGACAAGGCGCTTGCACGGAAGCTGCGCGCGAACGCTCGCTCCTATGCCGAGCGGCGGTTGGCGATGACGGACTATCTCAATTCGTACTGCGATCTGATCGGCCGCCTGACGGGCGAGAATCCAGCATCGGCGGAAGCACCGCGGCCGGCACCGCGCACGAAGCGGTCGGCGCGACCGCAAAGCCCGGTCTCCGGTGTCGCTCCGACGCGGCGCCTGGTGGCGGCGGAAGCCTAGCCGCCCGCGTCTGCCCGGGTTTCAGGGCGCGGCGCACCAGCAGACACGGCGCCCCAGCGGTCGGCACCGGATCTGTCCGGGCTGTCAGGGGCACGTTCTGGGGGCGCAAGCTCCGTGGCTCTGGCATCGCATGGCGACGGTGCGGACGATGGCAGCCGGTTGGCGAGGATCGGCGGACTGATTGATCCAGACCAACCCGCGATCGGCCTTCCGCCGGCGACGAGACGGGCGGGCGTCCGCGGCAGGTTCTCGCGAAGCGACCGCAAACGGGCAAGGCCGGCCTGAGGCAGGGGTGGTCCGGCAGGTTCGGCCCCGCCCGTCAGCCTGAGATCAACCCGCCAGGAAGCGGCGGGCGGCGTTGTCGAGAACCCGGATGCCGAGTGCGAGATCCTCGTCCTTGGTGTCTTCGGCCCAATGATGGCTGATACCGCCGATCGAGGGCACGAACAGCATCGCAGCGGGCATCCGGCGGGCAATATTCTGCGCATCGTGTCCCGCGCCGGAGGGCATCCGCTGCCAGGCGTTCGGGGCCAGTTCCTCGGCGGCCGCGGCCAGCGCGGCCATCATCGCCGGATCGCACAGCGCCGGAATCGCCTTGGACACCGCCTGCAGGCTGATCGTGCAGCGCTCGCGGCGACTGGCCTCCTGCACCAGGGCGCGCAATGTCGCCTCCAGCCGCTCCAGCACCGGAACGGATACGTCACGAAACTGAAACAGCACGTCGGCGGTTCCGGGGATGATGCTGGGCGCGCCGGGGTCAAGCGTGATGCGCCCGGTGGTCCAGGTGCTGCGTTCCCCGACGACGCGCGGGAATTCGGCGTCGATCGCGGCCAGCAGGCGCACCGCCGTCAGTCCGGCATCCTTGCGTTCCGCCATCGTGGTGCCCCCGGCATGGTCCTGCTGACCCTGCACCAGGATGCGCCACTGCCAGATCGCGACGATGCCGGTGACCACGCCGATGCGCAGACCAGCCCGCTCCAGCTGCGTGCCTTGCTCGATATGCATCTCGAAGAAGCCCTTGTGCCGCCCGGGCTCGAGCTGGATGCGCGGCTTGCCTTCCAGTCCCGCGGAGCGCAGCGCGTCGCGCAGGAGCGTCCCGTCGGTACGGTTACGGCTGCGGTCCATCTCCTCTTCCGACAGTTCGCCGATAATCGAACGACTGCCGAGGAAGCCGCCCTCGTAATGGCCTTCTTCGTCGGCAAACGCGCAGACATCGACTGGAAGGCCGGCGCGGGCCAGGGCGACGCCGGCGACCACGCCCAGGGCTCCGTCCAGCCAGCCGGCCTCGTTCTGCGACTCGATATGGCTGCCGACCAGCAGATGCGGCCCGGGACCCTTGTGCCGGCCATAGACGTTGCCGATACCGTCGATCGTCGCGTCCAGCCCGCACGCCGACAGGCGGTCGATCAGCCAGCGGCGTGATTCCATATCCTGTGGCGAGTAGGTCGGGCGGTGCACGCCGGTGCGAAACTTGCCGATCTGGCGGAGTTCGTGCAGGTCTCGCAGGAAGGCATCAGGGTCGATCGCGGGCATGGGGCAATTCCAGCAGTGGTGACGAGGTCGTCACTATGCGGGTAATGCTGCGTCGCACAATCGGGTTTGATGCCGCGGCCCCGCGGATGTGAAGCCGTCCGTGCAACGCTGGCTTGCGTGCCGGCGGTGGCCCGTCCGTCGACGGGCCGCAGGATTGGCAGGCGCACGGGCGTTGGCCCCCCATGCGGGGCGCGTTCGCAACCGGATCGTGGTTTCATGAGGTGGAACGTCATAGATGGGATGCAGAGTATGAATCAGACAGTAACATGGACCGCCGATCCGCTGACCTGGGGGCATGGCCCGCGCCTGTTCGAGGTCTTTCTGGAGCCAACCTGCCCGTTCTCCGTGCGAGCATTCGGCAAGCTCGACGACACGCTGGAACGAGCAGGAGAGGACCGGATCACGATCAAGATCCGGCTGCAGTCACAGCCCTGGCACATGTACTCCGGCGTGATCGTGCGGTGCATCCTGGCAGCGTCCACGTTGCCGCAGGGCAAGACGGCGGCCAGGACCGTCATGGCGGCGGTCGGAGCGCACCGCGAGGAGTTTGAGTTCGCGCACCATTGCGGCGGGCCGAACATGGATGCCACGCCGAAGGACATCATCGCTCGGATTGAAGCCTATAGCGGTGTGCAACTGGCCGAGGCCTTTGCCATTCCGAACCTGGACCGGGAGGTCAAGTGGCACTGCAAGTATGCCCGCCAGAACGGCATCCACGCATCACCGACGTTCATGGTCGACGGGCTGGTACAGTCCGACATGAGCAGCGGTGATGCCGTATCCGATTGGGTCTCGCGCTTGCTGGCCCCGTAGCGAGGGGCAGCGGACCAGGGTCCACGACGCTGTTGGGAGTTAACCCGGGCAGTGCGCCTTCAGCCGCCGTGGTCAAGTTTCCCCTCGGCAAGGCGGCTTAGCGCATCGGCGATCTTCCGGTCGATTTCGATGCCTGTTTGCGTCAGACGGGCGCGTGTGCTGTA
This sequence comes from Rhodopila sp., assembly GCA_036398735.1. Taxonomy (GTDB): domain Bacteria; phylum Pseudomonadota; class Alphaproteobacteria; order Acetobacterales; family Acetobacteraceae; genus Rhodopila. Next base: position 3,770 of record DASWON010000443.1, read on the forward strand.
GCCGCGCTCTCCAGGAACACGGATCTCCGTCACACCGGCCTGACGCGGCGTGGCCTTGATGATGTCGATTCGTCTGGTGATTTCGTGCCGGTAGTCCGCCAGCGGTAGAAACAGGTCCGGCTTGAAGGCGATGAACAGATAGCCGCTGACCGCGTCCGCGGGCCGAACCCCCGCGGTCAGCGCACCAAGCGCGTCCATGGCCAGGGCGAGGCCGAAGCCCTTGTAGCCACCCTCCGGGCCGCCGAACGGGAGCAGCGCGCCCTGCCGTGCAGCGCTGGCGTTCGTGGTCGGCCGTCCGTCCGGTCCGAGCGCCACGCCGTCCGGGATGGGCGTGCCTAGACGGGCGCGGAACTGCAGGTCGGTGGCCATGAACGCAGACGTGCCCATGTCGATGACCAGCGGGTCGGACTCGGTCGGAAACCCGAAAGCGATCGGGTTGGTGCCCAGAGCCGGCCGCGTCCCGCCGAACGGGGCGACGGCTGGCGGGGATGCAACCGTGTGGATCGCGACCATGCCGGCGCGCGCGATTTTTTCGCAGTAGTAGGCGCTGCGCCCGGTCATCCAGGTGTTCGCAAGGGAGACAATGGCTAATCCGTTTGCCGCGGCCCGCTCGATGGTCGCTTCGGCGGCGCGACAGGCCGCGACCATGCCGGTGTTGTTGCCGCCATCGATCAGCGCGGTTGCCGCGGTCTCCCGCAGCACGGTAATCGGCCGCCGCGGCAGCCGGAAATCGGCGGCATCGACGACGTTCAGGAGTTTGGGCAGTCCGGAGTATTCGTATCCGCACAGTGCCGCGTCCAGTACGTGGTCCGTCAGGATGCGCGCATCATCAACGTCGTACCCGGCGCCGCGCATCGCGGCTTCGCCGAGAGCGCGCGCCTCGGCGACGGTCATGCGGATGCGATGGCTGGCGGTCGCGTCGGTCATTGTCGTTCCCCCGATTCCAACGTCGGGGTTGGAATTACACGTCTGGTCGGCGATCTCAAAATCCGGGGGCACCGGCCGTCGTTCGGGCGTGGTGGTGGCTGACTTCAGCTGGTGTGGCAGCCGGGGTGACAGCGGAGGGTGTGACGGTGGCGGGCGCGGCGTGGGCGACGACCATCCTGCAGCCCTGGCCCGGACGTCGCGGATGCGCTTCGGCAGCGCCTGGACGGTCGTGACCGCGATGTCGGTTTGCCGTGCAAGGCGCCGATCAATCGCCCGGGCGGATGCCACGAAGGGGCATGCCGTCACCAGTATCGCGGGCTACGCCTTGATCGGAGGCGGCAGTCCGCTCGCGGATGGGCTGCCCGGCCACGTAGTAGATGGCCGTGGAGATACCCGGCCACGTAGATGGCCGTGGAGATACCCCGGCCACGTAGATGGCCATGGAGATACCCCGGCCACGTAGATGGCCGTGGGGATACCCGGCCATGTAGATGGCCGTGGAGATAAATGTCCGCCGCCCTCGCCGCCCTTTTGTGTTCACTTTACGTTCGAAATCGGCTACATGGTCACGGAAGGGTCGCCCGGCGAATTTGAATGCCTGGATCGAGGGCATGGATCGAGGGCATGGATCGAAGGCTCAGGTGGAAGGCACCGAGCACCCATACGGCCGGGACGAAACGAGGCGCGATGGAACGAGGCGGGTCGCAACGAGATGGAACGAAATGAGGCAGATACGAACGAGGCCGGCGGCCGTGGCCGTACCGAGCTTGATGTGCGGAGCAGGAATGATGATCCGCTCGGACGACGGCCCGCTGGGCCCCTCAGAGCCGATGCCTGACCGAAGCGTCCGGATGATGGGTCGCTCCGGCGGCGCTGACCTGCCCCCGCATGACGCTCGACCGACGGCCAAAGTCTGCACCGACGGCCAGAGCCTGCGGCATCATGTCGCCCCCTGGCCGCTGCGACATCAGCCAGCCGCGAGGCGGCGCTCGGAGGCGACAACCGCCTCGCCGGGTCCGATCGCCTCGACGATCGGGCGCCGCCGCTCGAACGCGCTGCCATCGGGCCTTCGGCCGCGGGCGTGGCGGCTCCCGCCTGGTCTTGTCGCGACGGTGGACCCGGCGTGGTGGGCCGGTCCCGCTGGCCGGGGCCTTTTCGGTGCGCGCATGACGCGGTGTCATGACGGCCATGCTTGATCTTTTCAACGCGCCTGCACTGCCCGGTCTGGCCTCGGCGAACGACTTTGTCTCCCGGGCGGAAGAGCATGCGCTGACGACCGCGATTGATGCCGCCGACCTGTTGCCGTTCCGCTTCCATGGTTGGACCGGCAAGCGGCTGACCGTCGCCTACGGCTGGACCTATGACTTCGACAAGGGGCACCTGCGGCGGGGCGATCCCCTTCCTGACTGGCTGCTGTCGTTTCGCGACCGCGCGGCACGTTTTGCCGGAGTGCGGCCGAACGATCTGGTTCAGGCGCTGCTGATCCGTTACGACCCGGGCGCCGGTATCGGCTGGCACAAGGACCGCCCGGTGTTCGATCACGTGGTCGGCATATCACTCGGCGCACCCGCCACGATGCGGTTCCGGCGACGTCGGGGCGCAGGATTTGAACGCGTGAATGTGCCGCTGGAGCCACGTGGCGCGTACCACCTCAGCGGCGCATCGCGGCACGAATGGGAGCACAGCATTGCCGAAATGCAGCGGACCCGCTGGTCGGTAACGTTTCGTAGCATGGTTGGCTGAGCGGACACGGGCCGTGAATCGGCAGGACGCCGCATTGCGGATCCGCGCCGTGGCGGACCCCAGGATCATGGGCAACATGAGCGCGGTCTCACGGCAACTGAAATCGCGTCGCCTGTGTATCGTCGTGTCATGGTCTGGCCCGGCGCCCACAACTTGAGGAATGCCGAAGTACAAGTCGTCGGTCACCGGGCCGCGGCACGGCGATGACGCAGGGGCTGGCCGTCCGGCGGCGTTGCTCGTCGCCGTGAAGGTGCTCACGAGACTTGATCGCGCCCTGAGGCGAACTTCGTCAGGAGCCAATCCATGGCACGGCGAACCCAGCCTTCGGGATACTGGTTCCGCTGCGTAATGGCGCGCCGTCATGCCGTCCGGTAGCGGTCCACCCCGCCGCCATCCGTCTCCAGCCGCAGCTCCCCACGGCCAAGCATGTGGTTCACGTGCGCCAGCACCTCACCGAACGCGAACCCGGTCTGATGCGCGTCCAGCGGACGGGTGAACAGGACGGGCACGATCTCGGCGACCGACAGCGGTGCGTGCTGACAGGCCACCGCGATTTCCCCGCAGCGCTGTCCATGGTGAAAGATCAGCTCGTCGATCCGGTCGTGCAGGCCATGAAACGGCAGCCCATGGCCCGGCAGCACCAGAACGTCCGGGGCGACGCTGGCCCGGATGGCACGCAGCGAAGCAAGATAGATGCCCAATGCGTCCAGCCCCGGTTCCATCGGGTGCACGCTGACGTTCGGCGAGATCCGGGCGATCACCTGGTCGGCGGCGAGAAACAGCCGCTCCTCCGGCCGGTATAACATCGCTTGCTCCAGCGCATGGCCGCCGCCGGTCAGCACCTCGAAGTTCCGTCCCCCGATCGGCAGCGTGTCGCCGTGCTTGATGCGGTGATAGGAGGCCGGCACGCCTGTGGTGCGTTTCAGATATTCGTGCCCGCGACTGAGGACGACCTCAGTCGCCTCCCCCGACAGGCCATGCCGCTTGTAGAACGGGCGGAACACGTCCTCGCCGTAGTCGGCGGGCGCGAACTGCAGCAGCAGGCTGTGCAGGTATTCCGGACGCGGCATCGCCAGTTCGAGATCGAACCGGTCGCACAGCCAGCTCGCCAGCCCGACATGGTCCGGATGGAAGTGCGACACGACCAGCGATTTCAGCCCTTGGCCTTTCAGCGGACCCGCCAGCGCGGCCTCCCACGCCTGCTTGCACGGGTCGTCGCCGAGGCCCGAGTCCAGCGCGGTCCAGCCACCATCGTTCTCGATCAGGTAGATGTTCACGTGATCCAGCCGGTACGGCAGCGGCAGACGCAACCAGCGCAGTCCGGGGGCGATGTCGGTGACCGAACCGAAGGGCGGCGCGACCGGAATGGGGAACGTCAGTCTGGATTGAGAGGTCTGCATCCGTCGTAGCTAGCAAAACCGTGTCCTGGCGCCTACAAACAGATCCAGGACGCAGCCACCACGCCGCCGCAGGCGCCGGTCATGTGACTCCGCAATCAGGGGAACCTCCGCGGTCAGGTGACCTCCGCAATCAGGGACCCTCGCGGTCACGTATCCTCGCAGTCGCGCATCGCGTGACAATCCGACCGACGCTGTGACATCGTACCGTCATAGACGGTCACCGGTCATGCACTGCTTGACCATCAGGGATCTTTTGCATCGGCTCGACGTTGTCGCCGCTGGCGCGGCGCGCGCATGTTCGGAGAGCGCCCATGGATTTCTCCATCACGCTGGTGAACCTCGCCGGCTCGGTCGCCCTGCTGCTGTGGGGCGTCCATATGGTCCAGACCGGTGTGCAGCGTGCGCTGGGCGCCCGGCTGCGTGGCCTGCTCGGCGTCGCGCTGCGCAACCGTTTCCAGGCCTTCCTGGCCGGGATGGGCGTTACCGCCATTCTGCAGAGCAGCACGGCCACGGGCCTGATGGTCACCGGCTTCGCCGCCGGTGGTCTGGTCGATCTGGTCCCCGCACTCGCCGTCATGCTCGGAGCGAATGTCGGCACCACGCTGATCGTGCAGCTGCTGTCGTTCAATGTCGCCGAGGTTGCACCGGCGCTGATCCTGATCGGCGTGCTGATGTTCCGCCGCACGAGCGCCGCGCCACGGGATTTCGGCCGCGTGCTGATCGGCCTCGGCCTGATGCTGATGGCCTTGAGCCAGTTCGTCGGCCTGCTCGATCCCTATGAGGACACTCCGAGTCTGCGTCTGCTGCTGGGGGCGGTCTCGACCCAGCCGGTGCTCGACGTGATCCTGGCGGCGGGGCTGACCTGGGCGGCGCACTCCAGCGTCGCGGTCGTTCTGCTGGTGATGTCGTTTGCGGTGAAAGGCGTGGTGCCGCCGCATGCCGCCTTCGCGCTGGTGCTGGGTGCCAATCTGGGCACCGCGATCAACCCGGTGCTGGAGGGCGGGGCCGGCGACGATCCGGCGGCGCGGCGTCTGCCGATCGGCAACCTGATCAACCGGGCCCTTGGCGTGGCGGTTGCCCTGGCGCTGTTGCCGGTGATCGGCCCATGGCTGGTCACAATCGATCCGGACAACACCCGCGTCGTCGCCGACTTTCATACGGGCTTCAACCTGATCCTGGCGCTGATCTTCTTCCCGCTGCTGACGCCGTACGCGAACCTGCTGCGCCGCCTGCTGCCCACCCGGGTCAATCCTGCCGATCCGGGGCGTCCGCTGTATCTCGATCAGGCAGCAATCGAGGTGCCGACCGTTGCGCTCGGCGCCGCGACGCGCGAGGCGCTGCGCATGGCCGACGCGCTGGAAGCCATGCTGCAGGGGCTCCGGGATGCGCTGCAACGACCGGATCGGCGGCATCTGGCGGAGCTCAAGCGGCTGGATGACGTGCTCGACACCCTGAACACCGCGATCAAGTCCTATATGACATCGCTGCCTTCGGAGGCGATGACCGAGGCCGATCATCGGCGTGTGGTGGAGATCCTGTGCTTCGCCACCAACCTGGAGCATGCCGGCGACGTGGTGGACAAGGGCCTGCTGGGGATCGTCGCCAAGCAGGTGAAGCGGGGCCTGGTGTTCTCCGCCGCGGAGGCCGAGCCGCTGCGTACTATCATCGATCGGCTGATGACCAACCTGCGGGCCGCGGCGGCGCTTCTGGTGACCGGTGACGATCGGGCGGCGCGACTGCTGGTCGAGGAGAAAGAGATCTTCCGCAGCCTGGAAGCCGAGGCCACCGCCGCGCATTTCGAGCGTCTGCGTGCGGGCCGGCTGGCCAGTGTCGAGACCAGCGCGCTGCATCTGGATGCGCTGCGCGACCTCAAGCGGGTGAATGCGCATCTCGTCGCCGCGGCAGCCTATCCGGTGCTGGAGAGCAAGGGCGAACTGCTGTCGAGTCGGCTGCGCTAAGCTGGGGCGGGGTGCCGGGTTCGGATTGGTCGCCGGTGCCGGGTCATCTGTGACAGGGCAATGGATCGCAGCCCCTTGGCGTTCGGCATCGCCGCACATGAGCCCGGCCGGTCATGGGAGGAGGCCGGGCACCCGCATCGTCCCGCCTGCTGCACGGGCCGGCGTTGGGCGTTCGCGGGGCAGGCACCGCGACCCGTCGTGCCGGTCCAACTCGTGCGCAGCCCAAGGAATACTATTCCGGCGTTGAAACTATATGGCTGTCTACCAAACCGTGCTGATCATGTCATTCCGCCGCTTCACCACCGGGCCTGGGCGCCCCCTTCCTGCGTCCCGCCGGGTTGGACGCCCCGTTCTTGTGTCATCACCGGGCATGCCCGGTGACCCACGACTTCGCCTTCCAAACTCCAAAGTCCTGAGCGGCCGGTCCAGGCGTGGCCCCGGGTAGGCGGAGGTCCGGCACGACGGCGCGACTACGAACGGCGAGGCGCGCGACACCAGCCCAGTGAATGAGCGACCCGATTTCCACTCCAGCCCAAATCCAGTCCAGGTAGCATCGCCCGCATGTGATGATTCCGAAGTTGTCCCATCGTCAACCGACGCCGGGGCGGACGTCAGAACCGTGCATCACACTTGAAATCAATCGCCCGTTTCCCGGCCGATCCGGACGTTCGCCAGCAGCTGATCCACGGGCACGCCGGATCTTCGAGCGGGGACACCTAGCCCGGAGGCGCAACCGACAGGCCGTTGACCTTGTGCTGCTCGATGAACTTCGCGACCACGCCGGACGCTTTCGCCTCCTCCACGAAGTCATGCAGCCATGCGGCCGCCGCCGCGTTCGCCTTGGCCGTTCCAACCGCCTGCTGCACGGCGGTGAACTGGCCGGGCAGGATCACCCCTCCCGGCACCTTCTGCACATCCGTCAGCAGCCGGGGACGCAGCCCGGCCAGCGCTTCCAGCTTCTCGGCCAGGAATTGCTCGAGAGCGCCATCCAGGCTGCTCGACCGGATCAGCGTCGCCTGCTTGATGTTGCGTTCGAGCCAGAGATCATAGGCGCTTCGTGCGGTCACGGCGATCCGCACGCCCGGCTTGTCGACATCGGCGATCGACTTCAGCGGCGAGCCGGCCGGCACCAGATAGGTCGCCTCGATCTCGGCGTACGCGGCGGTAAAGGCGATCTTCTCGGCACGCGCCGGTTCGGCGCCGATCAGGCCGATATCCCACACGTCCTTGCCCGCCGCGTCGGCAAGCTCACCCGGCTTCGGAAACGGCACGTACTTTACCGGCACGCCCAGCCGATCGGCGATGGCGCGTGCCATGCTCGGGGACACTCCCTCCGGGTCGCCCGCGGCGCTGCGGCCGGTGACCAGCAGGAAGTTCGACATGTTGATGGCCGCGCGAAGCACGCCGTGCGGGGCGAGCTGAGCCTTGATTTCTGGGGTCATGGGACGATTCCGTTCTCGGCTTCATTGGCACCGACAGGCGGTGAGCCGCTGGCATGCGGTTCGCCGATGCTAGGCGGGGAGCCGCGGGCCGGCAACTGCTCGACCCAACACCGCGGGCGTTCGCCGCGCCGGCCACGACCGCCCAGGCAGGCAATCGACTGAATCGCAACGATATATCAAAAACGAACGGCGTCGACCGTGGCGATATCGAGCAGCCGTTCGATGACCTCGGGCTCCTGCGCGCCCGCGATCGCGTGCATGCCGTCGACAACAAAGCAGGGGACGCCGTTGATCCCAAGCCGGTGGGCACGCAGATTGTCCGCGTGCACCGCCTCGGCCTCGGCCTGCGACGCCAGGAAGTGGCGCACCGCCACCGGGTCCATCCCGGCGGCCGCGGCGATCGCCACCAGCACATCGTGGTCGCCGATGTCGTGACCGTCGGTAAAATGTGCCGCGAACAACGCCTCCACCATCGTATCCGCCCGCCCGTAACCCGCGGCGTAGCGGACCAGCCGGTGCGCATCGATCGAGGATGGGGTGCGCCGGATCCGGTCGAAGCGGAATTCCAGACCTTCTTGGCGACCGGTTTCGCTGATCGTCGCATACAGGCGGCGAGCCCGGTCCTCGCCACCGAACTTGCGCACAACATAGTCCGGACGGGCCATGCCGGTGCGCGGCATGTCGGGGTTGAGCAGGAACGGCCGCCAGATCAGTTCGAAAGCAATGTCGGGGCGGCGGCGTAGCGTCCGCAACAAGCGGCGGATGCCGAGGTAGCACCACGGGCAGACGAGATCGTGCACAATCTCGATATGCAGCCGCGCCTTCGGGGGTGCTAAGACGTTCACATCCGAAGTGTGACCTTTTCGCGCGGAATTGTCACGCGCGCATCATGCCAAAGACGCAAACCTGACAAGCCGGTCCCGCCTGGCCCTCAAGCCGCCGAACCGGTCACGCCGCGCTCACCAGATCGGGCCAGAACCGCGCCAGCGGCGATGCCGCGGCGACCGAGCGGACAGCCTGCTGATCGGACGAAGACATGGAGCTTCGCCACGCCTCGGCAGCGGCGACGGCATCGCGGAAGACCCCATAGTAGCCGGCCTCACCCCGGTGCGTCGTGCTGCGCGCGAGGAACGTCTCGGTCTGCTGGTCCCAGCTCAGGCCGGCAAACGCCAGGATCCGCCGCACCAGCGTCCTGGGTTCCGCACATAGCGCCTCGTAGAGAACGACATGCACGTTGGGCTGGGCAGCCAGCGCGGCATACGCGGGCTCGTTGAAGGCTCGCCAGGCCCAGGCATACTTCGCGGCGTCCGGCAGCGCCTGAAAACCCGTTGCATCGGCGCCATGGGCGGCCGCGAAAGCGATCGTGGCGGCCTCGTCAAACGGCATATCGGTGCCGCCCGTCTTCAGATCGAAGCGGCGCTGGCTGTTGCCGCGCATCACCGAGGCAACCTGACCGCAGGGGTGGCGCAGGATGAAGATCGTGCGGCTGGCCGGTAGGGCGCGGGACAGGACCGCAGCGCCGCGGGTCCAGGCGATCGACTTGATCGCCAGCCGCGGAGCGGGACACGCACCGAGGTCCGGGATGGGCAAGCGAGCCAGGGCGCTGATCGGCGATGGCATCCGTCCGGCCGCGCCGACCGCGATGGCCAGCAGCGTGTGCAGAACGTATGCCCATTCTGGCTGCCACGACTTCCGGAAGAACGGCCGTTTCGCGGCGGTACGCGCACGGGTGTCGGCGGCCCAGCGAGCGAGCAGCGGCGGCAGGTCGGACGGCGTCAGCGGCGATGGGCCGGGCAGCACCGCATCCGGTTCATGGCGGTACAGCACGTCCGGATGACTGTCGATGATCTTCGCCAGCCAAGTCGTGCCGGACCGTGGCGCACCAAGGATCAGGATCGGGGCGGCCAGAGCCTCCGCGCGTATGGCGGGTCCGGAAAGACGGCGCTTCCGCCCGCCCTGTCTTTCAGGCAAGCCTGCCGTGACAGTGCTTGTATTTCTTGCCCGACCCGCACGGGCACTGCGCATTGCGCGGCGTCGCCGCCCACGTGCTTTCATCGTTCGGGTCGACCGCCTGGGTACGAACCGGCGCGGTGGCAATCCTGGGCGGAGCGGCCGGTTCGGCCAGGGCAAGATCCGACATCAGCGCTGCTTCGGGTTCGGCGTGCGTTTCGATCATCGGCATCATCGGCGGCGGCATCATCGGCTGCTCGGGCGCCAGTTCCACCCTCGCCAGCATGCTCGTCACCCGCTCCTTCAACTCCACGAGCATCGCGTTGAACAGGGCGAAGGCCTCGGACTTGTACTCGTTCAGTGGGTCCCGCTGCCCGTATGCACGCAGCCCGATGCCCTGGCGCAGATGGTCGAGCGCATACAGATGCTCCTTCCACACCGCATCGAGGGTCTGGATCAGCAGGCTCTTTTCGATGAACCGCATCAGGTCCGGACCCATGTTGGCGGCTTTCGCGGCCATCATCTCGTCCACGGCCTTCTCGATGCGTTCCCGCAGATGGGTCTCATCGATGCCTTCTTCCTGGCCCCATTCCTCGACCGGCAGGGTCATGCCGAAGACGCGCTGCACGTCGGCAGCCAGTTCCGCAAGGTGCCATTGCTCCGAGAACGCCTTCTCCGGCACTCTCGCGGCGACCATCAGGGCCAGCACCTCCTCGCGCATCTCCGCGACGGTGTCCGCCACGTCCATCAGCTTCATGAACTCCTTGCGCTGGGCGTAGACCTCCTTGCGCTGGGCGTTCATGACGTCGTCATATTTCAGCACGTTCTTCCGGGTGTCGAAGTTGCGTGCCTCCACCTTCTTCTGCGCCTTCTCCAGCGCCCGGTTGATCCACGGATGGACGATCGCCTCGCCTTCCTTCAGTCCGAGGCGCTGCAGCATGCCGCCCATCCGGTCGGACCCGAAGATGCGCATCAGGTCGTCTTCCAGCGACAGGAAAAAGCGTGAGCGCCCGGGATCGCCCTGGCGGCCGGAGCGGCCGCGCAGCTGGTTGTCGATGCGGCGGCTTTCGTGGCGTTCGGTGCCGATGACGAACAGGCCGCCGGCGTCCTTCACTTTCTGGTGCGCCTCGGCCACCTCCGCGCGTACCTTGGCTTCACGTGTCTCGCGTTCGGCCTCATCGTGAATGTCGGCGAGCTCCTTGCGCAGCCGCACATCGAGGTTGCCGCCGAGTTTGATGTCGGTGCCGCGGCCCGCCATGTTGGTCGCGATGGTCACCGCACCGGGAGCGCCGGCCTGCGAGACGATCTCGGCCTCCTGCTCATGGAAGCGGGCGTTCAACACCGCGTGCGGAACCTTCTTTTTCTTCAGGAGGTCGCTGATGGTCTCGCTTTTTTCGATCGACGTCGTGCCGACCAGGACCGGCTGCCCCTTCTCACGCGCCTCGGCGATCAGCGAGGCGACGGCTTCGTATTTCTCGCCCGCCGTGCGGTAGACCTCGTCGTCCTCGTCCTTGCGGGTGACGGCGACGTTGGTCGGGATCTCCACCACGTCGAGCTTGTAGATCTCGGCGAATTCGTCGGCCTCGGTCATCGCCGTCCCGGTCATGCCGGCGAGCTTGGGGTACAGCCGGAAGTAGTTCTGGAAGGTGATCGACGCCAGGGTCTGGTTCTCGGCCTGGACCGTGACATGCTCCTTCGCCTCAAGGGCTTGGTGCAGGCCTTCGGAATAGCGCCGGCCCTGCATCATGCGGCCGGTGAACTCATCGATGATGATCACCTGGTCGTCGCGCACGATGTAGTCGACATCGCGCGCAAACAATGTATGTGCGCGGACCGATTGCTGGACATGGTGCACGACCGAGACGTTGAAGATGTCGTACAGGTTGCCCTCGGTCAGGACGCCGGCTTCCTTCAGCATGTCCTCGACCCGTTCGCTGCCGGACTCGGTCAGCGAGACCGTCTTGAACTTTTCATCCTTGTCGTAGGTCGAGGGGTCCTTCACCAGCTCCTTCACCACCTCGTCCACGCGGCGATATAGATCGGAACTGTCCTCGGCGGGGCCGGAGATGATCAGCGGCGTGCGGGCCTCGTCGATCAGGATCGAGTCGACCTCGTCAACGATGGCGAAGAAAAATTCCCGCTGGACCATGTCCTCCAGGCGGTATTTCATGTTGTCGCGCAGGTAGTCGAAGCCGAACTCGTTGTTGGTGCCGTAGGTGATATCGGCGGCGTACTGGGCGCGCTTGGTCTCCTCGTCCTGGCCATGAACAATGACGCCGTAGCTGAGGCCCAGGAAGTTGTAGATCTGCCCCATCCAGTCCGCGTCGCGGCGGGCAAGGTAGTCGTTCACCGTGACGACATGCACGCCGTTACCGGCAAGCGCATTCAGATAGACCGGCAGCGTGGCGACCAGCGTCTTGCCTTCGCCGGTCTTCATCTCCGAAATCTTGCCGTCGTGCAGGACCATCCCGCCGACCAGCTGGACGTCGAAATGACGCTGCCCGAGTACGCGGCGGCTGGCCTCGCGAACCGTCGCGAATGCTTCCGGGAGCAGATCGTCGAGCGTGGCGCCCTCAGCGAGGCGGGAACGGAATTCCACCGTTTTCGCGGCCAGAGCCTCGTCCGACAGCGCCTTCATGCCGTCTTCCAGCGCGTTGATCGCCGGAACCCGCCGCTGGTACCCCTTCAGGGAGCGGTCGTTCGATGAGCCGAAAATGGCGCGGGCGATAGAAGCGAGCATGCGGACCTTCCAGGGGCGAGCAGTCCGGGAAGACCCAGACGCGCCGCGTTGAGATAGGACCCGGATGCCTCAGGGTCAACGACAACCCGACGGTTGGCAAGGGCCCAGCGCCTTGGCGACCAGGTTCCAAGAGAGCCATCGCCCTTTTGGTCGGGTCGGGTCGGGTCGGCTCGGGTCAGGGCCCGGCGCCCTCCCGCTTCGCGGCTCATCGGTGTGCGACCCAGTGGTGTGCGACCCAGTGGCATGCGACCCGGTGGCATGCGACCCGGTGGCATGCGGCACATTGGCGTGCGGGGTCAGCGGCGCGCGGCTAATCGGGCTCCGCGCCGCTGACCAGGCCATTGCCAGGCGGCGACGTCGGCCGCGCAGCCGGTATTCCGGCGCGTTGCCGCCGATCAGATGAACACTCCGGCCATTCCGCCCGCCGGGTATCGCGTTCCGGCCGCCGCTCCGGCAGGCACCGCGGCCGAGATGCGCGCCACGTCCTGCGCCGACAGCATCACCTTCAGTGCGCCGACGTTTTCGTCGAGCCTGGCTGGGTACCGCGTCCCCGGGATGGCGACGACGTCCGGTCCCTGGGCCAGCAGCCAGGCGAGAGTCACCTGCGATGGGGTGCACCCCTTTTCCGCGGCAACCGCCTCGATCTTCGCCACGAGGGCGCGGTTCTGGTCGAAGTTCTGCTCCTGAAACCGCGGATGCGCCGCACGGCGGCCATCGACGTCCGCGAACGTCTTGATCGCGCCGGTCAGAAAACCGCGTCCCAGCGGGGAATAGGCGACGAAGCTGATGCCGAGTTCGGTCGTCGTCTTGCGGGTTTCCTCGGCTTCCTCGCGGTACAGCAGGGAATATTCGGTCTGCACCGCGGCAATCGGATGCACTGCATGGGCCCGGCGGATGCGATCCGGTGCAGCCTCCGACATGCCCAGAAACCGGACCTTGCCCTGGGCCACCAGTTTGGCCATCGCGCCGACGGTGTCCTCGACCGGGACCGCCGGATCGACCCGGTGCTGATAATACAGATCGATCACCTCGATCCCGAGGCGCTTCAGGCTGGCCTCGCAGGCCTCGATGACATACTCCGGTCGACCGTTGACGCCGTTCGGCTGGCCCGGGCGCTGGATCTGGCCGAACTTGGTCGCCACCACCACCTGGTCCCGCCGGCCCTTCAACGCCCGTCCGAGCACCTGCTCGTTATGGCCCCAGCCGTACATGTCGGAGGAGTCGAAGTGATCCACGCCGATGTCAATCGCGTGGCGGATCAGGTCCTCGGATGCCGCATCGTCGGCCGTCCCGTAGACCCCGGACAGCGACATGCATCCCAGCCCGATCGCCGAGACGGACAGGCCGCCTTTGCCGAGGGCGCGGTGTTCAAGCTTTGGCTGCGTCGCCATGATCGGGGCCTCCGTCTCTGGATTTGCCACGACTATGCCCGGCGGCGGCGACCCACGCCAGATGCCAGCCCGGGGGACGGGCAGCCCGGCTGATGTCAGCAGAGGATTGCGGTCGGGGATCGCCGGGGGCGCCGGACCGAGGGGCGCCGGGATGGTGCCCGAGGATAGGCGCCCGTGAATCCCCGCCCCGGGGATCGGCGCCCCGGGGTTCGGCGCCCGTAAATCCCCGCCCCGAGGATCGGTGCCCCCGGGGTTCGGCGCCCGTGGATCCCCGATCGGCGCCCGTGGATCCCCCGCCCGTCAATTCCCGCCCGGGGGACGTTGCCCGGGGGTTGCCACCCGGGGATCGCGGTCAGGCCGTCACGCGACGGCTAACCGCTGGAGGGCCATCGGTGCGGTCTCCCGTCTACGGACTGCCTGGCCCGGGGGCATCGTCCGGCGCCCGCGGGTCAGCGCCGGCCCATTTTCGCGGCGTGAGGCCGCGTGGTTCCGCTTGCATGTTCGCCACGCCTATGGTCGGAGACGCCCCTTTCGCGACGGGGCGGCGGCATATGACGGTGATCGGCGTTGACTTCGGTACGACCAACAGCGTCGTCACGCGGTTGCATGCGGACGGATCGGTCGAGACGGTGCGGCATGCCTTCGGCGCGGCCGAGGTGGACGTGATCCGCTCAGTTCTTTGCTTCTGGAACGACGGCGCGAAAGACCGCGTCGTGCTGCGCAGCGCCGTCGGGCCGGCGGCGATCGAAGCCTACCTCGATGACCCGCTCGATAGCCGGCTGATGATGTCGCTGAAGAGCTACCTGGCGCAGCGCAGTTTCACGGAAACTCGGGTGTTCGGCCGGCCCTTCACGCTGGAGGGTTTGATCGGGCTGTTCCTGAGCGCGATCCTGCCACAACCGGCCGACACCGTGCTGGTCGCCGGCCGCCCGGTGCGTTTCGCCGGCGAAACACCCGACGATGCGTTCGGGGAGCAGCGGCTGCGCGCCTCCTATGCCGCCGCCGGCTGGGGCAGCGTTCAGACCGCGCTGGAGCCGGAGGCCGCCGGTTACCGATTCGCCCGCGGGCTGCAGGCACCCGCAACTGTGCTCATCGGCGACTTCGGCGGCGGCACCAGCGACTTCTCCGTCATGCGGTTCGAGCCCGGCAGCAACCGGCCCGTCACGGCTCTCGGGCATGCGGGCGTCGGTATCGCCGGGGACACGTTCGACTACCGGATCGTCGACAACGTCGTCTCGCCGCGCCTAGGCAAAGGCACGACGTATCGTCCGGGCGGCACGGACCTGCCGGTGCCGCCGGAATACTATTCAAGCTTCGCGCGTTGGCACCGGCTTTCGCTGATGCGCGCGCCCAAGACCATGCGCGACATCGAAGCGGTGGCGCGGACCGCGAAATACCCCGATCGGCTTGGTGCGCTGCTGCGGCTGATCCGCGACGAGCTTGGCTATGAACTCTACCGGACAGTGTCGGGGGTGAAGGCGGACCTGTCGGGTGCCGAGACGGCGGTGCTGCGCTTCCGTCACGCCGATTTTGCCATCGAGGAGACGATCGCCCGCCAGGACTTCGAGCAGTGGATCGCGCCCGACATCGCCAGGATCGCCGCGACCGTGGATCTCGCTCTGGCCGAGGCCGGCCTGCGGGAGGATGCCATCGACCGGGTGTTCCTGACCGGAGGAACATCGCTGGTCCCGGCGGTGCGTGGCCTGTTCACGACGCGGTTCGGTACCCGGCGGGTGACCGGCGGCGGCGAATTCGTGTCGGTCGCCGAGGGGCTTGCATTGATCGGCCGCGACCGGGGCGGCTGATCACCCGATCCGCAGCAGCCGCGCACCCTCGGTCCGCAGCCAAGGGATCGCGGTCTTGGTGTGCGGCGTCAGCTCATCGACCAGCGCCCAGAATTTCGGCTTATGGTTCATGTGGCGCAGATGGGCGACCTCGTGCGCCACCACGTAGTCCTGGACGAACGCCGGCGCCATCACCAGCCGCCAGCTCAGCGCGAGCGACGTGTCCGGCGCGCAGCTGCCCCAGCGACTGGTGGTGTCCTTCATTGTAACGCGCTTCGGCGTCACGCCGATCAGCGAGGCCTTCGCGGCGACCAGGGCGCCAAGCCGTCGCCGAGCCTCATGGCGGAGGAAGTCGCGAACGCGGCGCGGAAGGAATTCGGCGGCCCCGGTCACGTGCAACTCCTGATCCAGCAGGAACGCCGCCCCGCGGGCGGTGGGAGCATGGCGGATGCGGTGCGGCATGCCGCAGATCGGCACGATCGCGCCATCGGCGAACACAATCGCCTCAGGCAGGGCGGCGAGCCGGTCGGCGACCCAGTCGGCATGTCCCATCAGCAACGCCATGCCAGCCTTGCGGGTGGCCTTCGCTGGCAGGGTCACGACCACGGCGCCTCCACTGGGATCAATGCGCAAGGACACCCGGCGCGCCCGATTGCTGCGCCGCCATTTCACGCGAGCCGGCCCGGACGGCAGGGCGAGGGTCTCAGGCTGGAGATCATCCATGGCATGAGTGCGCAGAAGATTGATCGATTCGTCAATGGGTTCCTGCACGCCGCCGCGGACACGCGGAACGGCCGGCCAGTCGGCGTCGCGACCGCGCGCCGTGAGGTTTTGCCGCGCAAAGCGGAATCGCCGGCTGGCGTCGGACCACCGGTTGGTGCAGCCTTCGCCGGGGCGCGCCCCGGCGACCAAGGGAGGCAGGCGTGACTCAGCGCATGGGTTCAACCCACGAGACCCAAGCTGACGAACCGCGACGGTGATCGCTATCATGCGGCAAACGGGAGACAAGGCATGCGCGTGAGAGGCTTGTTGGGAATGGCGGCCTGGCTGCTGATGGGAACCGCTGCGGCCGGGGTGCAGGTGGTCAGCGCTCCGGCGGCCAGCGCGCAGCCGCCCGCTGCGCCGTCGCCGCCTGCCCAGCCGCCCGCCGCCCAGCCGCCCGCCGCCCAGCCGCCCGCCGCGCAGCCGCCCACTCCGCCGCCCACTGCGCAGGCGCCCACTGCGCAGGCGCAGCCCGGTTCGGCGAAACCGGCGGACGTCCCCGCCGGCCCCGCACAAGCGAGCTCGGCCGCAGGGGTCACACGCACCTATGGCATCTCCCTCCTGGGATCGCTCTCCCTCCCGCCCGACTTCAAGTTTTTCCCGTTCGTCAATCCGGACGCACCGAAAGGCGGTGAGGTCGCACTGGGCGCCGTCGGCACCTTCGACAGTTTCAATCCGTTCATCGTCCGCGGCACGCCTGCGATGGATGCCTTCCGGACCTGGGACACGCTGATGAAGGCGAACGCCGATGAGGCCGAGACCGAGTACGGTTTGCTCGCCCAGACGGTCGAGCTGCCGGCGGATGGCATGGGTGTGGCTTTCGAACTGCGGCCCGAGGCGAAGTTCAATGATGGCACGCCGGTTACCGCCGAGGACGTCGCCTGGACCTTCGAGACCCTGCGTGACAAGGGACGTCCCTTCTACAAACAGTATTATGCTGATGTCACGTCGGTGACCGTCGAAGGCCCGCGTCGGGTCATGTTCCATTTCAAGTCCAACACCAACCGCGAGCTGCCGCTCATTCTCGGCCAGATGGCCGTGTTGCCGAAGCATTGGTGGGAAGGCCGGGACTTCGACAAACCGCTGACCGAGCCTCCGCTGGGTTCCGGCCCGTACCGGGTCGGACGGTTCGAGTTCGGCCGCACCCTCTCGATGGTGCGCGTGCCCGACGTCTGGTCGAAAAACCTGCCGGTGATGCGAGGGCTGGCCAACTTCGACACGCGCCGCACCGAGTATTTCCGCGATGGAACCGTGGCGCTGGAGGCATTCAAGGCGGGTCAGGTTGACTTCCGCGAAGAGAATGTCGCCAAGGACTGGGCCACCGCATACGATTTCCCGGCGGTGCAGAAGGGGCTGGTGAAGAAGGAACTGCTGAGCCACCACCTGCCGACCGGTATGCAGGGCTTCGGCATGAATACGCGCAGGCCGCTGTTCAAGGATGTCCGGGTGCGCCACGCGCTCGCCATGGCATTCGATTTTGAGTGGGCCAATGCCAACCTGTTCTATGGCGCCTACACCCGCACCAACAGCTATTTCAGCAACAGCGACCTTGCCTCGAGCGGGATTCCCGAGGGCGCCGAACTGGCCCTGCTGAACAAGTACCGCGATCGGCTGCCGCCCGATCTGTTCACCAAGCCATTCAAACTGCCGGTGACCGATGGCTCCGGCAACAATCGCGAGGAGCTGCGTGGCGCGCTGGCCCTGCTGGAGCAGGCCGGGTGGAAGGTGCGCGACCGCAAGCTGGTGGACGCCGAGGGCAATCCGTTCAGCTTCGAGATCCTGCTGGATCAGCCGGCGTTCGAGCGTGTTGCTCTGCCGTATGTGCAATGGCTGTCGAAGCTGGGCATCGAGGCCAGGGTGCGCACCGTCGACCCGGCGCAGTTCCAGCGGCTGATCGACACCTATGACTACGATATGATCGTCATCGCGATGGACCAGTCCGAGAGTCCCGGCAACGAGCAGACCGGCTACTGGACATGCGACAGTGCCAAGCCGGAGGGCGGCTACAACCTGATGGGGGTCTGCGATCCGGTGGTGGACGCCCTTGTGCACGAGATCCTGTCTGCGCCGGACCGGGCGCACCTCGTCGTGGCGTCACGCGCGTTGGATCGCGTGCTGCTGTCGGGATGGTACGTGGTGCCGCACTGGTATCTGCAATCCGTGCGGGTCGCCTACTGGGATCGCTTCGGCCGGCCGGACAAGCCGGTGCGCACCGGTCTCGCGTTTGACAGCTGGTGGGTAGACCCGGTGCGCGCCGCCGCCATTGACGCCGCCCGGCGCAACGGGCCATGAGGGCTGGCAGCAAGGCCAGGGTTCCACCTCGGCCTCCCATGTCGCGTTCCCAGGGAGCGTTGCCCGCTGCTGGGGTCAGGCAGCGGCGGGCCGGTCTCGCTGGCCCGCAAAGCGTTGCCGCCTGATGGGGGCTTATCTCGTTCGCCGGCTGCTGCTGGTGGTTCCGACGCTGTTCGGCATCATCGCCATTAATTTCGTCGTCGTGCAGTTCGCCCCAGGCGGACCGGTCGAACAGATGATCGCCGAACTGAAGGGGCGTGGCGGCGGCGTGATGGGCCGCATGACGGGTTCCGGCGCGGCCGAGGCGATGCCCGCCGGCGATGGCAGCTATCGCGGTGCCCGTGGACTCGATCCCCATGTCATCGCCGACATCCGCAAGATGTTCGGTTTAGACAAGCCGGCCCCCGAACGGTTCGCGCTGATGCTGCGCGATTACCTGAGTTTCGACCTCGGCCGCAGCTTCTTTCGCGACGAACCGGTGCTCCAGCTGATCGAGGAGAAGATGCCGGTCTCGATCTCGCTCGGCCTTTGGTCAACGCTGCTCGTGTATTTCGTCTCGATCCCGCTCGGCATCGCCAAGGCGGTGCGTGATGGCAGCCGCTTTGATGTCGTCAGCAGCGCCGCGGTGCTGGTCGGCTACGCGGTTCCAGGATTTCTGTTCGCGATCCTGCTGGTCGTGCTGTTTGCCGGCGGCAGCTTCGTGCAGTGGTTCCCGTTGCGCGGCCTGCACAGTATGGGCACCGAAAACTGGAGCCTGCCGGCGCGTATCGTCGATTACCTGTGGCACATGGTACTGCCGACCGTGGCGCTCGTGGTCGGGGGCTTCGCCGGGTTGACCGTCCTGACCAAGAACTGCTTCCTGGAGGAGATCCGCAAGCAGTACGTGATCACCGCCCGAGCCAAAGGCGCCAGCGAGCAGCGCATCCTCTATCGCCACGTCTTCCGCAACGCGATGCTGCTGATCATCGCAGGCTTCCCGTCGGCGTTCATCGGCATCCTGTTTTCATCGGCCTTGCTGGTGGAGATCATTTTCTCCCTCGACGGTCTCGGCCTGCTTGGCTTCGAATCGGCGATAAGGCGCGACTATCCCGTGATGTTCGGCACACTCTATATGTTTACACTGCTCGGCCTGCTGATGCAGATCGTCGGCGATCTGCTCTATACCGTGGTTGATCCGCGCATCGACTTCGAGGCCCGGCAGTAGTGCATCTCTCGCCGCTGACAAGGCGCCGCTTGGCGATTTTCCGCGCCCACAGGCGAGGCTACTGGTCGCTGTGGATCTTCCTCGGGCTGTTCGGCCTGTCGCTGTTTGCCGAGTTGCTGGCCAACGACCGCCCGCTGCTCATTCACTTCGACGGGCACTGGTACGTGCCCGTGCTATGGGACTACAGCGAGGACACCTTCGGCGACGGCTTCATGCCGACCGGGGCGGATTACACGGATCCCGAGGTGCAGGAGGCGATCAACGCGCGCGGCTGGATGATTTGGCCGGCCATCCGCTATTCCTACAACACCGTCGTGAAGCATTCCTCTACGCCTGCGCCGTCGCCGCCGGACGGCAAGAACCTGCTGGGCACCGATGACCAGGCACGCGACGTGCTGGCGCGGGTGATCTACGGATTTCGCCTCTCGGTGCTGTTCGGTTTCAGCCTGACGGCGATCTCCTCGATCGTCGGCATCGCCGCGGGGGCCATACAGGGATATTACGGTGGCCTCGTCGATCTCCTGTTCCAGCGCTTCATCGAGATCTGGTCCGGGATGCCGCAGCTTTATCTGCTGATCATCCTGGCCAGCATCATCACGCCGAGCTTCTGGGTTTTGCTGGTTTTTCTGTTGCTTTTCAGCTGGATGAACCTGACCGGTGTGGTCCGGGCGGAGTTCCTGCGCGGCCGCAACCTCGACTATGTCCGCGCCGCCAAGGCCCTGGGTGTGTCCGACGCAGCCGTGATGTGGCGCCATATCCTGCCCAACGCCATGGTCGCCACCCTGACCTTCCTGCCGTTCACCCTGTCCGGTTCGGTTACCATCCTCGCCAGCCTGGATTTCCTCGGCTTCGGCTTGCCGCCCGGATCGCCGTCGCTGGGCGAGCTCGTGTCGCAAGGCAAGAACAATCTGCAGGCCCCCTGGCTGGGCATCACCGCGTTCGTGGTCCTGGGCGGGCTGCTCACGCTGCTGGTGTTCATCGGCGAGGCGGTGCGCGATGCCTTCGATCCGCGCAAGACACCGCGGATTACCCGTTCCCGATGAGCCTCGTCACCGTCCAGGACCTGACCGTGGCTTTCGGCAAGCGTGTCGTGGTGAACCGCGTCAGCTTCACGCTCGATCGCGGCGAGACGCTGGCGCTGGTCGGCGAAAGCGGCTCCGGCAAGTCGTTGACCGCGCTGTCGCTGCTGCAGTTGCTGCCGCCGGGCGGGGCCTGCGGCGGCCGGGTGGTGGTGGACGGCCAGAGCGTGATCGGCGCCGGCGACAAGCTGTTGCGCCGGCTGCGCGGCGGCGTTGCCGGGATGGTCTTCCAGGAGCCGATGACCAGCCTCAATCCGCTGGCCCGCATCGGCAAGCAGATCGCCGAGGCGGTGCGGCTGCACCAGCCGATGACGCGGGAGGCGGCGCGCGGCCGGGTCGTCCAGCTACTTGGCGAGGTCGGCTTCCCGGACGCCGCGCATCGGCTTGACGCGTTTCCGCATCAGCTTTCGGGCGGGCAGCGGCAGCGGGTGATGATCGCGATGGCCCTGGCCAACGACCCGGCTG
>DASWON010000444.1:0-3961 GCA_036398735.1 Rhodopila sp.
GTTGAACGGCAGATGCGCCCCTTTCATGTCAGAACCGTAATAGGCGACCAGTCGCTAGACCGGCAGGTAGATTTCGCCGATCATGACCCGGTCCGTATAGGCATCCAGCACCGCGCGCATGTCCCTGACCACATCGAGAACTTCCGGCCGATCGGCGGAATAGCGCGGCGTGAGGCGCTCGATGCCGGCCTGATGCGACTGCCAAGCTGGATTTGGCGGGTTGTCGCGGAACTGCTCGTCCTTGATCAGGTGCCAGAGCACATCGACGCGGAAACCGTCTACCCCGCGGTCGAGCCAGAAGCGCAGCACGCGGTACATCGCCTCGCGCACCTCCGGGTTGCGCCAGTTCAGATCCGGCTGCTCCTTGAGGAAGGCGTGGTAGTAATACTGTTGTGTGGCCGGGTCGAATTCCCAGCCGCTGCCGCCGAAGTTGGCCAGCCAGTTGTTCGGCGGTCCGCCATCCGGTGCCGGATCTCGCCAGATATACCAGCTGCGCTTGGGGTTCTGGCGCGAGGACCGGCTTTCGAGGAACCAGGGATGAAAGCTGGATGTGTGGTTGGGAACGAAGTCCATGATGAGCCTCAGCCCGCGGTCATGCACCTCCGCCAGCAAGCGATCAAAGTCCGCCAGCGTGCCGAAGACGCGGTCGACCCCGCAGTAATCTACGATGTCATACCCGAAATCGGCCATCGGCGACGGGTAGATCGGGGACATCCACACTGCATCGACGCCAAGCTCCCGCAGGTAGGAAAGCCGATCGCGGATCCCATTGAGGTCGCCGATCCCATCGGCGTTGCTGTCCTGAAAGGACCGGGGATAGACTTGGTAGATGACACCGCGCTGCCACCAATGCATGTCGGCCATCCCGGGTCCCCTTGGGTTGCTTCAGGACGCCTGGGTGCTGACGGTCGGCGCACGCGCGCCCAAGCCAGGCGTTGACGCAGGCGATAGCACGCGGCCGCAGGCGAACGCACTGATAGACGCCGCGGGCGCTGTGCTCGAAAGACGTCGCGGGCATTGGGTCCGGCGGCAACCAGCCGCAAAACGCGCTTTGCGCACATGGCTGCCCGGACGAGAACGCAGGAAGTCCGGCCGCGTTGACGCTGCCGGCCTGCCGGTCGGCGTCAACGCGGCAGATATCCCGCAATCGCGACGCTGCGGATGGCACGACCAAGGCGAAGGTTGGTCCGCGGGTGCCGCGGGGCGCGACCGCTGGGCGGGTTTGTCGGATCGTCCCGGCGCTCGGGATCGCGCGGCGCTCAGGATCGAGCAGCAACAAACCGGGCCCCGCACACCCCGAGGTGTGGTTCTAAGGTTCAGTCCATCGCCCGAACGGACATTTCGGCATTCCCAGGCGGCCGGATTGGCTGGTCAACCTTGACCGGCCGCCGTTCGGAGGGTCAATCACGGGACATCCAGTTGTTCTGGTAAAAGTTGTGCGCCGGTGGCTGGTAGGCCGCGGCATGCGACCCCGCCACGTTGACGCTGAGCCCGAGGGTGGTGACGGCGGCGAGAATCACGGCTCTCATTGGAAGCCTCCATCGACGATCGGCAGAATAATCGTTTTCGTTGGCCCGGAAGATGGGCCTGTCTGATGGGAGCGATAACCGCGCTTTGTCGCATAGCGCCTAGTCGGCCGGCGGTGAGGTCGCGTCGCTTGCAGACGGCGGCCGCATACAGGACGGTTGTCGCATCCCGCCGCAGGGTGGACGAGGGTCCTGATGCGCCGGGTTGGCACCGGTCTTGGCCCGTGCTCGCGGCGGTGAGCCCGCTCTGTCGAACGGACCCTCGCCGGACCTGTGCCGGCCTGGCTCCGGTGACGCCCATCTCTGCCCCGGTGACGCCATCTCCGGCCCCGGTGACGCCTCTCTGGCTCCGGCGACGCCTGTCTCCGGCCCCGGCGACACCTCTCTTGCCCTGGTTGACGCTCATCTCTCAGCGCGATGACACTGTGTCTGCGGCACGGTTTGCGACGCGGAGACGGCCCTGGGATCTCCGGGATCCAGGAAGCGGTCCCTGACGGATTTCGGGTGATGACCGTGCGGCGGCGAGATCGCTGACGGACCCGGATCGCTGATAGATCAGGCGGGTGGCATTTGCGTGTCGCCGGTCCGAATGGCTGCCGCTAGTTCAGGCCGCCCCTGGCCGCGACCGGCCAGAGACACTCCACTCGCCCGTTCCGTACACCCACGTACCAGTCGAACTTGTCGACCGTGGGATCGCAGTGGCCGGGCACCAGCCGCAGTTTTTCGCCCAGCTTCGGCGCCGTCGTCTCGCTGCCGTACTGTAGCTTGCCATGCTCGTCCGAGGCGCTCGTGTATCGGATATCCGGCCGCTGCCACACCGTCGGCAATCCGGAATCCACCGCCACGGCCTTATGCCCGGCATCCAGCACGGCGACGCCCGTCTGCGCCTGGCTCATGACGGAGGACAGCACGAACAGCGCGTGCCGGAACGTGCTGACGGGTGCGCCAGCCTCGTCCAGATTGCGTGCATAATCAGCATCCATGAAAACGTAGCTGCCAGCCTGCATCTCCGTGTAGACGCCGGAGTGCGATTCGATCTCGATCGTCCCGGTCCCGGCGCCGCCCACGATCGGGCACGTGAGGCCCTGCTGGCGAAGCTGCTCCACCGTGCGGCGCGACGCGTCGATCGCACCGCCGATCAGGGTCCGCCGCTCCGCCGGCGTGCGCTTGTGCTGGGCGCTGCCGTGATAGGCCTGCAGCCCGCCGAAGATCAGGTGCTTCGAGCCGGCAATGCGGCCGGCCAATGCCACAGCATCAGGCCCCGGCTGCACGCCGCAGCGGCCGGCCCCGACATCGATCTCCACCAGCACTGTCATCCGAATGCCGGCATCCCGGGCGGCGGCCTCGATTGCCGCGACCTGGGCGGCATCGTCGGCACAAACCGCGATTTTCGTAATGCGCGCCAGCGCGCACAGCCGGGACAGCTTGGCCGCCCCGACGACCTCATTGCTGACGAGGATGTCGGGGATGCCGCCCCAGGCGAGCACCTCGGCCTCGGCGACCTTCTGCACGCAGTTGCCAACCGCGCCGCGCGCCATCTGCAGCCTGGCGATAACCGGCGACTTGTGCGTCTTGGCGTGCGCGCGCAGCTTGACGCCGGTCGGCGCCAGCAGCGCGGCCATAGCGTCGAGGTTCGCCTCGAAGGCGTCGAGGTCGATGACCAGGGCAGGGGTGTCGATCTCATCCTCGCGCATGCCGGGGCTGGCTGGGGGCATTTGCAGCATCGACGTCATCCTTCCGTGGCTGCCGCACTTTTGCCGGGGGCGCCGCCGGCGGCAAGGTGGGTGGAGCTTATTAAAGCGAACCGGCCTTTCCTTTAGTAAGGTCGCACCTTAATTAAAGCCGGCTTTAATAAGGTCGGAAGATGCCCCAGTTTGAAACGCGCCTGGGCCGCTACCACCAAACCGCGATCGGCGGCGAGACCGTCCGTGCCTATGTGCCCCAGCCGTTGCCGCCGGACCCGCCGCCCGATTTGGGGGCGCTGCAGCAGCGGCTGGGTATCGCACGCGAAACAACCGGCCGCCAGCGCGGGCGGGTCTTCGTCTACGGCGCGCTCCTCGACCTGTTGAGCGAGGGCACGGATCCATTGCCGCGCCAACCCTGAAGCCCACCGGCGAGGGCATTGCGCGGCCGCATCGGCGTCGACCTCCGGTTTCCTCGGGGCAGATTCCTGATCTAAGCTGGCGCGACATCGAACCGGGGGAAACCGATCATGTGGGAACCGAGCCAGCGCTATCCTGATCCCAACGTCCAGGTGCTGGACCCAGCCTTCAACGCGCTGCGCCTGCCGCTCGCCTCGGTCGAGCAACTCGCGACCGGGTGCCGCTGGTCCGAAGGCCCGGTGTATTTCGGGGACGGCCGCTACGTGCTCTGGAGCGACATCCCCAACGACCGCATCCTGAAATGGGAGGAAGAGACCGGCGCGGTCAGCGTAT
>DASWON010000445.1:0-1807 GCA_036398735.1 Rhodopila sp.
GGTAGACGGTCGGAGCTAACTGTCGGAGCGGACGGCCGGATCGTGCCGCTCTAGCGTCCGTCCACAGCCGTTGTCGTATCGGAACAATATAGTTACTAAACAGGAACGAACAGTTTTGATGCAGAACAGGCCCGTTTCGCCGTGAGACCGGGCCGTTCCGATGCAGCACAGGACTGTTCCGGCGTGGAACCGGACCGTTTCAAGGCCACCTGTCGCGGGTGGCCTCCGGTTCAACGTTCAGGACCGGCGCCGTGGAATGGCATTGCTTCAGGAGTTTCACGTCGGTGCACCGCCCGTCAGCGTTGGTGCACGGTTCTCGGAGATCGCCCATGATCCTCGGATGATCGACGGGGCCCGCGTCCTCGCCGTGACGGGATATGACCCGGTGCTGGCCGGAAGCGGCCTGTCGACTTCGAGCAACACGGCGGCGAAGCCTGCGATCAAGTGCTTGGACTGCTCGATGTGCTGTCCGGCTGGTCGCTCTCGATTTCCCGGGCGTTCGCCAGATGGGGCGCGAGCGCAAACGCCAGCGGATAGATCGCCAGCGCGACGATCGCCGTGGCCGCGGTCGCCCAATGCGCGCCGACCCAGTCACCGAGCAGGCCGTACAGCACGGGGGAGATCGCTCCCGATCCGATCGTACCGGTGTAGAACAGGGCGAAGGCACGTTCGGCCCGATCGGGTGGGGTGAGGTCCGGGACCGTGCCGTAAAGCACCGACGATGTGCCGTTCAACATGAGGCCCAGTACCGGGAGCAGCACGAGCACCGGAACCAGCGGCAGCGCCAGAACCCCCATGATACACGCTGCTGTTCCGCCTTCCGTCGCGAGCACGGTCAGCAGGACGCCGGCGCGGGCACCGAACCAGCCGCAGACGAATTTGCCGGCCGCGCCGCCAAGAAAAACCATCGCCAAGGCGACACCGACCATCGGCATGGACGCACCTTTGGCTTTCAGCAGGAACGGCAGGAAGGTCAGCAGCCCCATTCTCACGCCGGTATCCAGCACGCCGATCGCGAACAACAGCCAGAAGCCGCCGCGGCCCCGACCGACCTGCGGGTGGAGCGCTCGCGGGTGACCTGCCTTGGCAATCGGCGGCATGAGCAGGACAACCGTGGCTGCCACGGCTGCACCGAGCGCCGCGAGCAGCCAAAGCGCGCCCCGCCACGGCATCAGCGTCAGAAGCAGCGACGTCAGGGCGGGGATCGACGCTTTGCCAAGGTCTCCCGTAAAGTTGTAGGTCCCAAGCGGGCCGCGCGACGATGCGCCATAGGCGCGGGCAACCGCCGCCGACGCAATGGGGTGTTGGGTGCTCGATCCGGCGCCGGATATCGCCAGTGCTGCGCATAGGCCCACCAGACTCCCCGTCAGTCCGGCAAGCGCATAACCTCCGGCGGCCAGCGCGGTGCCGACGCTGAGAACGATGCGCGCGTCCACCCTCTCGGCGAGCCAGCCGGACGGCATCTGCAGTGCTGCCATCGCGCCGGCGTAAATCCCCCGAAGCGCGGCCAGCATGCCGTAGCCCAGGGCGAATTCGGTCTGCCAGAGGGGCAACAGGACGTAGATCAGGTCGGTGTATCCGTCATGCAGGGCATGCGCGGTGCCGGCGACCGCGAGCGTGCGCCTGGCGGACGCCAACCCCCTCGGCCGATGGGCGGTCCCGCCTGCCTGGAGCGGCGCGATGCCTGGCTCGCCACTCATCGCGACACCCCCGCCGAACGGTGCCGTGCCACCGGGGCCGGGGCGAATGCGACGGTTGTCCGGAGCGGCCGGCGTATCGGCGCCGGCCTGCGATCTCCGGGTTCGAT
>DASWON010000446.1:0-7808 GCA_036398735.1 Rhodopila sp.
AGAGCACCCATGACGCGAGTGCTCGTTGCAGTCAAGAAATCAAAACTGTCGACACCCATCCGCGCCATGCGGCAAAAAGCCATGCCCCACCCATGGCTTACTTGCCGGCGTTCATGCTGAACAGGCTGGACGACTGCACCAGCGAGAACGACTGGGTGGCCGCCTGCAGGGCCACCAGGCGCATCTGCAGATTGCTGGTCACCGAATACATGTCCACCTCGGTCAGGTTGGACGCCTGCTGGGTGTAGGACAGGCCTTTTTCCGTGCCGGTTGCGTTCAGCGCATCGAGCTCGTTCATGCGCGCGCCGATCGACGAACGGACCGTCAGGATATTGTTGTAGTTCAGGCTGAGCTGCTTGTTGGCCGTCGCCAGTTCGTTGGTGATCGCGGCCGAGGCAACCGGATCGTTCTGCGAAGGACGGCTCAGCGTCGTGATCAGGTTGTTCAAGGTCTGGAACATGTCCATGTTCGTGCCCTGTCCGTTTTGCGGCGTATCCAGCGTGAAGCTGTCGCCCGAGGAGGGCGTGCCCGACACCGAGAAGGACACGCCGCCGCCCGGCATCGAGATATTGGCGCCGTCGGTATAGGCCGTCCACGCCGTCGTCACGGGCGCGGCCGAAGGGTTCTGCGGATCCGTCATCGTGACGGTATAGCCCAGCGTGCCGGTGGGGTCGATCGAGAAGTCGACCTCGAAATCCATGCCGACGTTATTGGTCGAATTCGGCACGCCCACGGAGGCCGGCGTGAAAACGCCCGTGCCCAGATTGGCGCTGTCCGCCGTGGTGATGTAGGCGCTCGTGCCCGGCGTCACGCGATTGAAGACATCCGTGCCCGTGTCGCTGCTCGAGAACTGCCGGGCCTGTTCGACCTGGATGGTGCGCTGGCCCTGGTCGCCTTCGTAGGTGACTTCCCCGGTTGCGGCATCCATGACATAAGGCTGGGTGAAACCCTGGTAACCGGAAAACAGGTACTGGCCGCTGCCGTCGGTCGTATTGGCCAGGCCGACGAGCTGATTGCGCAGGCTGGTCAGGGACGTCACCATGGCCTGCCGGTCGGAGTCGCTCATGGTGCCGTCGCCCGACTGCACGATCTGCTGGAGCACGCTCTGCATGGCCGTGGTCACCGAGGCCAGCGTGTTTTCTTCCGTGCCCAGCGACTGGTCGGCCGTGGCGCGGTTCGACGCATAGGCATCGTTCATGCTGGAGTCCTGGCCGACGTTGATCGCCTGGGCGGCAGCCAGCGGATCGTCGCCGGGCGTTTGCACGCTCTTGCCCGAGGCCAGCTCGCTCTGCAGCTGGGCCACCTGGGACTGCTGGTTCAGGATGCCATTGAGGCCATTCTGATAAAACAACGAAGTGCTGATGCGCATCGCCGTACTCCGGAATTAATTGAATTCAGTTGGCAACACCCAGCAGGGTGTCGAAAATCGTATTGGCCACATCCAGGATCTTGGCGCTGGCCTGGTACTGCTCCTGGTATTGCGTCAGGTTCACGTACTCTTCGTTCAGGTTGACGCCCGAAACGCTCTGCTGCGCCGAGGTCTGCTGCGTGATCAGGTTGTTCTGCGCGGTCAGCGCCGAATTGACCTGCTGGGACTGCACGCCCACCGTGTTGGCCAGGCTCGAATACATTTCGTTGAGGTTCATGGTGCCGCCGCCCAGCACCTTGGCCGTCTGCAGCTTTGCCATGACCAGGCCGTTATTGCCGTTGGTGGTGCCGCCCTGCGCATCGGCCAGCGCCAGCTGGCTGGGATCGGTGAAGGTCGAGGTCAGGTAGCCCGCCGCATCGCGCATGGGCTGCAGCTCCCAGCGATCGCCCGCGGCGGCCTGGCCGCTGATCGACACGCTCAGGCCGTCGAACTGGATCTCCCCTTGCGAATTGGGCACGCCGTTGAAGACGGTCGAACCGTCGGACTCCCGCACGACCGTGTAATTGACGCCATCGGAGGTCGCGATTTGATAATCGCTGGCCTGGAATTTGTTGGGATCGAGATAGCTGGACTGCAGCACCGCGCCCGGAACGCCTGCCGCGGCGTCATTGGCCGCGTTGCGGGTGTCGCTGATCGCCGGCGGCCCGGACATGCCGTCGGGCTGCAACTCCCAGGAATCGCCCGCGTTGACGGTTCCGTTGAAGTTGAGCGTGACGCCCTGGAAGCTCAGGTTGTTGTTGGCGTCGAGCGTGCCCTGGTAGACCTGCTTGCCGTCGGATTCGCGCACCACCGTGAAGTTGGTGCCGTCGCTCGTCGAGATCTTGTAGTCGCTCGGGACATCGACGCCGGACAAGGTCGCCGCCCCGGCGTTGCTGCCGCTCGAGGTAATGCCGGGCGACTGGAGGCTGTAGGGTTGCACCGTCCAGGTGTCGGGCGTGGCCGGGGTGCCGCCCGGCGTGCCGCTGACCTGGATGGTGAAGCCGTCGAACGACAGCGTCTGCGAGGCCGGGTCGTACGCCACGCCGCCATCAGGGCTCGGCACGGTGGTCGGGGTGGCGCTGGCCGGCACGGTGTTGCCGTTGGAGTCCGTCACCGTGTAGCCCGCGCCGTCGTACGAAACCGTATACGTCACGTTCTTTTCCGGGGTGCTGCTCACCAGGGCGGAGCCCGTATTGCCCGCGCCGTTGCGCAAGGCCGGAGTGCTCATGCCGAAGATGTCCTTGCCGGGCTGGCCGTTCAGATCGAGGCCCTGCTCCTGCTGGCTGTTCAGGGTCATGGCCAGGCCCATGGCAAACTGCCCGAGCTGGTTCTGCACCACGTCGAGATCCTGCGACCGGAAGGCCAGCAGACCGCCCAGGCTGCCGCCCGTGACCGCGTCGTCGGCCAACTGGACCGGCACCGTGCCGCCGCTGGGCGTGGGCACGCTGTAGGCCACCACGGTGCTTTCCGGATCCGTCGACGACGTGACGGCCGACAGCTTGTACTCGGTGGTTCCCGACAGCAGGGTCTGGCCGCCGCTGAGCGTGATGTTGATGCTGTTGCCCTGCTGGTATGTCTTGACGCCCACCAGTTCGCCCAGCTCCAGGACCGCCTGGTCGCGCTGGTCCATCAGGTCGTTGGGCGGCTGGCCGCCGCTGCTGTTTTGCGCCTGCACGATCTGCTTGTTCAGATCATTGATGCGGTCGAGGTAGCTGTTGACCTGCGCAACCGTGGTGGTGATCTGGTCGTTCAGGCCATTGCGCTGGTCTTGCAGTTGCTGATAGGCCGTGTTGATCTGGGAAACCAGGCTGCCCGTCTTGCCCAGGAGGTCCTGGCGCACGGCCGGATCGGCCGGGCTGCTCGCCGCCGAGTTCAGGCTGCTGAAAAAGTCGGTGAGCGCCGGCGAAATGCCCGTCGAGCCGTCGCCCAGCATGTCATTGACCTGGGTCAGCTGGTTGTATTGCGTGTTGAGCTGGGCAGCCGTGCTCTGCGAGTTGACCAACTGGCTATACAGGAAGTTGCTGTATTGCCGCTGGATGGTCGTGACCAGCACGCCCCGGCCGATGAAACCGTTCGCAGTGGGCGTCGCGCCCGCCGTGGTTTGATCCACCACCTGGCGGTTGTACCCGGGCGTGGCGGCATTGTCGATATTGTGACTGGTAGTGGCCAGGCCGGCTTGAGCCGTGTTCAGGCCGGATAGCGACAGACTGTAGAGACTCATGCAATGCCCCGTGTGGGAGGTACGGATATACCCGGTAACGGCAGGTAACCAGGAAAATTAAGAAATTCGCAAAACTGCCTATAAGCAATGGCCTGCAATCAGGACTACGGGCTGTCCCCGAATACCGAGGACGCCGACACCATGGAGGCCCGCACCTGGCCCATGATGCGGATCAGCTTGGCGGCGTAATGGGGGTCCGTGGCGTAGCCGGCCTGCTGGATACGGTGCGCCGCCTCGTTGTCGGTCGATGCCTGGGCCACCCCGCCGTAGCGCGAACTGCCGCCGATCAGGTTGGCGTAGTCGGCAAAGGCTTCCTGGTACGAACCGTAGGACCGGAACGGCTGCACCGTTTTCTGCGCAACGCCGTTGACGTATTCGGTGGTGGTGACATTGGCCACCTTGCCTTTCCAGTCGGCGCCGGCCTTGATGCCGAACAGGTTGTGGCTGGACGTGCCGTCGGCGTTCATGATCTCGCGCTGGCCCCAGCCCGACTCCAGCGCCGCCTGGCCCAGGATGAGGTTGGCCGACACGCCGCTCTGGGCCGCGGCAGCCTGGGCCGGATTCGACATGCGCGCCACGAAGCCCGCCATATCGATCGCGCCGTCCGCATCCTGCACGGCGCCCGGATTGCCGGCGCCCTGGTTGTTGCGCAGCATTTCCAGCATGCCGGCCAGTTGCCGGTTGGGCGCGCCGGCCTTGGGCGCGGCAGCCTGCTGGCCGGCCTGGGCGGTGGCATCGGCGCCATCCGCCGGCGCCGGCTGGTTCTGCCGCATCTGCGTCAACAGGGCCTGGGCCAGCCCGATGCCGGGCTTGGACAGGTTCAGGGCCAACTGCTCGTCGGCCATGGACTGGACCATGTCGGATGTCTGGCTGTGGAACAGTTCGTCCTTGGGGCCGGCCTCGCGCATGCGCTTGATCATCATCTGCAGGAACAGCGCCTCGAACTGCTTGGCGACTTTTTCCTGCTGCGCGGTATCCCCGGGCTTGGTCTGCACGCCGCGCTTGAGGTCGGCCAGCCGGCCCATGTCGAAAATCGACTCCTGGGAACCCGGAGGCAAAAGGCTGAAGGCCGAAGAGGCGGACATGGCTTAGATGATCTCGAGATCGGCACGCAACGCGCCTGCCGCCTTCATGGCCTGCAGAATGGCCAGCAAGTCCTGCGGCGTGGCGCCCAGCGTATTGAGCGCCCTGACGACGTCGGCCAGGTTCGCGCTCGTATCCAGCCGCTTGACCGAGCCCGTGTCCGAGCGAACCTCGATCTGGGTATTTTGCGTGGTCGCGGTCTGGCCGCCGGAGAACGGATTGGGTTGCGACACCTGGTTCTGCTGGTTGACCACGACCGACAGGTTGCCATGCGCCACGGCCGCCTCGTCGATCATGACCGTGCGGTTCATGACCACGGATCCCGTCCGGGCATTGATGATGACCCTGGCCACCGCCGGAGAGCGGGTAACCTGCATATCCTCCAGGCGCGACAGGAAGGCCGGAATCACCGATGGATCGGCCGGCGCGTGCACCTGCACCACGCGGCCGTCCATCGCGGTGGCCGCGCCCGGGCCGAGTTGCCGGCTGATGGCCGCCGCCATGTTCTGCGCCGTGCCGAAATCGGTATCGTTGAGTTCGAAATAGATATTGCCGTCTTGCGAGAAGTTCGTCGGCACGCCGCGTTCGACGATGCCGCCCTGGTTGATGCGCCCGCCATTGAGGGTGTTGACCTGCACGCTGGAACCCCCGGCGGAAGCCCCCGCCCCGCCCACCAGGATATTGCCCTGGGCGATGGCATACACCTGGTTGTCGGCGCCTTTGAGGGGCGTCATCAGCAAGGTGCCGCCGCGCAGGCTCTTGGCATTGCCCATGGCCGACACCACCACGTCGATCCCCTGCCCCGGCCGCGCGAAGGGCGGCAGCGTGGTGGTCACCATGACGGCGGCCACGTCCTTGAGCTGCATATTGCTGTTGGCCGGCACCGTCACGCCCAGGCGCGAGAGCATATTGGTCAGGCTCTGCTGGGTAAACGGCGTCTGGCGCACCTGGTCGCCCGTGCCGTCCAGGCCGACCACCAGGCCATAGCCCACCAGTTGGTTGGCGCGCACGCCCTGCACGGAAGCCAGATCCTTGATGCGTTCCGCCTGGGCCGCGCCCGCCAGCAGCAGGCCGCCGGCCGCGCACAGGATCACGAACGAGCGCCTTGCGCGCGCGGCCTGCATCCGGAGATTTTTCGACATGGCCATGATCAGAACGGCGAAGCTATCAAGAAGAAACGCTGCAACCAGCCCATGGTCTGAACCTCGTCCATGACGCCCTTGCTCCGGTATTCGAGCCGAACGTCGGCGACCAGCGTGGACGGCACGGTATTGGTACCGCTGATCGAGCGCGGATCGACCACGCCCGAGAAACGCACATATTCGCTGCCCCGGTTGATGGCGATTTCCTTTTCGCCGCCCACCTGCAGGTTGCCGTTGGGCAGCACGCCGACCACCGTGGTGGTGATGGTGCCGTTGAAGGTGTTGTTGGCGCTGCTGTCGCCCGTCCCCTTCAAGGTGTTCGCCCCTGCCCCGCTCCCATTCAGATCGGGGTTGATCACGCCGCCCATGAAGCTCGGCGCGGACGTGATGCCGGAATTGAACGTGCTGGTGCGGCTGGTGTCGGTGGCCACGTTCTTGGCGGCGGCCGTGTTTTCCTGCAGCAACACGGTGACCACGTCGCCGACATTGCGCGGCCGCGCATCTTCAAAGAGCGGGTAATTGCCGTAGACCGTCGGCTGGAAAATCGCCCCGCTGGACGCCTCGGGCGTCATGGGCCGAGCCGGCGGCAAGGCCGAGGTCGGCCCCTTGACGATGGGCTCCGGCGGAATGACGCTACACCCGGCCACGACCAGCAGCATCAGTACAACGAGAAGACGCGGCGGCGACATGCGTAAAACCATTGCCCGATTACATCTGCGTCAAGCGTTGCAGCATCTGGTCGGACGTGGTCACGGCCTTGCTGTTCATGTCGTAGGCGCGCTGCGTGGTGATCATGTTCACCAGCTCTTCGGCCACGTTGACGTTCGACGTTTCGGTGTACTGCTGGTAGATCTGGCCCGCGCCATCCACGCCAGGCTGCAGCACGTTCGGGGGGCCCGAGGCGTCGGTTTCCTGGTAGAGGTTCTCGCCGAGATTCTGCAGGCCGGTCGGATTGATGAAGGTGGCCAGTTGCAGCTGGCCGACCTGCACGCTCGCGGCGGCGCCCGGCTGGGTGACCGACACCGTGCCGTCCTTGCCGATCGTGACCGTCAGGGCATTGTTCGGAATATTGATCGGCGGCTGGATCACATAGCCGGTAACCGTCGTCAACTGGCCGTTCTGGTCGACCTGCAGCGTGCCGTCACGGGTATAGGCGTCCGTGCCGTCGGGCAGCTCGACCTGCAGGAAGCCGCGGCCGTTGACCGCGATATCCATGTCGTTGCCGGTGTTGTTCAGGTTGCCCTGGGTATGGATTTTCTCGGTCGCGGCGACACGCACGCCCGTGCCCAGCTGCAGGCCGGTGGGCAACTGCGTCGCATCCCCCACCTGGGCGCCCGGCTGGCGCAGCGTCTGGTACATCAGGTCCTGGAAGACCGGACGGCTTTCCTTGTAGCCGGTGGTCTGCACGTTGGCCAGGTTGTTGGCGATCGTGTCCATCGACGCTTGCTGGCCGTCCAGGCCGGTCTTGGAAATCCACAGTGAACGCAACATGATGTCGTTACTCCTTGCACCCAGGCTGATGACTGGCGCGTATCAAATTAAATTCAGCCGGCAACGGTCAGGATGCCGTTGGCCTTGTCCGCGTTGGTGTTCGATTCGCTGATGACCTGCATCTGCATTTCGAAGCGGCGGGCGTTTTCGATCATGCCGACCATGGCGGCCGTCGGGTTCGCATTGCTGCTTTCCAGCGCGCCGGAAGTCACATGCAGGGTCGGATCGGCGGGCAGCGGGGCCGCCGGCTGGCCGTTGGCCTGGGGCGGCATGCGAAACACGCCGTCGTCGCCCCGCAGCAATTGCGCTTGCGGCGGGCTCACCAGTTTCAGGCGCCCCAGCGTCACCAGGTTGTTGGGCTCGTCCCCGGCTCCCAGCGCCGTGACGGTGCCATCGGAAGTGATGGTGAGCTTGGCCTGATCGGGCACGTCGATGGGCGCATTCTGATCGGACAACACCGGCT
>DASWON010000447.1:0-4382 GCA_036398735.1 Rhodopila sp.
CGCCAGCTCGGGATTCGGTGAGTTCTTGGTGATGTGCATCGTGGTCTTGAATGCAATCGCGCCCTCCTTGGGTGCGACGAATTCGACCGGCACGCCCTGCGCCTTCAGGATCTGGATGGCATTGAAATTACCGGGGGATATGTCGATCTGGCCCTGCTGGAACAGAGACGCCAGGGCGCCCGGATTGGCGGCAACAGCTGCCAGCGATGGCTTCAGCGCGGCGATCTGCTGGAATGCCGGCTCGATGTTCTGCTCCGACCCGCCGCGCATCTTGGCAATCTCCACCATGAAGCCTGTCCCGAGGGTGGAGTTCAGGTTGGTAATCCCGACCTTGCCCTTGAATTCCGGCTTCCACAGATCGGCCCAGGAGGTCGGCGGAGTTTTCACGGTTTCCGGGTTATAGGTCAGGCCGACGACCTGGAAGAACGCCGCAGGCCCCATCGGTTCCTGCGCCACCGGGATCAAGTCGCGATAATACGCGCTGGACGCCACGGGATAGGGCGCAGTGAGCCCCTGGTCGATCGCCACCAGCGCCGGTCCTGGATCGTGCAACATCACGTCGATTGGCGGATTGGTCTGAGCCGCTCGCACCTTGGCGATCTGATCCACCGACAGCATCGGGTCAAGCACGATCGCGGCGTTGTTGTTCGCCTTGCGGAAGGCCGGTACCAGGACTTCCTTATGGGCCACCTCCCAGCTTCCCGTGAACGTCGCGAACACCAGCGGGCGCGCCTGGGCTCGGGTCAGGCCGGGGAACAGGTGCATCGCCCCGAGCGTGAGGGCGGTACCCATCAGCGAACGTCTCGACGGTACTGGAATGGTCATGGTGTTTCCTGCTTGTTATTCGGCAAATGCGATCGCCGGGGACTGCTGGCGCAGCCGCACCTGCGTACCCGCGGGCATCGGTTCATCGCCGACTTTGCGCGGGGCAGCGCATTTCAGCGCGGTGCCATCGGCGAGACGCAGCTCGTGAATGATCGAGGCACCCAGGGACAGGCCCACCTCCACGGCCGCCGGCAGACCGTCGGGGTGTGGCGTCATGGCGAGGGCTTCGGGACGCAGACAGACCTGCACCGCCGTTCCGATCTCCAGGGGCCCGGGCGAGGTGGCGAGGACCGTGCCGCCGACCGTCAGGCCGATCGTGTAGTGGGCGGCTTCCGCCCGCAGAACCTTGCCTGCCAGCACATTGGCCGAACCGACGAAGGTGTTGACGAACAGGCTGGCCGGCCGGTCGTAGATCTCGGTGGGCGAGGCGAACTGTTCCAGCTTTCCCCGGTTGAGCAGCGCGACCCGGTCTGCCAGCGACAGCGCCTCCTCCTGGTCGTGCGTCACCAGGATTGTCGTGGTCCCGGCATTGCGCTGGATGCGCTTCAACTCGATCTGCATGTCCAGCCGGAGGGCCTTGTCCAACGCAGCGAACGGCTCGTCCAGCAGCAGGATCGTCGGCCGGACCGCAAGCGCCCGGGCGATCGCCACGCGCTGCTGCTGTCCGCCGGAAAGTTGCTTCGGGTAGCGGCTGGCGAACGCGGCCATGCGGACGAGTTCGAGCATCTCCTTGACCCGGCCGGCCTTCGCGGTTCGCTCGATCCGCATGACATCCAGGCCATAGGCGACGTTCTGCGCCACGGTCATGTGCGGGAACAGGGCATAGTTCTGGAAGACGATCCCGACTCGGCGGCGGTTCGGCGGCAAATGATCGACGCCGGTGCCGGCGATGCGGACCTGACCCGCGGTTTGTCGGTTGAAGCCAGCCACGATCTTCAACAGCGTGGTCTTGCCGCAGCCGGACGGACCGAGAAGGGCAACAAGCTCACCGGGGGCGATCGAAATCGACACGCCGTCGACAACCGGCGTGTCGCCGTAGCGATGGAAGATCCGGTCGAGTTCCAACCCCGCATGGGCGGGCGCCGGTTCGGCGAGGGTCATGGCGTCTCCGTTGTCCCGAAGTGGACAGCAAATTACATGCCAGACAGAATCGTGCTGCAGGACGGGGCGCTCGCCCATTCTTGCCGGACGATTGACCAACTGATCATTGTTTGCTCAGCACAGCGCCTGTCGAATCCACGTCCGTGATGACTGAGGCAGGCCGCGCCCACGACAGCTGACATGCCCCGTCGCGTGCCGGAGCGTCCCCGGGCACTCATCCCGGTTATCGTGGCTGCCGCGCACCCGGAAAGCGCGATGCGACGCTTACCGCCGGTACGCGGATGCGATCCGGCGAGGGTATGCCCCTGCCCATCAAATCACGGCATCACAACCCAAGGGTCGATGACCTCCACGCCGGCGTCCGCAAAGTCGCTAACGTTGCGGGTCACGATGATCTTGTTGTTCACCTGCGCGGTCGCCAGGATCAAGGTATCGACGACCGGTCGGGTACGCTGCGCCATCAGGCGCCCCCAGGTCGTCGCCACCGCGCTGTCGATCGGCAGGATGCGCGCGGAGTACGCGAGGCGGAGTTCGTCGAGCCACCGCCGCAAGACCGCCGCCGCCGGTGGGTCGGTCCGCAGCTTCATCGTAACGCCCTTCATGATCTCGCCGATCGTGATGGCGCTCAGAAACAGCGCATCCGACTGAGCGGCACGCAGCCATGCGACGGCCTGCGGCGTACGCCGGCGTGCCTCCGACACCACGCAGGTATCGACCAGATACATCAGAAAGCAACGTCGCGGCCGGTATCCGTATCGCGCTTGTTGATCGCGTCGACGACATCGTCAGGCCAGGGATCCTGACCGGGAGTTTCGCCGAGAAGGAAATCCACGAATGACATCCGCGGCTTGACCAGTGAGTCAAACTCAGTCGCCGACACGACCACGGCCGCCCGCTGGCCATGCACCGTGACGGTCTGAGGGCCCTCGTCCCGCGCCCGCTTCACGACTTCGCTGAAGCGGTTCTTCGCGTCCTGCAACTGCCAGTCCTGCACGGCCGCCTCCTGATCTGTCCAGACAGGCTAGATTTACGCCGAGAGGTGCAAAATGTCAATCTTCCGGGCGATCAGCGTCCGCCGGGGCGTCCTTCTGCAAGTCCCGTGCAATTTCGGGCCGGTGCATCAGCGCCTCGATCTTCATGGCGTAATCCAGCGCCCGATCGGGCGTAAACGTCAGGTCGGGTGCGATCCGCAGCCGAAGTGCCTTCGCCACCTGGCCACGCAGGTAGGGGGTCGCGCGCACCAACGCCGGGATCAGCACGTCGACATCCGAACGCCCGAGCCGCGAAATGAATGCCGTGGCACGTTTGAGATCAGGCGCGATGCGCACCTCGGTGACGGTGATGTGCGCAGCAGCCAGGTCGGGATCGCGGAATTCGCTGCGGGCGAAAATCCCGGACAGCACATGACGGATTTCCTCCGCCACGCGCAGTTGCCGCTGGGACGCCCCGGTCTTCGCGGGGCCGAACTTCGAGACACCACTCCTCAGGGCGTGAGTGTTCGAAGCGCCGGCGTTCGAGGTCCCGGTCCTCGCGGGGCCGGCCTTGGACAGACCGGCCTTGGCAGGCTTGCTCAAGCCGGCACCATCTCCGTCTCGAAGCATTCGATGACGTCGCCTTCCTGCAGATCCTGGAAGTGCGCGAACGACAGGCCGCATTCGTAGCCGCGGGCGACTTCGCGAACATCGTCCTTGAAGCGCTTGAGCTGTGACAACTCGCCGTTGTGGATCACCACGTTGTCGCGCAGCACCCGCACGCCGGCCCCACGCTTCACCAGACCCTCGGTGATGTAGCAGCCAGCGACCCTGCCGGTCTTGGTGATGTTGAACACCTTGCGCACCTCGGCATAGCCCAGGAACTTCTCGCGGGCCTTGGGTGCGACCTTGCCCTTGACCAGTTTCTCGACGTCGTCGGCCACCTCGTAGATGATCGAGAAGTAGCGGATGTCGACACCTTCGCGCTGCGCCAGTTCCCGCGCCTGCGACGTCGCGCGGACGTTGAAGGCGATGATCACGGCGCTGGACGCCTTCGCAAGCTGAACGTCGCTTTCGGTGATCTGTCCCACACCGGCCAGCAGCACACGAACTTTGACCTCCTCGTGCGCCAGCTTCGTCACCACCACCTGGATGGCTTCGGCACTGCCCTGCACGTCGGCCTTGATCAGGACCGCGACCTCCTTCTGCTCACCCGCCTGGATACGGGCCAGCATCTGGTCCAGCGTGCCACGCGCACCGACCGCCGCGCCGGCGGCCTTCTCGCGCTGCCGGCGTTCACGGAACTCGGTGATCTCACGCGCCCGGCTCTCGTTCTCGACCACCACGAACGGCTCACCCGCGGACGGCGCGCCGCTCAGGCCCAGGATCTCGACCGGCATCGACGGGCCGGCTTCGGCCATCTGCTTGCCCTTGTCGTCGAGCATCGCCCGCACCCGGCCCCATTCGGCGCCGGCGACGACGATC
>DASWON010000448.1:0-5537 GCA_036398735.1 Rhodopila sp.
CCCCCGCCGGCGAGCGCTTTACTGAAACGCCGACGCCCCGGCACACCGCGGCTGCCGCGACGCCGGGCGGCACGGCGCAGCGACTGACACCGGATCGGGATATTCCGGGCGAGTGGTGGGCTCTGTTTCATTCGCCACAGATCAACGCTCTGGTCACCCAGGCGCTGCGGGCCAACCCCGACGTCGCCGCCGCGCAGGCGACGCTGCGTCAGGCGCGCGAAACCATGCGGGCGGAGCAGGGCGCATTGTTTCCGCAGCTCAGCGCCAGCCCCGGGTTTCAGCGCCAGCGCGAATCCTTTTCGGCGATCGGCTTCGGCGGCGGATCATCGACCTTCTCGGTCTATAACGGCGCCGTCGATGTCTCCTATACGCTGGATGCCTTCGGGGGTATCCGGCGGCAGATCGAGCAACTGAACGCCCAGGCCGAATACCAGCGCTTCCAGCTGGAGGCGACCGACCTGACCCTCGCCGCCAACGTCATCGACGCCGCGATCGCCGAGGCGTCGTTGCAAGCCCAGATCGACACCACACGCGACATCATCCGCACCGACACCGAGGCGCTGAACCTGACGCGGCAGCGCTTCCAGCTTGGCGGGGTCAGTCAGGTCGACGTACTGCAGCAGCAGTCGCTGCTGGACTCCCAGGTCGCGACGCTGCCGGGACTGCGTAAGCAGTTGCAGCAGACCCGCAACCAACTCGCGGTCTATCTCGGCGGCCGGCCGGACCGCTACGCGACCCCAACGCTGAATCTGGCCGATCTGACGCTGCCCGAGGACCTGCCGGTTTCGTTGCCATCGAAACTGGTTGAGCAGCGGCCCGACATCCGGGCGTTCGGGGCGCTGCTGCACTCGGCGACCGCGGCGGTCGGCGTGGCGACCGCCAACATGCTGCCGCAGATCTCGCTGAGCGGCAGCTACGGGCGGGAGGGCAGCGACCTGTCCAGCCTGTTCACGCCGGCGGGCATCGTCTGGACCATCGCGAGCAGTCTCACCCAGCCGATTTTCGAGGGCGGCACCCTCAACGCCCGCCGCCGCGCCGCACAGGCTGCGCTGGACGTCGCGGCCGCACAGTACAGCAGCACGGTGAACACCGCGTTCCAGAACGTTGCCGATGCGCTGGTGGCGATCGAGCATGACGCCGAGACGCTGCAGGCGTCGTTGGCGGCGCAGCGAACCGCCGCGTCCAGCCTGGCGCTGGCACGATCCCAGTACAGCGCCGGTGCGGGTACTTACCTGAATGTTTTGACTGCCGAACAGGCGGACTTCTCGGCACGCCTGAACCTCATCACCGCCCGGGCCGCCCGCTACACCGATACCGTCGCCTTATTCGTTGCACTCGGTGGCGGTTGGTGGAACCGCAACGACGTCGACCCGAAAGTCGCTCAGTGCTGTGGAGTTTTGCCATGAACGACGTCTCCGTCGTACCGCGGACCACCGAACGGCGGCCGAGGACAGCCTTGCGCTTGGTGACGATGCTGCTGTTGGTCGGCCTGCTGGCAGCCGGGCTGATCGCGTTCCAGCAGTTCAAGGCCGGCATCATAAAGCAGATCGTGACGCAAATCCGTTCGGAAGTCCCAACGGTGGCGACCGGCAGGGCCTCGACGCAGGAATGGCAGCCGCGACAGACCGCGGTGGGATCCGCACGTGCCTTCAACGGAGCCGACCTCGCACCGGAGATCGCCGGCGTGGTGGACCGGATCGAATTCGAATCGGGACAGACGGTGCCCGCGGGAACCGTGCTGCTGCGCCTGCGGCCGAACGATGACGAGGCGAAGCTGGCGCAGCTGCAGGCCAGCGCCGATCTCGCAGCGGTCACCCTGCGGCGCGACCAGCGGCAGCTGGCGGTGAACGGCGTGGCACAGGCGACCGTCGACAGCGATGCGGCGAACCTGAAGGTGGCGCAGGCTCAGGTCGCGGCACAGCAGGCGGTGATGGCCGAGAAGGTGATCCGAGCGCCGTTCGCCGGACGGCTGGGGGTTCGGCAGGTCGACGTGGGACAATATATCGCGGCCGGCACGGCAATCGTTACGCTGCAGCAGCTCGATCCGATGTTCGTCGATTTCTATCTGCCACAACAGGGCCTCGGCGAGATCAAGGTCGGCCAGAAGGTGGAAGTCTCCGCCGACGCCTATCCGAACCGGACGTTCGAAGGGGTCATTTCGTCACTCAACGCGAAGGTCGACCCCAGCAGCCGGATGCTGCAGGTGCGGGCGAACGTTCCGAACGCCGACGGAGCCCTGTTGCCGGGAATGTATCTGAGCGTGTCGGTCGCCTCGGGGCCGGCGCGGCCACTCGTGACCATCCCGTTGACAGCGGTCGCGTTCAATCCGTACGGCGCGCTGGTCTATGTCGTCCACGCCCAAAAGGACCAGCAGGGCAAGGACCAGCTTGTCGTCCGCCAGCAGTTCGTGACGGCAGGTGAGGCCCGGGGCGATCAGGTCAGCATCCTCAAAGGCATCGCGGCCACCGACGAGGTCGTTACAGCGGGGCAGCTGAAGCTGCACAACGGCTCCGTGGTGACGATCGACAATTCGGTGCAGCCGACCGACGACCCGGCGCCCGTGCCGCAGGATCACTGAGCGATGGCGGATCGTCGTGACAATCCCCGAATCGCCGATAGCGCAACGACACGGGAACCCTCCCGATGAAATTCACCGATATCTTCATCCGCCGTCCGGTGCTGGCATGCGTGATCAGCCTGATGCTTCTGGTGGTCGGACTGAAGGCATTTTACGCCCTGCCGATCCTCGAGTACCCGAAGACCGAGAACGCGGTCGTCACGATCACCACAGTCTATTACGGTGCCGATCCAGAAACCGTGGCCGGCTTCGTGACCACGCCGCTGGAGAACGCCATCGCCCAGGCCAACGGCATCGACTACATGTCATCGACCAGCCGGTCCGGCGCCAGCACGATCACCGCCAACCTGATCCTGAACTTCGATCCCGACAAGGCGATCACCGAGATCACCGCGAAGATCAACTCGGTGCTCAATCAGCTGCCCGCCGGCGTGCAGCAGCCGACGCTGTCGGTGGCGATCGGCCAGTCGCTCGATGCCCTGATCATCGGGTTCGCCAGCGATGACCTGTCGCCCAACCAGGTCACCGACTACCTGGTGCGCAACGTCCAGCCCCGGCTGCAGGCGGTGCCCGGCGTGCAGACGGCGGAACTGCTGGGCGGGCAGAACTTCGCGCTGCGGGCCTGGCTCGACCCCGCGAAACTGGCCGCCTACGGGCTGACCGCCACCGACGTGACCAACGCGCTCAGCGCCAACAACGTGGTCGCCGGGATCGGCACCACCAAAGGTCAGATGGTGCAGTTCAACCTGACCGCGTCCACCACGCTGCACTCGGCGGAGGAGTTCCGGAAACTGGTGGTCAAGCAGGTAAACGGCGGCATCATCCGCCTCAGCGACGTCGCCAACGTCACGCTGGGTTCCGACGATTACGAGTCCAGTGTCGAGTACAACGGCAAGAAGGGCGTCTATCTCGGCATCCAGACGGTGCCCTCCGCCAGCCTGCTCGCTGTCGTTGATGGCGTGAAAGCCATTCTTCCCTCGGTCCAGCAACAGCTTCCGGCCGGGCTGTCCGGCGACGTCATCTACGACTCCACCGTGTTTGTGAACAGCTCGATCAATGAGGTCGAACGGTCTCTGGCCGAAACGGTTGTGATCGTCACCCTGGTCGTGTTCGCCTTCCTGGGATCGCCGCGTTCGGTCATTATCCCGGTCGTTACCATCCCGCTGTCGCTGATCGGCACCTTCGCGATCATGCTCATCCTCGGATTCTCCATCAACCTGCTCAGCCTGCTTGCCCTCGTGCTGGCGATCGGGCTGGTGGTGGATGACGCCATCATCGTGGTGGAAGCCGTCAATCGTCATCTCGAGGAAGGCATGCGGCCGCGTGACGCGGCGATGCGCGCGGCGCGCGATCTTGCCAATCCGATCATCGCCATGACTGTCGTGCTGATCGCCGTCTATGTGCCGATCGGATTTCAGGGCGGTCTTACCGGCGCGCTGTTCACCGAGTTCGCCTTCACCGTCGTCGGCGCCGTCACGATGTCCGCCGTCGTTGCGCTCACGCTGTCGCCGATGATGTGCGGCTTCCTGCTCAGGCCGCATGACGAGGGGCAGGCGCGCGGCTGGTCGGACCGCCTGACCGGGCTGATCGATCGCGTGTTCGGCCGTATGCAACGCAGCTATGAACGGCGCCTGCGCGGCAGTCTGCGCACCCTGCCGGTGACGCTGCTGTTCGCGGCCCTGGTTATCGGCAGCATCTACTTCCTGTACGGCAGTGCCAGCAGCGAACTGGCGCCGGCCGAGGACCAGGGTGTGGTCATTCTGCTGCCGACCGCCGCACCGGACGCGACCCTGCAGCAACAGGAGATGTGGGGCGATCAGGTGCAGGGCATCATGGAGAAGATCCCGGAGGCGGACCAGACCTTCCAGGTCATCAGTCCGGCTCAGTCGATTTCCGGCGTTACGCTGAAACCATGGGAACAGCGGCGGCGCGACGCCACGACCATTCAGCGGGAACTGCAGACCCGGCTCAACGCCGTCGCCGGGCAGCGCCTCGCCGCGTTCCTGCCGCCCGCGCTGCCGGGTGCGCAGGGCTTGCCAATTCAGTTTGTTCTCAAATCGACGCAGCCGATCGCCACGCTGTACCCGCAGGCCCAGAAATTCCTCGCGGAGGCCACGGCCTCGGGCCTGTTCCTGTTCGTCGATAGCGACCTGAAGGTGGACGCGCCGCAGTCGGTCCTCGAGATCGACCGCGACAAGGCGGCACAGCTGGGCCTGTCCATGACCGAGGTCGGTTCGGCGCTGGGCGGCCTGCTGGGCGGCGGATACACCAACTACTTCAGCCTCGGCTCGCGGTCATACAAGGTGATCTCGCAGGTCCAGCAGCGCTCGCGCCTGACCATAGATCAGGTCATGCGCTACCAGATCGCAACGATCAACGGCGCGCCGATCCCTGTCTCGGCGATCGCACGCGTACGGCAGGAGACGGTGCCGCAGGCGATCACCCACTTCCAGCAACAGAACTCCGCCACCATCTCCGGCGTGCCGTCGCCCGGGAT
The DNA here is from genome assembly GCA_036398735.1 of Rhodopila sp. GTDB lineage: Bacteria > Pseudomonadota > Alphaproteobacteria > Acetobacterales > Acetobacteraceae > Rhodopila. The sequence goes on from DASWON010000448.1 coordinate 5,076, forward strand.
CTCCCAGGCCGACGCGCTGGCCGCGCTGCGCCAGATCGCGACGCAGACCCTGCCGGGCGACGTGCTGATCGACTACGCCGGCCCGCTGCGCCAGTTCGTGCAGGAATCGAGCGGCTTCGTCGCGACCTTCGGGCTGGCGCTGATCATCATCTTCCTGGCCTTGGCCGCGCTGTTTGAGAGTTTCCGCGATCCGCTGGTGATCCTGGTGTCGATCCCGATGTCGGTCGCGGGTGCGTTGGTGTTCATCAGCCTCGGCCTCGGCGGCGCGTCGCTGAACATCTACACCGAAGTCGGCCTCGTGACCCTGATGGGTCTGATCAGCAAGCACGGCATCCTGATCGTGGAGGTCGCCAATGAAGCGCAGCGGGCCGGCCAGTCGAAACTTGACGCAATTATTTATGCCGTAGGCATTCGGCTACGACCGATCCTGATGACGACAGCGGCAATGGTGCTAGGCGTGGT
>DASWON010000449.1:0-17958 GCA_036398735.1 Rhodopila sp.
GAAATCCATGCGTGAAGCAATGGGATACCATCCGGTGGCCCCTCGCCGATAAGTCAACGATGCGGCTGGCTGGGCAAAGCGGACCGCCCTGATCAAGAAAAAGGCCGGGGAGTTGGCGCCCCGGCCTTTTGTTTGAGAGCATGTCCGCCCGGATGACTACATCGCCTGCCGCAGCACGAAATACAGGCTGCCCGACATCAGGATCGCGGCCGGCAGCGTCAGCACCCATGCCATGATCATGCTGCGAACCGTCGCCCATTGCAGGCCCGCGCCGCTCGCCGCCATGGTTCCGGCAACGCCGCTGGACAGCACGTGCGTAGTGGAAACCGGCAGGCCATACATGTCGGCGGCGGCGATGGTCGCTGCGGCGATCAGTTCGGCCGAGGCACCCTGGCCGTAGTTCATGTGGGTCTTGCCGATCTTCTCACCGACCGTGATGACAATCCGCTTCCACCCCACCATCGTCCCGAGGCCCAGCGCGACCGCGACCGAGACCTTGACCCAGGTCGGAATGAACTTGGTGCTGTCGTCCAATGCGTTCCTGTAGGTCTTCAGCGCCGCCGCCTCGGCTGGCGTGAACGCCACGCCCTGTTTCTGCAGGATGCGGATCGCCTCGGACACCATGAACATCTCATTGCGGATGTTCTGCACGGCGGCTGCCGGAACCTTGTTCAGCGAACCATAGGACCGGACCTGGCCGGCGATGTCTCCGGACAGTGAACCCAAGGCGGCAAAGGTTGGCTGATCATCGACCTTGCGCAGCTTCAGTGCGTCGGTCACCTGCGTCTGTGCCGCGGCCGGTGGGAAGGTCAGACTGCCGGCGTGGCTGCTGAACACCCCCTGCACCTGCTGCGTCGCCGCGAGGAACGCCGGCAGATGGCTGTCCGGCACCGCGCGGTTCAACGCATAGGCTGTCGGAACAGTGCCGATCAGGATCAGCATGATCAGCCCCATGCCCTTCTGCCCGTCGTTCGACCCATGCGCGAACGACACCGCGCCGCAGGTCAGGCACAGCAGACACCGTATCCACAGTGGCGGGGCGCTACGGCTCGCCGGGGCCGTGTAGAGCCGCTTGTCCTTGATCACCGCCTTCATCACCAGCAGCATCAGCGCGGAGCCGACGAAGCCGACCAGCGGGCTGAACAGCAGGGCCTGAAAGACGCCCATCGCCTGCGACCAGTCCACGCCCGAGGTCGCCGTGCCGCCTTCGGCCATCAACTGATTGGCCACGCCGACACCGATAATCGAGCCGATCAACGTGTGCGACGAACTCGCGGGAAGGCCGAGGAACCAGGTGCCGATATTCCACACGATCGCGGCGATCAGCAGCGCGAAGATCATCGCGAAACCAGCCCCGCCGCCGACCTGGAGGATCAGTTCGACAGGCAGCAGGCTCACGATGGCGAATGCAACGGCGCCCGAGGAGGTCAGCACGCCCAGGAAGTTCATCGTCCCGGAATAGACCACCGCGACCTGCGGCTGAAGGCTATGGGTATAGATGACCGTGGCCACCGCATTGGCGGTATCGTGAAAGCCGTTGACGAACTCGAACCCGAGGGCGATCAGCAACGCAATGCCGAGCAGCACAAACGCCCCGATGGCGAGGGTCGGAGTATTGCTCGCGTCAATGTCGTTGGTCAGCCCGCGCACCGTCCAGAACAAGCCAAAAACCAGGAGGGCCAGAAAGACCAGAATCCCGGCACGATGTCCCCCGGCGTCCAGATTAGGCCTGCCACTGTCGTGGTGATGCTCATGCGCGGCGTGCGGGCGCGCATGAGCATCCATTGTCGTTTCTGACATGGTTCATCCCCTTCGGTTGGTCTCAGGATGCGATGACGTCCGAAAAATTGCTATTACAGGCAGGTGACAATTGCCGCCGAGCCGATGGCATTCACCGGGCCGGTTTATGCGCGGCGGATCCTCAGCCTGGGGCGACCAACAACTGCTTTGTGGCGAATGAAATCCAGATCCGCCGGCCGGCAAGCCAGTCCGCGCCGAGCAGCATATCGACGATCGGCGTAAGCCGAATGGGCGCCACCCAGATCACTGGATTATCGCTCGTCTGGCCGCCAACGCGAAGCGAGTGGAAGCCGTGCCGGTGCATCGTCACCAGATGCGGTCCCAGTCCGCTGACCTGATCGGTGGGATCACCCGCCAGAGCCGTCGGCTGCAGCCCGAGCCGGAACAGGCCGGGGGCCGCGATCAGGCTGGAACTGGCGCCGCTGTCCAGCAGCGCCCGCAACGGCGTGCCATCCAGCGTCACCGGCAACACCACCGCGTCCTCGGCCGGAAAGCTCACCGGCACGGCGGTATAGTCATTTCGCCAGGGCAGGAAGCGGCCGGCGCAGTCGCGCACCTGATACAGTGTCAGGCGACGGCCAGGCACGTCGAGGTCGAGGTCGAACAGCGCCAGGAAGTCGCGCCCGAGCAACCCGTCGATGACCAGGCTGCCGGCGCGGGTGCGCGGCAGGACGCCGACCGTCAGGCTGGTGTCGCGGGTCAGCGTCCGACGGACCAGCGGAACGCCCCCGAGTGTCAGACTGCGGGGATCAGCGTTCGGACGGCTTTGGATGCCGCCGACCCCGCTCATGGTGGTGCCGACCCACGCGTCGCGGGCGATCCCGAGACGCTCGACCGCCGCCTGGGTGACGACCGAGCGTTGGGCGCCGGTGTCCAGGATGAAGGTCGCGGTGATGCCGTTGACCTCGATCGGAAGCGTGATTGCGCCGGCAATGACGTCCAGTGGCACGCTGGCCTTCTGTTCCACGATGCACCCCGCGTGCGCCGTGGCGGGCAGCAGCAGGCTCGCGAGCAGCAGCCACAAGGTGCGCGCTGTGCCAGTCATAGCGGTCCTTCCAGGTGTTCGTGACCTACGACGTCTGCCGCCGGGCGGCCCAGGTACAAGAGCGATACGGAGCCCCGGGGTGTCGGCGACCTTACGACGTCTGCCACGCGGCAGCCAGCGCGTCCGGTTCGGCGCATCCGTCGCCCGGCATGGAATTGTCGAACGGGCGCGGTATCGGTATCCATCGCTGCATGTCCGAAACGCGACCCGACCCCACCGTCGCCGAGCTTTTCGCTGGATTTTTTGTCGTCGGCGTCTTCGGGTTCGGCGGCGTGCTGCCCTGGGCGCGGCGGCTGATCGTTGACCAGCGCAAGTGGCTCACCGCCGCCGAGTTCACCGACATGCTCGGCCTGTGCCAGTTCCTGCCGGGCGGCAACATCATGAACGTGACCATCGCCCTGGGATCGCGGTTCCGCGGCATCCCCGGGGCGCTGGCCTGCTTCCTGGGCCTGATGACCGCGCCGGTGGCGATCGTGATCGGCCTCGGCGCGGTATACGACCAGTATTCGGGATTGCCGCCGGTTCGCCGCGCGTTCGTGGCATTGTCCGCGGCGGCAGCAGCTTACCTGCTGGCGAGCGCCTGGCGGATCGCCATGCTGCTGAAGGGGCGCAAGCTGGCGATTGCCGTTGCCGTCTGCACCTTCCTCGCGATCGCGGTGCTGCGGCTGCCGATGCTGGCCGCGATGCCGGCCCTGGCGATCGGCTCGACGCTGCTGCTCTGGCGGTTCCGCTGATGCACACGCTGCTCCAACTCGCGGCGGTCTATGCACAGTTTTCGCTGCTGGCGTTCGGCGGCGCGAACGCCGTGATCCCCGAGATGCAGCGGCAGGTCGTCGACGTGCACCACTGGATGACCCCGCGCGAGTTCGCCGCGCTGTTCGCCCTGGCCCAGGCGGCACCGGGACCGAACATGATGGTTGTCAGCCTGGTTGGCTGGCGCGTCGCCGGACTATGGGGCGCCCTGGTCACCACCGCAGCGGTCGCGGCGCCGTCCTCGGTGTTGACCTTGCTGGTCAGCGGGGCCTGGTACCGCTTCAAGGATGCGCCCTGGCGACGAGCGCTCCAGGCAGGGCTGCAACCGGTCACCGCCGGACTGATCATGGCCAGCGCGGCGCTGCTGATACGCAGCACCACGGTGGACTGGGCCGCGGCGGCCGTGACCGGCGTGACAGCGGTCCTGTTTCTGTTCACCAAGCTGCATCCGATGCTGATCCTGGCGGCAGCCGCGGCTGCCGGCGCCCTCGGACTGGCAGGATGAACCGCGGCGGGTAACGGCCGCGTCCGCAGGAGGTGCGGATGCTGCAGCAAATTCGATGCGGCGGAAGATGCAGGGGTGGCGACAGATCCCGGCTCCGAACCGCCCGGTCCGCCGATCGGTCCCCGGCGCCGCAAGCAGCGGTCGCGCCCAAGCGACGATCGGCGGCGGCGCCTCACGCCCCCGATCCGCTCACCCTCCGCCGCCATGATACCGGCGACGTTAACCGGCCGGCCGCAACCCGAACCACCGGTTATCGTTCGTCGCAGCAGCATCCAAAGAGCGAGCAATGAACCGTCGATCTCTTCTCACCGCTTCGGCGGCATCGGGCCTCGCGCTGGCGTCCTCGGCGCAGGCGGCCGACACCACCAACACCAACGCGGACGCCAGCAATCCCGGTCCCGACAATCCTTCGCTGCTCGGGCAGTTTCCATCCTCATTCACCGCGCCGGACACCGACCACGGCGATGTGCCCAATCTGTGGTTCCCGTTCTCCCAGGCGCACCGCCGAATCGAGGCCGGCGGCTGGTCCCGGCAGGTGACGGTGCAGGATTTTCCGGTGGCAAAGTCGATCGCCGGCGTAAACATGCGTCTGACTGTCGGCGGCATCCGCGAGCTCCATTGGCATCTTCCCGCGGAATGGGCGTTCATGCTGACCGGCCGGGCGCAAATCACGTCCGTCGACCAGGACGGACGCAACTTTGTTGCGAACGTGGGCCCGGGCGATCTGTGGTATTTTCCGTCCGGAATCCCACACTCGATCCAGGGCCTGGAGCCGGACGGCTGCGAGTTCCTGCTGGCATTCGACGACGGCAAGTTCTCTGAGTTTGACACGCTGTCGATCAGCGACTGGTTTGCTCATACGCCCAAGGAGGTCCTGGCGAAGAATTTCTCGGTCGATCCCACGATCTTCGCCGATATCCCAAAGAAGGAGCTGTATATTTTCCAGGGCAAGGTGTCGTCTGCCCAGCCGACAGCCCACGGCGGGCCGGATGTCGTCGCGCAGCCGTTCAACTTCTCCCTGGGCTCGAAGGCGCCGGATTTCCAGACCAAGAGCGGCGCTGTGCGTATCGCGGATTCGCGCAATTTCCCGATCTCCAAGACCATTGCGGCGGCTCTGGTCAACGTCTCGCCAGGGGGTATGCGGGAGTTGCACTGGCATCCCAACGCCGACGAATGGCAGTATTGGATCGGCGGACAGGCACGCATGACGGTGTTCACCGCCGGCGGGCGCGCCCGCACGTTCGACTTCCATCCCGGCGATGTCGGCTATGTCCCGCGCGGCATGGCCCATTACATCGAGAACACCGGGCTGGACGATGTCCGGTATCTGGAGCTGTTCAACAGCAGCTATTACTCTGACGTCTCACTATCCAACTGGATGGCCGGCACGCCGCATGATCTGGTCGCCCAGCATCTGCACGTCAGCCAGGGATTCGTCGACGGCCTTCCGCGCCAGAAGCATCCCGTCGTGCCGGCGTAGCCGACCCAGTCGTATCCATCGGCGTGGGGGGCCTGAAAGCCGGTTTGCGGGTGATCGGCTTTCGGCAGGCCGGTCGGCCGGACGCCCCAAGGAGCGAACCTTACATCGTCCGTCCACGGACGGGTCTGATTCCGTCCCGTTGCATGGAACCGGATGAGTGCCGCCGGTCCTACCGAGGCGGCACAACCTCCGCCCTCACGTTGGCAGACGACCCCAGGGACCTTGAGTCGCCGGCCCGCCTCCCCAACCGAGGTGGATTTCCGAGCGCACACGGGCTAGCCGGGCACGGCACGACGATAGAGGTGCCAGGTGGCGTGCCCAAGCACCGGCATGACGACGATCAGGCCGAGCAGCAAGGGGATCGACGCGAGAGCGAGGCTGGCGGCGACGATCAATCCCCAGACCGCCATCGTCATCGGATTGCGCGCGACAACGCGTGCCGAGGTGCTGATCGCGGTGTCCAGGCGGGCATTGCGGTCGAGCAGCATCGGGAACGACACCACGCTGATCGTCATCGCCATGACCGCCAGGACAAAACCCATGCCGATGCCGGCAAGCGCCATCGTCCGCCCGGCCGGCGTGAAGACCACATCATGCGCAAAGCTGCTCAGCGAGGCCGGCGGCCGCGGTCCCAACGTCAGGTCATAGATCGCGTTTGACAGCACCAGCCAGAGCAGGAAGGTCAGGATCAATATCCCGCCGAGAAGAGCGATGCCTCGGATCGCCGGTGAGCGGAACACGCCGAAGGCGGCTGCTAGCCCGGCAGCCTGGCCCTGTTCACGGCGCCGGCTCATTTCGTTCAGGCCGACCGCGGCCAGCGGCCCGATCAAGGCAAAGCCGGACGCCAGCGGAAACACCAGCGGCAGCATGTCGTAGCCGGACGCCACCCGCGCCAGCAGCAGACCGACCAGCGGGTAGACCAGGCATAGAAAGATCACGTCGGTGCGGGAGGCGCCAAAATCCTCCAGTCCGCGCTCAAGCGCCCAACGCAGGTCAGCCAGTCCGATCCCGCGCACGGTGGGCATTGTCGTCCCACGCTCCGGCCAGTCCGACGCGGCGGCGGTGCCAGCGGTGGTAATCGACTGATAGGCCTGGGTCAGCATGTCCGCGCCCCAGCCCGGCGGTGTCCTGATCATCGTGGCCGTTCCTCCGAATTCTTTCATTCGCGAGGCCGCTGGCCCGTCACGCACTGCTCGTCCGATCGCCCGGCGAACAAAGTCGCGGCCATCGCATTCTTGGATGATGGGCACGTTTCCCGACCGTCCGAGATCACGAATCCGAGATAGAAACCGGCTTCCCTGATGTGCGCGGATGCGTCACCATCAACGTCATGACAGATCCGATCACCATCGCCGTCCTGCAACATCGGCTGAACGCCATCGCCGAGGAGATGGGGGAGGCGATGCTGCGCACCGCCTACTCGCAGATCCTGAATTCATCGCGAGATTTTTCGATCGCGCTGATCGATGCGCGGTGTCGCCTCGTGGCCCAGGCGGACCATATTCCGGTGCATGTGGGTGCAATGCCGTGGGCGGCCAACGCATTATCCGAGCGCTTTCCCGACCCGGCGCCGAATGACGTCTACCTGCTGAATGACCCCTATCGCGGCGGTTCGCATCTGCCCGACCTGACCGTGTTCGTGCCGGTCTTCGCCGGACCGACGCTGATGTTCTGGTCCGTCGTCCGGGCGCATCATTCCGACATCGGCGGCGCGACGCACGGCGCCTACAACCCCGCGGCGACGGAGATCTGGCACGAGGGGCTGCGGCTGCCGCCGATGCGGCTGACCGAGAACGGCGTCCTGCGCGAGGATCTGCTGGAGATGCTGGCGCTGAACGTCCGCCACCCACGCGATTTCCGTGGCGATCTTGCCGCACAGATCGGTTCGGCCAGGCTGGGCGAGCAGCGGCTGGCCTCGGTCATCGCGGAGTTCGGCGCCGGGGTCCTGACCGAGTCCGTCGAGGCGATGCTCGACGCCGCCGAACGCCACGCCCGTCAGATCGTCTCGGCCTGGACCGACGGCGTTTACCTCGGCGAGGCGACGCTGGACGACGACGGCTTCGACAAGACCGACATCGTCATCCGCGCGCGGGTCACGAAGCGGGGCGGCGACGTCACCGTCGACCTGACGGAGTCTGATCCACAGGTCACCGGGTTCATCAACTCCTCCCACGCCAACACTCAGTCGGCCGTGGCGATGGCGTTCGCGTTCCTGCTCGATCCCGACATCGCCAAGAATGAGGGCGCCTTCCGGCCGCTGACGGTCAAGCTGAAGGAAGGCACCATCGTCTGGGCGCGCGAGGGTGCGCCGGTGACGATGTGCACCAGCCACTGCTCGAACGAGATCATCGAGGCGATCATCGTGGCGCTGGCACAGGCCTGTCCGGAGCGGGCGATGGGCGGCTGGGGCCGCCGGCTGCGGATCGCGCTGAACGGCAGCGACCCGCGTACCGGGCGCCGCTTCATCTGGCACCTGTTCCAGGCGCGTCCCGGCGGCGGCGGATCGGCGGCAGGCGACGGATATTCGACGATCGGCGAGTGGCACTCGGCCGGCGGCATCAAGTTCGGCAGCATCGAGGTCGCGGAAACCCGGTTCCCGCTGGTTTTCGAGACGCATGAGTACCGGGCGGGATCAGCCGGCGACGGGCGGTATCGCGGCGGGGTCGGTGGCGATATGCGCCTGCGTGTCGAAGCAGACGGGACCACGTTTGCGAACACCGCCGGCGAGGGGGTCGTGCACGGCGCCCGCGGCATCGGCGGCGGCATGGACGGAGCACCGCACGACTACACGCTGCTGGCCCCGGATGCACCGCCGCGGAAGCTGAAAAGCAAGGAGATCAACGTGCCGGTGCCATCCGGCAGCGTGATCCATGTCCTATCCGGCGGCGGCGGGGGTTGGGGCGATCCGGCCTCACGTGATCCGGCCGCCCGTGCAGCAGACCGCGCGGAAGGCCTGGCGTGATCCGTTCCTGTGCGCTCAGGAAGTCACCGGCACGGAGAACACGCACGCGCTGCGCGGTGGAGTTTCACCTGGCCCCGGCCCTACAGATCTGTCTGGACGATATCATGACCGACCCTAAGCAATTCAACATCGGCCATCTGACCCCGATGCACCGCCGCGGCGCCAGCACCCTGAAGACATCCAGACAGGAGGTGCCTGAGAGACCCGTAAGCTGCGCCATCGGCAGCCGGTTCAGCCTGTCCGCATGAGCACCACCATCGGCATCGACGTCGGCGGCACCTTCACCGACATCGTCGTGACCACCGCCACCGGTGACACGATCATCACCAAGGCGGCGACGACGCCAGCAGACCAGTCCGACGGCGTGCTGGACGGCATCGCGCTGGCCGCGGAACGGCTCGGGCTGACGACGGCCGACCTGCTGCGCGGCACCTCGCGCATCGTGCATGGCACCACCGTCGCCACCAACGCCCTGCTCGAAGGCAAGACCGCCCGCGTCGGCATGCTGACAACCGAAGGCCATCGCGACGTCATCGAAATGCGCGAGGGCCTGAAGCCGGAGCGCTATAACCTGCGCATGACGCCGCCGGTCCCGTTGGTGCCGCGCCGGTTGCGGCTGCCGGTGACGGAACGGGTGCGAGCCGACGGCTCGGTCGAGACCGCCCTGGATCCCGCATCGCTGCAGGCCGCGATTACCCGCCTGCGTGAGGCCGATGTACAGGCCGTGGCAATCTGTTTCCTGCACGCATGGTGCAATCCGGTGCATGAGCAGCGGGCCGCGGAGGCGGTGCGCGTCAGCCTGCCGGATGTCTACGTCACGACCTCATCCGATGTCCTGCCACAGATCAAGGAGTTCGAACGGTTCTCCACGACCGTCGCCAACGCGGCGGTGGGACCGGTGATCCAGAACTATCTCGGACGGCTGCAGTCGCGGCTGCTCGAGGCTGGCTACGATGGCGAACTGCTGGTCATCCTGTCGCACGGCGGCGTCGCCTCGGTGGCGGAGGCAACACGGCTGGCCGCCGGCACCGCCCTGTCCGGTCCGGCGGGTGGCGTGGCCGCCGCGGTGGCCCTCGCCCGGAAGGGCCTCGCGCCCGACATCATCGGCTTCGACATGGGCGGCACTTCCACCGACATCGCCGTGGTGCGCGACGGTCAGCCAACCCTGTCGGGCGACAAATCCGTCGCCAGTGCGCGCATCGCCTTGCCCAGCCTCGACATCGTCACGCTGGGAGCCGGCGGCGGGTCGATCGGCAAACTGGACCGCTCCGGACTGCTGACGGTCGGGCCGGAGAGCGCCGGCGCGGTCCCGGGACCGGCCTGCTATGGCCAAGGCGGCACATCCGCAACCGTCACCGACGCAAATCTGGTGTTGGGCTATCTCGATCCGGCGAACTTTCTCGGTGGTCGGCGCAGCCTCGACCTGGAGGCTGCCACAAGCGTGACGGCTAAGCTCGCGGCCGAACTGGGCATGCCGACCGAACAGGCTGCCGCCGGGATTCATCGCGTCGTCAACAGCCGGATGGCGGACGGCGTTCGCGTGGCGACCGTGCGCCGTGGCGTCGATCCGCGCGGCTACACGCTGCTGGCATTCGGCGGTGCGGCCGGGCTGCACATCACCGCCGTCGCCGCGGAACTGGGCATCAGCCGGGTCGCCGTCCCGGTGGCCGCATCGGTGCTGTCCGCCTGGGGCATGCTGAACACTGACCTGCGCATCGAACTCAGCCGCAGCCAGGGCCAGACGGCCGGCATTGACACCGACGGCCTGAAAGCCTCGTTCGCCGCGATGGAGACGGAAGGCAAGGCGCGGCTGGCCTGGTTCGACGGCACCGTGACGCTGCATCGGTCCGCCGATATGCGCTATGGCGAGCAGGTGTTCGAGATCGCGGTTCCGCTTGATGATGTCGAATGGGGCTCCCCTGCCCTGGCGGCAACCCTGGCCGAGCGGTTCCACGCGGCGCACGAGCGTCTGTACACCTACGCGTTGCGAGACCAGGAGGTCGTGCTGGTCAACGCTCGTCTGTCGGTGATCGGGCGGTTACCGGCGACGGACGCGGCGGTGTCACGCGCGGCTGCCGCGGCCACCCGGCCGAAGGCGGTGCGGCGGGTGCACATCGGCGGCTGGATCAAGGTGCCGGTGTTCGATTTTCTCGATCTGGCTGCGGAACAGCGGATCGCGGGGCCGGCGATCATCGAGTCGGACACGACGACTGTGCTGCTGCGCCTTGGTGACACCGCGCGGTTCGATCCGCGCGGGTGGCTGGATGTTGCGATCGCCGAGGTGCCCATCCGGACGTAGCAGGCTTTCGGCGGCGGCCCGCCGACCGGGGTGCCCGACACGTTGCGCGAGACTGGTCTGGCACCCTGCGGCTGGTGTTGCTTGGTTCGGCCGGATGGAAACGTTTGCGTCGATCCGGCGCGTTGTCCCGAGGCGCTGGTCGGCGCGGTCAAGGATGGCTGACAGCCACTGGTCAAAGCCCGAAAGCCCCGCGTCCTGGGTGGCGCTGGGCTTAATGGCAAGCCTCGGGCACGTCCGCTCCCCGGCCATGCCGCCGTCTACTGTCCGTGCTTGCAGCGCCTGAAGTGGGTCCATAGCCTTGGCGGCCAACGATAACGGTGATGGGTTTTGCGAATATTCGTCCTCGGCAAGCGCGGCGGCATCGTTCACTGGCCGGAGGACTGCATCGCGGGGCTGCGTGCGGCGGGCCACGAGGTATCGTTCGGCGTAACCCGCCATCCCGGGCTGAACCGGTCGATCGAACGGCTTTTGCTGGCACGTTGGGCCGGCGCGCCGCTGGCGACGCGTCTGGCAGGCGCCATCAGACGCTTCGAGCCCGACCTGATCCTGGCGATTGCGCCGTACCACATGCCGCTGGCTATTCTACGCCATGTCGCCAGCCTGGCCGGGCGACCGCCGCTGATCGGCTGGGTTGGTGACGTGTTCGCCGCCGCGAGCGCATGCGCTGCAGGGCTGTTCGACGCGGTCGGCTACACCGACAGCGGTCTGCTTGCAGCCCACCGCCAGTTCGGCTGGGCGACGCCGAGCCTGTATCTGCCGCACGCGGCAAATCCGCGACTTGACCATGGCATCGGCGATCCCGCATCGCGATCGCAGGACATGGTGTTCGTCGCGACCCCGACGCCGGATCGCCGGGCTCTGGTCGAACGGGTCCGCACGCCGATGCAGCTGTTTGGCGCCGGCTGGGCCAAGTCACCGCCGGCCCATCACACGGTTCATGCGCGTCAGGTGGGCATCGACGAACTCGCGTCGATCTACCGTTCGCATCTTTGCGCGCTGAACATCCGCAACGAGGACAACGTCCGGGACGGTCTCAACCAACGGCACTTCGACCCGTACCTCAGCGCCACCCCGGTGGTCTCCGACGATCAGCCCGATCTGGCGCGCTGCTTCGAACCAGGCGCCGAGATCCTGGTCTACCGCGATGCCGATGAACTGAACGACCTGTATGTCCGGTTGCGGCGAGAGCCGGAGATTGCCGCGAGGATTGGCGACATGGGCCGGCGGCGCGTGATGGCCGAACACACATACGAGCGGCGCCTGGCGACGCTGCTCAGCGCCGCCTAGGGTCCGGTCGGAGAGAAGCGCGGGTCGTGAGACCTCTCGGTATCGACGACCAATGAGATAACAGCCGGCCACCGGTCGCGTCGCTGAAGCGTCAATAATCCGGCTGGCCGGTATGAGTAGCTTCGTTTCCGGGTATCTGGGGAACGCCGACGGGCAACCAACCGCTGTCGCAGCGCGGGGAGAGTGAGCACCCCAGTGCGGGGCCGGCCCCGGTGACCCGCGACTTGCCGCTCGCCAGTCCGCACCTGTCGCTGAAGAAACTGCGGGAATACCTCAACCAGCACACCCATCTGCCAGCCTGAATAGTCGGGAGGTCCTGTTCAAGGCCTTGCGTGTGGCCATCAGCGGCATGGTGCCAGGCCCGTTGGCTCATGCTGAGCGACGGGAGGACGAGACGTCAGACATGTGTCCAAGTGCGGCGACCGGCCAAGCCGGCAATGCGGCGGTTGTCGTCGACAGCGTCATCGTCACGGCGGACGGGGCCGAGGCGCGCAGGCCCGCACCGCCACAACCTTGCCGGCCGAGGCCGTCATCGTCGGTCACGTCACAAATCCAGAATGTGTCGTCCAGAAGAGGCGTCGCGGAGCCGTGGCCGCGCAAGGCGGCGCAGGCGCCAGAAACGAAGACCGGCGGCGGGCGCTGACTGACCTCTTCGGGGAGAGGTTGGCTGCAACCGCACGCAGCAAGTGTCGACCGCGGCGTGACGGCGGAGCAGCTCATCATGGACGCGCTCGAGGCGGCCGGACGGAGCCGGACGTTGCCCTCATGGGCGGTTCGTGAGCGACACGCCCTGGACCGCCGGCACCCAGCGCAGCAGCCGCAAGGCGTTGAGCGTGACGAGGACGGTCGCACCCGTGTCGGCTAGGATCGCGGGCCACAGCCCGGTGATCCCGGCGAGCGTGGTCACCAGAAAGACGACCTTGAGGCCCAGCGCGACTCCGACATTCTGCCGGATGTTGGCGAGCGTGGACCGTGATAAGTCCACCAATCCGGCGACACCTGCGACTCGCTCGTGCAGCAGCGCCGCGTCGGCGGTCTCCAAGGCGACATCCGCTCCGCCGCCCATCGCAACGCCGACGGAAGCTGCCGCCAGCGCCGGGGCATCATTGATGCCGTCGCCAACCATGACGACCGTGCCCCGCGCCTTGAGTCGGGCGATCTCTTTCAACTTGTCCTCGGGCAGCAGTTGCGCGCGAACCTCCAGACCCAGCCTCGCCGCGATCGCCCGCCCGGTCCGCTCGTTGTCGCCGGTCAGCATCATCACGTCGACGCCCATGCGCTTGAGGGCGGCAATGCCTTCGATGGCATCCGCCCGTGGTTCGTCCCGCAGCGCGATCAGTCCAAGGATTACGCCGTCGGCCAGGACCACCACGACCGTCTTGCCGTCCGCCTCCAGCGATTCTGCCTGCCCGGCGTCTGCGCCAAGCCCGACACCGGCGGCGGCATGGCGCGGGCTTCCGACACCAACCAGCCTTCCCTCGACCGTTGCCTGCGCGGCGCGACCCGGAACGGCGTGGGCGTTTGTGGTCTCCGGAAGCGCAATCCCCATGGTGGCTGCCCGCTCCAGGATCGCCCGGCCGAGCGGATGCGACGACCCTTGCTCGACGGCCGCCGCCAGCTGCAGCAGCGATCGTTCGTCGGATCCGGCGGCCAGCGGCACCACATCGGTGACCTGGGGGTAGCCTCGGGTTAGCGTACCCGTCTTGTCGAAGGCAACCGTGCGGACCGCCCCGATCGCCTCCAGCACGGCGCCGCCCTTCGCGAGCAACCCGAAACGGGCCCCGGCAGACAAACCGGATGCGACGGCCGCCGGCACCGAGATCACCAGGGCGCACGGGCAGGCGATCAGCAGCAGGGCGAGCCCGCGGTAGGTCCAGGTCAACCAGTCGCCGCCGAACAGCACGGGCGGGACAAGGATCACGACGACGGCGGCGATCATGGCCGCCGGAGTCCACCATTCGGCGAAGCGCTCGACGAAGCGCTGAGTCGGTGCCCGCGAAGCCGCGGCTTCCTCGACCAGCCGCACAATGCGGGCGACGGTGTTGTCGGACGCGCCACGCGTCGTGCGTACCCGGAGCAACCCGGCATCAGCATTGACAGAACCGGCCAGCACGGCTTCGCCTGGACCACGCGGGACCGGCACGCTTTCGCCGGTGACCGGGCTTTCATCGAGCGCCGACGTACCCTCGATGATCATGCCGTCAGAGGGCACCCGATCACCGGGACGGATTTGCACAATGTCTCCTATCGCGAGCCGCTCCGCCGGGATTTCCGCCACAGCACCGCCGGCGCCCTCGCGCCGCGCCGTCCGGGGAATGAGCCCTGCCAGGGCGCGGATGCCCGCCCGTGCCCGACCCGCCGCCACGTTCTCAAGGAGTTCGCCCACAGCAAAGAGCAGGACAACCACCGCGGCTTCATGTGCCGCTCCGATCGCCACCGCGCCAAGAGCCGCGACGCACATGAGGGTCTCAATCGAGAAGGGGCTGCCCGCTCGGGCCAGCGCGACGGCCCTACGGGCGAATGGCACGACCGCAACGACTGTCGCCGCCGGGTAGATCCAGTAACCTTGCCGCGGAAATGCGACCGAGAACACCCAGGCCAGGCCGACCAGGACGCCGAGCGCCGCGACAACGTATGCCTTGGCGCTACGCCACCACGGGACGTCGGCGGCATCCCGCGCATGAGCATGAGGAAGGTGCTCGGGCGCCTTGCCGCCGTGGTCGCCATCCCTGCAACCGCCTGCATCCGTAGCAGCGGGAGGTGCCGCGACCTCCCCGATGCGGCTCGCCCGGTAGCCCAGTGCTGCAACCTGGCGCTCGACCGCCTCGGCCTCCGTCCCGTCGACTGCCCGGCTGAGCGTCAATGTCTCGGCCATCAGGTTCACCCGCACGTCTGTAATGCCGGGCAACCGCCTGACGGCCGTCTCCAGCTTGGACACGCAGGCGCCGCAGTCCATGCCTGTCACGCGCCAGGACATGATCTCGGCGCCATCTCCGGTGGTTGTCGCGCGTAGAGTGCCATCCATATCCGGATGCTCCAGATGTCTGTCCACTGAACATGGGACCTCTAGCCACTGGAGGTTCAAGCCTTGAAGTGCTAGAAATGATGATGACCAAAGAGACGTTGTCCATCGGCGAGCTTTCCCGGCAGACCGGCTGCAAGGTGCCGACGATTCGCTGGTACGAGCAGGTTGGCCTGCTGTCGGCGCCCGCCCGCACCTCCGGGGGCCAACGGGCCTACGGGCAGGACCATCTCACGCGGCTCGACTTCATCCGGCACGCCCGCGAATTCGGCTTTCCGCTTGAGGCCATCCGCTCGTTGCTCGATTTGTCCGGTAAAGGGGATCAGGCGTCCTGCGAGGCGGCGCATCAAATCGCTTCCGCCCAGTTGGCCAACGTTGAGAATAAGCTCAAGCGGCTCCAGGCGTTGCAGGCGGAGTTGAGCCACATGGTCATGACCGGGTGCCGCGGCGCGCCGGCGGACTGCCGTATCCTCGCCACGCTGGCGGACCATGACCACGGGCATTGCCTCACGGACGCTCATGCCAGCGAGCCGCCATCCGTCCACGATCTGGAAATTCCGCCCGGCCCGTAGATTTCCTCTTGCACCTCGAGCCGCTAGAGGTTTCATACTCTCCGCATGAAGGATCGCCTTCCGAACCTGGCCGAATCATCAGCGTCGCCCAGGTCGTGGCGCGGGCGACTCATGGCGTCCAATCCTGCAAGGATCGGCGCAACAGCCAGCAATCATGCCCGCGCCGCTTCGAATCTGACTGCAACCGCCGGCCGCGGCTTCCGCTAATGCAAGCCGCCATGGTCCCCTGCAGGCTCCGGGCGGTTCCTGGCACGCGGTCCACAGCCTATCTGTGGACACTGGCCATCGTCTCGCTTCTGTACCTGCTGCTCGCGGTCCCCGGCACGCAGCGTGCGCAGTCGCCGGTACCCGCCCACGAGACTCTCGAAATTGTCCACCTGCCGCGCGGCTTCAGCGGTAACGACGGCGATGGCGCCCGATTCGGACAGGACCTGCGGCCGTCGTACCTGACGACGGACC
The DNA here is from genome assembly GCA_036398735.1 of Rhodopila sp. Classification (GTDB taxonomy): domain Bacteria; phylum Pseudomonadota; class Alphaproteobacteria; order Acetobacterales; family Acetobacteraceae; genus Rhodopila. The sequence continues at coordinate 16,185 of DASWON010000449.1, forward strand.
ACTCCGACGGGTCGGCATCTGGACCCGGCGACCGTTCCCCGGCGGCACTTATCTGCGCTCTCGGCCTGGCGCTTCTGGCGCTCTTCGTGCCGGCGGAATCCATCCCGCTGGTCTTCAGGGCCGCCGAAGCCGTCCTCGGCGTGGGCCGCTGGCACAGGACGGTCGTCCTCCTTCTGTAGACCTGCCTTCGAGACCTGAGCACTGCCGTCTCCGACGGCTGCCGCAACCGACGGACGTTCTGCGTCTGCCGCGCACCTCAGCATGAAGGCTATCCATGTCACATACACTGCTGCGAGCAGTGGGCGCCTGCATGGCGCTCGCTCTCGCCGCCTGCGGGGACGAAAGGCCGACCAGAGCCGTTCCAACCGCAGTATCGCCGGGCCCCGCCCCGCAGGCCCAGCCGATTCCCGTTGCACAGCCCGGTTTGCATCGAGCGGCGGCGCCCGTTTTGCCACGCGAGCCGGACGGCGAGCTGTCGTTGCAGGCCGCTGTGTCCCTGGCGCTGGTTCACAACCCCGATCTCGCGGCGTTCTCCATCGAGACGCGGGCCGCCGAGGCCCGCACATTGCAGGCCGATCGTCCACCCAATCCAGAGATCGAGGCGCTTACCGAGGACTTTGGGGGGGCCCGGGCGCGGCGGGGCTTCGGCGACGCTCAAATGACCATCTCCTTGTCTCAGGTGGTGGAACTCGGCGCCAAACGGGCCAAGCGGGTTCGCCTCGGTCGTCTCGACGAAAGCCTCGCGGCCTGGGATTATGAGGCCAGGCGTTTGGACGTGCTCGTCGCCACCGCGAAAGCCTTCACCGACGTGCTGGCGGCCCAGCGTCGGGTCGAACTCGCAGACAGCGGGTTCAGGCTTGAACGACAGCTTTTTGACGCGGTCGCCGAACGCGTCAGTGCCGGGCAGGTCTCACCGCTCGAGCGCGGCCGCGCCCAGGTCGCACGCTCCGGCGGCCAGGTTGCCCGGGACAAGGCGGCGCGCGATCTCGAGGTCGCTCGCTCCCGTCTGTCCGCCCTCTGGGCGAGCACGCATCCTGTGTTCACCGCCGCGGAGGTGAGCCGGTGCAGCGCGCCGGCGGGCGACGCCGGCGCCTCGATGAACAGCGCCTCGGGCGTGGCGACGATCAGCCGGCCGCGGCCGGTGGCGGGCGCGGTGAAGCCGGCGGCGATCGCGGTGGGGACGGTGAGCCGGGCCTGGCGGCGCGCGGCGAGGTCCCAGACGTCGACCACCGGGCCGCGGCGGATCGCGACCCGGCCGGCGCCCGCGATGATTTCGCCGAGATTGTCGCCGGCGAACCGCTCGAGCTGATCGCGGTGCTGCAACACGGCGACGCCGTCGTCGAGCGTGAGGCCGAGCGTGCCGCCGGCGGCGGCGAGCGACCGGACGTGCGGCGCCAGCTTCAGCAGATCGTGGATCGGCTCGAGCTCGCCGGTCGTCGTGATCCGCCAGACGCTGCCCTTGGCCGTGCGCGCCACGACCCAGGTGCCCGGCTCGTCGAGCGCGGGCATCGTGCCGGCCTCGGCCCACGCGCCGTCGGGCGCCGGGATCCGCGCGACCAGCGCGCCGGCGTGCTCGATCGTCGCGCGCTCGGGGGCGAACAGGTACAGCGTGCCGGCTTGCTCGACCGCGGCCACGAGGGCGCCGGCGGTCGTCAGCGGCGTGCGCTGGACCGCGAGCGGCCCGGCCGGTGGGGCGGCGTGGCAGCCGAGGGCGGCAATGATGGCGCTGATGGCGCTGATGGCCAGCGAGCGCCCCGCTTCGCGGGGCGTCATG
>DASWON010000450.1:0-17348 GCA_036398735.1 Rhodopila sp.
AGCGCGTTGGTCGAACCGCCCAGCGCCAGCAGCACCCGCAGCGCGTTCTCGATGGCGTGCGCGGTCATGATCTGGGACGGCCGGATCGGGTTCGCGATCAGCCGCACCGCCAGCGCGCCGGCTTCCTCGGCCGCCCGCAACCGGTCGGCGTGCACCGCCGGGATCGAGCCCTGGCCCAGCGGCACCATGCCCAGCGCCTCCGCCAGGCAGGCCATCGTCGAGGCGGTGCCCATCACGCCACAGGTTCCCGCGGTCGTCGCCAGGCGGCCCTCGATCTGCGCGATGCGCTCCTCGGTCACCGTCCCGGCGCGGTACGCGGCCCAGTAGCGGCGGCAGTCGGTGCAGGCCGACAGACGCTCGCCCTGGAACGGGGTCGCCAGCATCGGGCCGGTGACCAGCTGCACCGAGGGCACGTCGGCCGAGGCGGCGCCCATCAGTTGCGCCGGCACGGTCTTGTCGCAGCCGCCGACCAGCACCGCCGCATCCATCGGCTGCGCCTTCAGCATCGCCTCGGTATCCAGTGCCGCGAGGTTGCGGTAGTGCATCGAGGTCGGGAACAGCGACGGCTCGCACAGCGACACCGTGGGGAACGGCATCGGCAGACCGCCGGCGCCCAGGACGCCGCGCTTCACCGCCTCGATCAGCTCCGGCACCGTGCGGTGGCAGTTGTTGTAGGCCGACCCGGTGTCGACGATCCCCACCACCGGGCGGTCCAGCATCGCCTGGGAGTAGCCCATCGACTTGGCGAAGGACCGCCTCAGATACAGTGCGAAATCCCGGTCGCCGTAGTTGGCGGTGTTGCGGGCGAGGCCGCGCTTGGCAGGGGTGTCGGTCATGCCGGCCATGCTAGCTCCGGACGCGGCCGTGGTGAAGGGTGCCGCTCCGGCATGCTTCAAACGCCTGTGACATTACCCCTGGCATCGGCTACCACGAGCCCGTCGATCGAAGGAGCTGGCGGCTTGACATACCGTTTCCTGATCCCGGTGCTGGTGCTGGCGGGTTTGTCCGGGTGCGGACCGAGTTATTCGCCCGACACCTATGCGAGCAACGCCGCACAGCAGGCGAACAAGGTGGAGCAGGGCATCGTCGTCGGCGTGCGCAAGGTGGCGGTCAGCGCGGCGGGGACGGTCGGCACGGTGACCGGCGGTGCGGCGGGCGGTATCGCCGGCGCCCAGCTAGGCACCGGACCGGCGAGCGCGTTCGCGGCGCTGGGCGGGTCACTGGTCGGTGGCCTCGGCGGATCGGCGGTGGAGCATGCGACCGCCGATACCGAGGCGTTCGAATACATCGTGCGCAAGCCGAACGGCGATCTGGTCAGTGTGACGCAGAAAGACAAGACGCCGCTGGCGCTCGGCCAGAAGGTGCTGGTGATCGCCGGCGTTCAGGCGCGGGTGGTGCCTGACTACACGGTGCCACCGTCGAACCTGGCCAAGGCCGGCGAAACCGGCAGGACCGATGGAGCGGCCGAGGCCAGGCCGGCCGCCGCAAAGCCGGGTGACGCTCAGCCGGCCACCGCGACGGGCGGCACGGCCGGCACGGGGCCGCAAGCGGATCAACCGACCGGGCAGTCGGCGGCTCCCGCCGCGACCACCGGGTCCCAGCCGGCGGCCGCGGGGTCCCAGCCGGCGCAACCGGCCGCATCAACGCCCGGCGCCGCCGAGGCGGCCGCATCAACGCCAGGCGCCGCGCAGGCGACCTCATCAACGCCGCCTGCGGCCGCCTCCGGAGGCGCCGCGGCGACACCCGCCGCCGGAGGACCCGCTGGCTCGAGTGCTGCCCAGCCCGCGGTCGCCGGCGATGCGTCCAGGCCCGCGGCGTCCACCCCGGCCGGCGCCGGAGCCGCAACTCCGGGCCAGATCAACGGCGGGCCCGCGGTTCCGGGCGACAAACCTGCGGCGGCCGCCGACCCGGCCGCCAGTCCCGCGCCGCATGGCGGCTAGACCGGAGCAGGCGGGCGATCGTTGTCGGTCGGCCTGAAGCCGCTCCGGCGACGCGGCATGCGCTCGCGAAGCTTCCGCGGACCGTCGAAAACCGCAAGGCCGGGGCCAAGATCGTTCGGCCGCCAGTGCGCCCGGTCGAAGTCCGTCGGGCGGCAGGTTCGGGCCAGAGACCAGCGTGCGGCGACCAGCACCGGAGACCAGCGTGCGGCGACCAGCACCGGAGAACCAGCGCGCGGCGACCAGCACCGGAGACAGCGTGCGGCGACCAGCGTGCGGCGACCAGCACCGGAGACCAGCAGCGGCGACCGGTCACGCCGACCAGCGGGCCGCGGCCTAGTCGGGCGGCCCCTTCAGTTCCACGACATTACCCTCCGGGTCCGGCACGTAGATCGATGGCCCCTGACCCTCGGCACCGTACCGGGACGCGACAGGCGCCGGATCGGCACCATGCGCCCTCAGGTGGGCGATGATCGCGTCGGCGTCGAACGGTTCCACCCGCAGACAGAAATGGTCGAGGTTGCGGCCCTCCGCGCCCGGCGCCGCCCCGCCCTTCAGCCCGAGTGGTCCGTCAACCGGCACCAGGTCGATTAGCGCGCCGCCCGCGCGAAGCTGGTAGAGGCCCAGGGATTCCTGAACCTTCTCCACCGAACACCCCAGCACATCCGTGTAGAACGCCATCACCGTCCGCAGGTCCCTCACCCGCAGCACGAGATGATCGAGGTGCCTGATCGTCAGCATCGCATCGCCCCTCCAATCCGTTCTTCCAATCCGCCCTGCCAGGCATCACTATACGATCATGTCCCGACGCTCGGTGGAAGTCACGACGGACCTTGTGCTGCGCGCATACCGCCACGGGCTGTTCCCGATGGCGGAGGGCCGCGCCGGAGACAAGCTGTTCTGGCTCGACCCGATCAAGCGCGGGGTGCTGCCGCTGGACCGCTTCCACCTCTCCCGCCGGCTGCTGCGCACGCTGCTGGGCGATACCTTCACCGTCACGGCGGACCGCAATTTTCCCGGCACGATCGCCGGCTGTGCGACACCGTTGCCTGACAGAACCGATACCTGGATCAACCCGCAGATCGAACGCCTGTTCACGGACCTGTTCCGCATGGGGTACGCCCATTCGGTCGAGACCTGGATCGGCGACACGCTGGTGGGGGGACTTTACGGCGTCGCCCTGGGGGGCGCGTTCTTCGGCGAGAGCATGTTCAGCTTCGCCCGCGATGCCTCCAAGGTTGCTCTGGTGCATCTGGTTGCGCGGCTGCGCCTGGGCGGGTTTCGGCTGCTGGATACCCAGTTCGTGACCGCGCATCTCGCGCAGTTCGGCGCTGAGGAAATCCCGCGTGAGATCTATAAGCTGCAACTGGCCGAGGCGGTGGATTACCCGGCGGCCTGGTTGACCGATCCCGGGCCGGCCGCCCTGGAAGCGGAGTTCCGCCGCCTCGCCGGCCGCGAGTAGCGCCACCGGCTGGCGCGGCCGATCAGGATCGGGGTCCGTCGGTGGCTCATCCGGCTGGGACAAACGCCGCGCTGGTCCGCCGCGCCGGTGGCCGTTCCGCACAGGCCCCAAAATACAGCGCCAAGGCGGCAAACAGGAGCATGGCGGCGTCCGCGCTGTCCGCCAGTCGCGGCTGCAGGCGCACCAGTTGTGCCACCAGCATCACCAGCGCAATCGCCCGATGCGGCCGCATTGCCGAACGCAGCGGATTTTGCACCTTGGCACCGGTTCGGCGAAACAGCGTCCGCAGGCTGATCATCGCGGCAAGCCCGAGCAGCACGAGGCAGATGTCGAGGAAGGCGCTCCCCGCCTCCCACGCCACGACGTCGTCCGATAATCCAGGCGCGCGCGACACGATCCAGGACAGCGACGCCAGGTCGAGGCATAGGCATGCGGCAACGCCTCGGGCCAGGCCCGTCCGATACGATATACTATCGGAAAGTGGCTGAAACACCCACTCGATGAGTACGTCATCCAGCGGTTCGAACGTCTTCCGCATCGCGGGGCACTTTCACGGGAACGTGACCCTTGGACATAGCCGGTACGCGGAAGTCAAGAAAATCAGAACAGTTTCGTTGCCACACCAAGCGCGCCGACCGCGGCAAGGCCACCAATGACGGCGGCGCCGAAAGCGAGCGGCCGCATGCGCGTAACGACCGAGACGGAGGCCAGGACGATCGCGATCTCCAGGGCGCCCACCGCATATTCATAGTAATGGTAGCGCTCGAACGCCTCGTCACGGGCTATCTCTTGCTCGCGGGCCTTGACCTCGAGCTGTTTCATGCCGTCGCCCCCCGCGGGGTCGTCGCGCATGCGGTCGATGTAGTCCTTCGCGTCCTTGATGCGGGCCTGGATCGCGGGATCGGCGGCATTGGGCAGGCTGGCCAGCATATCCGCCTCTGACGTGCGGACCACGGCGCGCAGGTTCTTGGCCTGGAAGAAGGCCCAGTCGTTCGAACGTTCGACGTGGTGCGTTAGATAGGCGTTCTGCGCCGCCTTGCCGCCGATCTCGGTCAGCGCCAGCGCCGCCGCGAGGAAGGAGACCAGGACGGCCACCCCGCGTGCCCAGCGGTCCGAATGACCGGCATGCTCGTGGATTGTCTCGTGCGCCCGTTCCAGCGACTCGCTCACCGTGGGGTCTCCTGCGTCCGTCATTGCTCGCGAAGATTGCTCATAGACGCGCGGACCCGCCAGATGAAGGGCCGGAGTGGAGCGGCATGGGCGATCTCCGCGGCCGCGGGATGGGTGGTGCGGCACGCCGACGACGAGAAGCTGATGGATCCGTTGCACGACAAGATCGCCGGGACCGGCATTCGCAATGTGGGCATTCATAAAATCGCCGGGCCGGCATTCGCAACGCGCGTATTGATGAGGGGTTTGTTTACGTCGGCGGTTGCGGCGAAGGTCCCGCGGTTGCGGCCGTATACGGACGTCGGTGACATCGGCCGCGCCGCCAACGACCGGCCGCAACGGACTTTCCAAATTCATGACTTGATGTATCGCTGGGTGGGCGGCGATCCGGCGGATGGAATGGCGGAGGTCAATTGAACGGGCCGCAGGTGCCGGGTCAACGCTCGCGCGGAAATCCAGGAGAGATACGCGGGTGAAGCATCAGGCCACGCCGCGCGGCGGGATCTGCTGTCAGGCCTGCGGTTGCTTTCGCCGCCCATGGGCACGCCAGGACAGTCAGACCGCATAGTCCTGCCAAACCAGATACGCCTGCCAAAGCGAAATAATTGCCAGGAGCCCCTTGCGCGTCGCAGCAGTGCCGCCCACGTGCCCGATCAGTAGGAACATAAAAAGAACGTTGTATTCCATGTCAGATACACAGGTCGACGCCTCAGTTGAGGCAGCCTACGATCCCGAGAGCATCTTCCAGGCTGACGGACCAATCGACCCGGTGTTCATGGCCGACGCCGTGCAGATGTTGATGCGGGCACATCCGCTCGATTCTCCCGAGACGGAGCTTGCGCAGCAGCGTCATCTGCAAGCCGCGCTCATCGCGCTGGCCGCGACGAACCCTCGCGACCCGATCGAGGTGATGCTCGCGGTTCAGGCCCTCTCAGCCTACCAGGCCGCCTGTGTCAGCTGGCGGCTCGGGATGAACCTGGCGCGCCCGAACGGCAGCGGAACGCGCCATATCGCGGCGGCGGCGACGGCCGCGCGGACGTTCGACACCATGCTCCGCGCTCTTGAACGCCGTCAGGCGAAGGCCATTGGCGTGCCGGTCGGGCGCCCCCGGGGCAAAGTCTGGGCCGGGAGCAAGGCCGGAACCAGCTTGCAATCCATCGCCGAACGAATCCGATGCCTGGACCAGGGAGCTTGGGTGGACCAGGAAACCCGGATGGACCCGGGAGCTCGGGTGGACCAGGGAGCCTGGATGGACCCGGGGGCCGGAACGGACCAGGGACCTTGGAAGAACCAGGGGCCTTGGGAGGGCGAGGGAGACTGGATGGACCAAGGGGCTCGGCTGGACCCGGAGGCCCGGATGGACCCGGGAACCCGGATGGACCAGGGAGCCCGAATGGACCAAGGGGCTCGGATGGACCCGGGGGCTCGGATGGACCCGGGGGCCCGGATGGACCCGGGAACCCGAATGGACCCGGGGGCCCGGATCGACCAAGGGGCTCGGCTGGACCCGGAGGCCCGGATGGACCCGGGAACCCGGATGGACCAAGGGGCGCGGCTGGACCCGGAGGCCCGGATGGACCAAGGGGCTCGGATGGACCCGGGAACCCGAATGGACCCGGAGGCCCGAATGGATCCGGAGGCCCGAATGGACCCGGGGGCGCCGGCGGAGCCGGAGCACGTGCCTGAGACTCCATGGAGCGCCGAGCAACTGGCATGCGCCGAGCAGACGATCGCGCAGGATCGGATCGAGAAGGAGAATGATGGCCTCGATATCGCAAATACCGATGGCATTCTGCCCGGAGGCGGCATGATCATGATGGAGCACCCGACGCCGCAGCAGGAGGCCTATATGGCTAGGCGCCTGGGGCTGATGTACAAGCGGGAATACGCTGAGAACCTGAAGCGCGGACTGAGAATTCTGCCGAAGATCAGGCCGCTTCGGCCGGGCGATCTGATTCCTTGAATGAAGCGGCTGCCCGGTCGGCAGCGCAGGATTTCTCCCGGAGCGCGCCATGGACGCCGCAACGCTGCACAGCCATCTCACCAACGGAACCCCGATCGAGGGAGCCGACCTCGCCGATATCGACTGGCAGGAGCGCGCGTACGACGAACCGGTATTCCTGGATTGCCGCTTCGCCGATGCGTCGTTCATCAGCACCGGCCTGGCCGGGGGCCGCTTTACCCGTTGCCGCTTCCTGCGCTGCCGGTTCGCGCACGCCGATCTGCGCGAAGCCGTGTTCCAGGATTGCGTCTTCGTCGACCGTACCGGTGAGCCCGAGGGGTGCAGCTTCGCCTTCAGCGACATGCGCGACGCCCGTTTCGCGCAGAGCGACCTGTCATTCGCCACGTTCGACCGCTGCGACCTGTTCTCCATCGAGATGGAGCGCTGTAATCTGCTTGGCGCCACCTTCACCAAGGTGGACTTCAGTCACGCTTACAGCCGCAAGGTGGTTTCCACGCGGGCTCGTTTCCGCGGCTGCAATCTCGAGCTGGCCAATCTGGCGGAGTTGCGTCTGCAATCCTGTGATCTCTCGGGCAGCAGGCTGCGGGAAGCGAACCTGGAACGAGCCGACCTGAGTGATGTCGACCTCCGCGACTGCGATCTGTTCCAGGCGTTGCTGGACGGCGCCAAACTGGACAGGGCGGACTTGACCGGCGCCGAAGTCAGCGGTCTTAACCTGCTGCGGCTCGGCGGCTTCTCGCGCCTCAGGATCAACGCCAGCCAGCAGTTCGCCCTGCTCACCGCGCTCGGCATCGAGGTTGATCCCTGACCCACGGTGTTGGTGCTCGTCGCGTAGCCGGGCTGGTCCTGGACCGCCGCGACTTTGATGCTCGTGTCATGGCCGGGCCCGTCGCGACCAGGCGCGCCTTTGACGCTACTGTTCATGGCCGAAGTCACTCCGACCACCGGCGACTTATCATACCCGTGTCATGGCCAGGCTCGTCCCGGCCACCCACGACTTTGCTACAGCCCGCACCGCAAGTCGCGAGTACCCGCGCTTGCGCGCTTGCCCGGTCCGCGACGAAGGGCGGCAGGCGCCCCCCGCCACGCGCCGGCATTGCTATCCGGCGCGCCCCGCGGTTGCCATGCGCACCAGTTCGCGCCGCACATCTCCGACGTCTTTGGCCGGCGCCGACCACGCGAACCGGACCACCCGTTCGCCCAACGCGAGGTCAAACCCATCCACATCCGCCGTCACCATCCGCCAGGCCCCGGCCTCGCCGGCGATGGCGACCAGTGCATCCTGGTGGTCCTGGTTGCAGTGCGCCAAGATCCCTGCTTCCGCCGCCGCAATTGTCGACACGGCGTCGGCCGGCGGCGCAAGGTCCTCAGCTTTCATCCGGAACGCCCGAGCGAACCCGCCCACCAGCATCCCTGCTGCCGGTGCCACGCGCCAGGTGGCAAAATCCCCAAAATCCGCATACAGCGATGCGTATGGATGCACCGCCAGATACCGGGCTTTCAGGGCGGAATTTTCCACCATCTCGGCGACCCCGGTTACCGTCACGCGTGGCGCGGTTTGCGGATTAGCGGTCTCTGCCACCCCGCTTACCATCACCGAACAGCGCGGGTCGGCCATCAGATGACGTGTATGCTCCGCCAGCCGCGACAGCAGCAGCAGCAGCGAACCATCCGGCATGCAGGCAGGCGTCACCAGTGAGGCAAATGGCTGCCCGTTCGCGCTCGTTGCGAGGCTGCCACTCCGCGCCGCGCGCAGCAGACAGCGCGCCTGCCAGGCCGCCGTCTGCCCGGTGGGTGTCTCCCCGGTGGGTGTTTGTCCGGTGGGTGTCGGTCCCGCTTGAGACTGGCCCGTGCTCGACTGGCTCATGGCAGACTGGGGGGCCGGACCCCTGGGGCCGGGGACAGGCGGTGCCGCTGCTTCATCGACAGGTTCAGATGCCATATTCCGTTCACCTCACGTCCGCAATCCGCCACAATCGATCACCATATCCTGCTATGGTGGTGCAGGGATCCTCGAGGAATACACGATGAAACAGACCATCGCCCTGGTCGACGACGACCGCAACATCCTTACCAGTGTTTCCATGACGCTGGAGCAGGAAGGTTTTACAGTGCGCACTTTCACCGATGGGGAGAGTGCGCTCCAGGGCCTGACCGCCCGTCCGGCGGACCTCGCCGTGCTCGACATCAAGATGCCCCGCATGGACGGGATGGAGCTGCTGCAGCGCCTGAGGCAGCGGAGCACCATGCCTGTGATTTTCCTCACCTCGAAGGACGAGGAAGTCGACGAGCTGATGGGGCTGCGTCTCGGCGCTGACGACTACATCACCAAGCCATTCAGCCAGCGCCTGCTGCTTGAGCGCATCCGCGCGCTGTTGCGCCGCAACGAAGCGAGCAAGGCGGAAGGGTCCGGGACTGCCCCCGGGGGTGTGATGACGCGCGGCGACCTGGTGCTCGATGAGACAAAGCATCAGTGCATCTGGAAAGGCCACGATATCCAGCTGACGGTCACGGAGTTCCTGCTGGTGAAGGCGCTGGCCGCTCGCCCGGGCATGGTCAAGAGCCGTGATCAGCTGATCGACGCCGCCTATGGCGAGAACATCTACGTTGATGATCGCACCATCGACAGCCATGTGAAGCGGATCCGTAAAAAATTCCGGATCGGAACGGAGGAGTTCACCCAGATCGAAACGCTCTACGGTATCGGCTACCGCTACAAGGAGCATTGATTGCCTGACGGCAGCCTCCTGACGGGGTTCTCGCGCACGGCCGCCGCTCGCAAGCGGTATCGCCAGCGTTGGGTGTCGCCGCTGCTGCGGCGCATTCTGCTGGTCAATGCATTGCCCCTGGCGCTGCTGGTGGTGGCGCTGCTGTATCTCGATCAGTATCAGAACGGGCTGCTGGAGGCACAGGTCGCCGCGCTGCGCGAGCAGGCGCGCGTTTTTGCCGGCGCCCTGGGCGAAAGCGCGGTGCGCACGACCGATCCGGACAATCCGAAACTGGTGCCGCAGGTCGCCGTGTCGCTGCTGCGGCGCCTGACGGAGCCGACGCCCGACGCCCAGGCCCGGTTATATGCCCCGGATGGCACGATCCTGGCCAACTCCCGCATGCGGGAGGGTCCTGGCGGCACTATAACCACCGAACCGTTGCCGCCGCCCCTGGATCATGGGGCGCTGCTGGCAACGATCGGATGGATCTACGATCGCGTGCTCGGCTTCCTGCCCCATGCGGCGCCCACGACCGTGGTCGATACCACGCCCTCGGCAGGCGGCCCGGACTGGCAACCGGATGTGAAGGAGGAACTGCGCCTCAACAGCGCCGGCAACAGCAATGAAACCGCGCCCTATATCCGCCGGACCCGCGACAACCGGCTGCTGGTCACCGTCGCCGTTCCCGTGGAGCGCGACAAGCACACCGTCGGCATCATCTCCCTGACGCGGGAGGCGCGGGAGGTGGACGAAAGCCTGTTCAGCGTGCGGATGTCGATCCTGGCGCTGTTTGGCCTGGCGCTGGCCCTGACGGTGCTGTTGTCGTGGTATCTGTCGCTGACGATCGCCCGCCCCATCCTGCGGCTCGCCGAGGCGGCGACCGATATGCGGGAGGGACGGGGCCGCTCCGGCAGCGTGCCGCCGTCGCTGCTGCGCCGGCACGATGAGGTCGGTGCCCTGGCCTCGGCCCTGTCCGATTCCTCGGCCGCGTTGTGGGAGCGGATGGACGCGACCGAGCGGTTTGCCGCCGACGTCGCCCACGAGATCAAGAACCCGTTGTCGTCGATCAGCAGCGCGATCGAGACGCTGCGCCGGATCGAGGACCCGAGCCGGCAGCGCCAGTTGCTGACGATCATCGCCCAGGATGTGGTGCGGCTGGACCGGCTGATCAGCGATGTGTCCGACGCGTCGCGGCTGGATGCCGAGTTGTCGCGAGTGACGGCCCAGCCGGTCGATGTGGTGCCGATCCTGCGCACGTTGCAGGAACTCGACGAAGCCACCCGAGACGAGGCCAACGACCCGAAGCTGGAGGTGATCGCGCCCCCGAACGGCCTTCAGGTCTGGGCGGTGGAGGACCGGCTGGTCCAGGTGCTGCGCAACCTGATCGGCAACGCCCACTCCTTCAGCCCGCCGCGCGGGCGGATCGCGGTGCGCGTGCGGGAGGCCGGCACCATGGCGGAACTGTCCGTTGAGGACGAGGGGCCTGGGATTCCTGACGCGAACCTGGAGCACATATTCGACCGGTTCTACTCGGAACGGCCGAAGGGGGAGAGCTTCGGGCAGCATTCCGGGTTGGGGCTGTCGATCAGCCGGCAGATCATCGAGGCGCTGCACGGCCAGATTTCGGCTGAAAACCGCCGTGATGGCGCAGGGCGTGTGCTCGGTGCGCGCTTCATCGTGCGTTTGCCGAGTGTCTGATCCAAGGGTCCGGGTGGGGGCTGCTTGATCCGGCGCTCCATGGTGCGAGCGGCGGGGGCGTCGGGTCCGAGGTTGGGACGCTGCCGCTGCAGCGGTCAAGAACGACAAGGACGACCACAGGCAGGCGTCTGGTCCGAGGTCGGGACGCCGCCGCTGCCTGAGCGTGTCGGCGCAGATGAGCGCCGGCGGGTGCGAGCGGGAATGGATACCTGCGGGTGCCGGCGGGGATGGATGCCTGAGGGTGCCGGCGAAGATGATGCCGCGAAAGCACAGTCTGCCGTCGGAATAGGCAAGTATGGCCAGCTTGATATTTCATAGCACGGTTCGACATCGGCACAGGGCCGGCCCCGTCATGATTTTCAGCCAAATTATCGTGCGGTCTAAACATTCAGGGCAAAAACGTGGTTTAACGACCGGCACCCTGGAACCATGGGAGGCACCGATGCCGTTTGATGGACTTGGTTATGTAAGCAACGCTACCGCCACGACCACAAAACCTTCGATTTGGGCGCGCCTGACCCACTTTGCTCTGGGCACGCCGCAGATTAAGAAGTCCATGCCGCTGCACGCATTTCAGCCGGTGCCCGCCGGCCAGCCGGATGCGGTGACGCTGCAGGTTCTGACCATCGGCCGAGCGCTGATCGAGGACCGGAAGGATTGGGTCCAGCGTCGGTATGAGACCCGCGATGGCCGGCGCTGTGCCGTCGGTGCGTTGCGTGGCGCCGCTCGGCTGATGAACCTGCACGGACCGCAGTCAGGGGCGAACACGATCCTGCTTTCGGTCGCAATGAGCCGCGGGTTCAACGATATCGAGAGCATGAACGACAACTCCAGCCATCGTCAGGTGCTTTCGGCATTTGATGAGGCGATCTCCAGAGCCCGCCAGTACTCGGGCTAAGGTCGGCTTCATAGGCTTCGCAGCCTAGGGGGACCATAGCCACTGTGGTGCCCCCCTTGCCATGTCTGGAGCGTCCTGGCTATCGCGGGGGCAGCGGTTCCTCGCGTTAAATGGCCATCGGCGGACGGCGTCTGTTCATGGTCGGGATAGAGGCAAGGAATGGTGCGCGGCAGCGGTTTTGCGCTGAGCGCGGCGGGCGGGGAAAGCGGCGCCGATTCATTACAGATTATTTCATAATAACTTGTCAGTATCGACCGGCAACAAGTCCACAATGGATACTCTGCGGCAGATGGTGCTGGTGACTGACGCAATTTTTGACTGACGCGATTTTCCGGGCCAGCCTCTGGTATCGTAGCGCGGTACCGCAGCCTGGCGCCGCAGCAAGCCCGGAACGTGGCGGCTCACCGGCAGGGGACAGTGCGATCCGGCGTAGGGCGGCCGCCCGCTTGGCTGATCGCCGGTCGGCAGCGTGACCCTCTGGAGGGGCACCTCCGCTGGGGGCGTCCGCGGGGGGTGGCCAGCTTGGGCACACCGGCCGCCGACCTTGGCACACCGGCCCGCGCGCCTGGGTACACCGGCCGCCGACCTTGGCACGTCCGCTGGGGGTGGCGTTCTTTTGGCACACCGACAACCGCAGCGGCGCCGCCTCGCGCGAGGCTTGCGCGGGCGAGCGGGTGCCGCAGGCCATGCCGCGGAATGGCGGCGAAGTGCCGGCCTGCGCCCCGCCGCCATTCGGGTGTGGCCTATTCGGCGGCGGCCCGCGTCTGGGTCTGTCCCAGCAGCGCGCGTGCCTCCTTGGCGACCCGTGTCCCGTCGAAGAAGTTCGGGTTCTGGGTGCCCCACAGCCGCACCGAGTTGCCAAAGACGAAGTCGTGGAAATCGTCGCTGGTAATGAGACCGTCCTCGACCAGTTCATATGCTTCCGGCAGCGGATCACGCATGTCGATCACGTCGAAATGCCCGATGTCGGAACTATAAATCGCGTTCAGTTTTGCCCCGAAAGGATTGATTTTGCCGAACGCGACCGAGTTCATGCGGTCATCAGCCTCGCACCCGAAGTAGAACGGTGTCGAGAACAGGTCACGCCAGTCCTCCTTGCGGCTGATCTTACATTTTGAGAAGTCGTCCAGGTCCTCGAGCCCGCCGGTGCCAAGAAGTTCCGGGTCCGGCGTGCCGTCGCGCTCCTTGAGGGCGGCGAGGATGTCCTGATAGCCGTATTTCTCGACCAGGCTCATCAGCAGCTTCTTGTCGAGCTTCTCCGGCTTCATATTCTCCAGCGCGCGGATATTGCGGCGTTCCCAGTGCTCGATCAGGTCGCCAAACAACTGCGATGCCCAGCCGACACCGCCTTCGAGGAACGCCCAGCGCAGCTCCGGGAAGCGGCGCGTGATGCCACCGAGGAAGATCCCCTTGCAGGCCGCGTGCCCCGCGTCGGCGAAGTGGCCGATGTGGTTGTAGACGAAATTGGTGGGTGAGTTGCGCAGCGCCTGATTGCTGCCGGTGCTGTGGAACGTCGGCGCAATCTTCAGTTCGCGGCATTTCGCCCAGACCGGATCGTAGTCGTAAGGGCTGTCGATGCCGAAGACTTCATACCACACGGCGAAACGGTCCGCCTCCGGATCGGGTTTCACCGACTCCACCTGGCGCGGGAAGGCGCTGCCGAACATGCCGACCTTGGAGCCCAGTTGCTTGGTGGCGAATTCCAGCTCGGCGATCGCTTCCTCGGGATGATGCATCGGAATGATTGCCGCGGGCGTCATGCGGTCGGACAGTTTACCGAAATATTCCGAAGACACGACGTTGTACGCATGGATCACCGCACGCCGCGTCTCGTCGTCCTTGATCCTGGGAAGTCGCAGGCCCGCGGTCGGGTAGACGATCGCGAAGTCGGCGCCGAACTCATCCATCCTGTCGTAGAACAACTGTGGCATCATCGCCGTGGCGCGGTCCAGCGTGTTGCCGGTCTGGCGCGTCCAGAACCCCGGCATTGCGATGCGGCGGCGCTTACGCTCCTCGAGCGGCATGTTGAGCGCGGTCTTGGTGGCACCCATCGCCGCAAGGAACCCCTCCGCGGCCCGGTCCCCGCCGACTTTTCGCATCTTTTCTGCAAATACCGGATCATACTCGACCCAGTGGCCGTCGCCGTCGATCACCGGATGCTTGAGACTCGCGCGAATCTGCTCGGGCGACTGATGTGCGTGACCTGTCATTATCCTCCCTCCCACATTAACAGTGACATCCAAGTCCTGGTGGTGTTGCTGAGAAACGCAGCACTGTTCATCGGAAAAGTCAAACGGACGGGTCTGCATCCGCGGCTGATACATTCCCTGGAAGGAACGAAAAGCGGCCCATGCTGATGCCGGCGCGGCTGTTGGTTCGAGCACCCTGCCGGCGCGCCGGAGTCGCAGCGGCTGTTGGGCGCGCCAAGGCGTCGCGTGATAGGGCTGGACGCCCGCAGGACCATTGCGACCAAGAATAGGACGCCGGGGGGCTTTTCCCCGCCCGCGGATCGCGGCGAGACCGTCGCCGACCATCTGTCGGCGGGGCTCTTGAACACCGCCACCTCGCGGCATAGCCTTCGGCCGGAACCGACCGTGTCATCCGGATCCCGCTGCCGCGGCCGCGCCGGACGACGGGATGCGCCAGATGGGGCGACCAGGCACGGTGACGAGGCGGGGCAGCCAGATGGGGAGGCTGGAGGTCATGGTGACAATCGACGCCCAGGTTCATGCTTATGAGCGTGACCATCCGGGCCGGCCCTGGGCGGCCGTGCTGCACGGGCCGCCGGAAGTCACCGGCGACGACATGGTGGCCGCGATGGACGCGGTCGGCGTCGATGGCGCGCTGCTGGTCTCGCCGTTCACCATGTACGGCTACGACGCCAGCTATGCGCTCGAAGTTTACGCCGCGCATCCCGGCCGCTTCGGGCTGATCAAGCCGGTCGACCCATCCGATCCCAAGGTGGCCGATACAGTCGCCGACTGGGCATCGACCAACGGTGCCGTCGGCGTGCGGATCATGCTGAACCGCGGCGTATCGGCCGACGCCGCGGATCCCGGCATCAATCGCGTCCTGGCCGCCGCAGCGCGGCATGCGTTGCCGGTGAACCTGCTATGCTGGGGGCGTCTGGCACAGGCAGAGGAACTGGCCGCCCGCAATCCCGACACGTCGATCGTTATCGACCATCTCGGGCTCCAGCAGCCGTTCGAGCCGCCCGCGCCGGCCGAACCGTTCGCGGACCTGCCGAAGCTGCTGGCGCTCGCGGCCCGCGATAACATTGCGGTGAAAATCACCGGCGCCTGCACGCTGTCCCATCAGGCCTTTCCCTACGACGACTTGTGGGACCCGCTCGGTCGGATCTTCGATGCATTCGGCCTCGATCGCTGCATGTGGGGGACCGACTGGACCCGGGCTGTCGCGCTGCTGACCTACGGGCAGGGCGTCGAGGCGTTCCGGATGACCGATCGGCTGTCCGACAGCGACCGCGCCGCGCTGATGGGCGGGACCCTGCAGCGTGTCTACAAGTGGTCGCCTGCGAAGGGCTGACCGGCCGGCGGAGCACTGGCGCAGCGCGGCCGGCTTCGGGTAACAGCATGCCTGACCAGGCCCTTGCAGGCGCGGCGGGGACGGTCAACGAGGACGTCGAACAGGAGGCTGGATTTGCTTCTGACGAGCAGTATCAAGGGCGTCATCCCGATCGCGCCGACGCCGTTCCACCCTGACGGCAGGGTCGACGAGGCGTCCGTCGACCGCATGACGGATTTCTTCATCGCGGCCGGCAGCGATGGCATCACGATCCTGGGCCAGCTCGGAGAGGCGCCGAAGCTCGATCAGCAGGAGGCCATCGCCGTCGCCGAACGGGTGATCAAGCGGTCGCCGATCCCGATCATTGTCGGCGTGTCGGCGCCGGGCTTCGCGGCGATGCGGTCGCTGACACGCGAGGTGATGGAACTGGGCGCCGCCGGGGTCATGATCGCGCCGCCCAACACGCTGCGCACCGACGATCAGATCGTGACCTATTATCGCCAGGCGGTGGAGGCGATCGGCAGCGACGTGCCGTTCGTGCTGCAGGACTATCCGCTGACCTTCTCCGTGGTCATGAGCCCGAACGTCGTGCGCCGGATCGTCACGGAGAACGAATCCTGCGTGATGCTCAAGCACGAGGACTGGCCGGGGCTGGAGAAGATAACCACCCTGCGCGGCTTCGAGCGTGATGGCTCGATGCGCCACATCGCGATCCTGACTGGCAACGGCGGCCTGTTTCTCGATTTCGAAATGAACCGCGGCGCTGACGGCGCCAACACCGGCTACGCATTTCCGGAGATGCTGGTCGATGTCGTCCGGCTGTCGGCGGCCGGCAAGCGGGATGAAGCGCACGACCTGTTCGATGCGCACCTGCCCTATCTGCGGTACGAGCAGCAGCAGGGACCGCTGGGTCTGGCGGTGCGCAAATACGTGCTGATGAAGCGCGGCGTGCTCGCGTCGGACACCCAGCGCAAGCCAGCACTGGCGCTGTCCGCGGAGGCGAGGAACGAGGTGACCTATCTGCTCTCCCGGATCGCCCGGGTGGACAAGCGGGCCGCGTTGTAGCCGATGCACCGGCCCGGTTCGGATCTGTGTGACGTTCAAGCTGACCATCAGGAGAGACGGAATGTCTGAGAGGAGGCCTTCTGACCCGCACAAGGAGGAAGATGAGGGCTATCTGGCGGCGGAGTCCGGACTGAGCCCAGCCGCCAATCCGTATCCGTGCGGCACCATCCGTTACGAGGAGTGGCGGCGCGGCTGGCTGTGCAAGCGCGAAGCCACGGAGAGCAAGGACAACGACGGATACCTGGCCGCGGAAGCCGGACGCAGTCTTTCGGAAAATCCCTATCCGCCCGGCACCATCCGCTATGAGCAGTGGCGGCGGGGCTGGCATGTAAGGCACGACGAAAGCCAGCGTGCCCTGCGGCTGGCTGCGCAGCCGTAGTATCCGCTCGCAGATCGACGTCGAGCGTATCGCTCGCAGATCGACGTCGAGCGTACCGCTCGCAGATCGACGCCGAGCGTAGCGCGACCGCGAGGTGGCGTGTGCGGTGGATGCTGCGGCCACTGACGCGAAATGCGACCCTCCATGAATGAACGACCTTGACGGGTCGGGCAGGTGGTCGCCGGCCATCGGGGGCGTTGCGAGGGGTCGAAGAACCGTCGGATTGACCGACGAGGCTTTGATCTGGCGGGTCGATGAACCCAATGCCGGGGATAGCGAGCGTTGGGGCCGGACCACGATGACCGTCCATCCCCCGCGCCGGGTCACGAACAGTGACCGCGGGCGTGGAGGGCGCGTCGCGGCATCGCGGCTGTCACCGTCCCCGGCCCGTCCCCGGCTTGGGCGGCCCGTCCCCGGCTTGGGCGGATTGTGCCGCTAGTATCCACTATCAGTGAACCGTGAGTCATAACCGTATCGGACACATGTGGGACATTGGCGTTCGAGGCGGCGTTAGTCACGTGTTGCGCTTTAGCGATTCTGAGT
>DASWON010000451.1:0-4951 GCA_036398735.1 Rhodopila sp.
CGCGGCATGGCGATGGAGCCGGACATCCTGCTGATGGACGAGCCCTTCGCCGCCCTGGACGCCCTGACCCGGCAGCGGATGCAGGAGGAACTTCTGTCGCTGTGGGAGGAAACCCGGTTCACCGTGCTGTTCGTGACGCACTCGATCCCCGAAGCGGTGAAGATCGGCAACCGCATCCTCCTGCTGTCGCCGCATCCCGGCCAGGTGAAGGCCGAACTGAACAGTGTTCCGCCCGATGCCGACACGGCGGTGGCGGCGGCGCTGGAGGCACGCATCCACGACATGCTGTTCGCCGACCGGGTGGAGGAGGAAGAGCATGTCTGACACCGCGCTGCGACCGGAGATCGTGCAGACGCCACGCGGCGCGCAGGACTTCGGTATCGTCGAAAAGCCGCTGACGGTGTTCGAGCGGCTCTACAATCAGGCATGGTTGCGCAAGAGCTTCCTGATCGCGGTGCTGATCGGGGCGTGGGAGCTGTATGCCAGGCATCTGGATAATCCGTTGCTGGTGCCGACGTTTACCGACACCATCACCGCCTGGTGGCAGGGGGTGATATCGGGTGTGCTTCCGGACCGGGCCCTGGCGTCGCTACAGGTGCTGGCGATCGGCTTCACCACCGGCGTTGTGCTGGCGTTTATTCTGACCGTCGTGGCGATCACCACGCGGATCGGGACGGACTTTCTAGAAACCATGACGGCGATGTTCAACCCGCTGCCGGCGATCGCGCTGCTGCCGCTGGCGCTGATCTGGTTTGGCCTGGGCATCGGCAGCCTGGTGTTTGTCCTGGTTCACTCGGTGCTCTGGGCGGTCGCGCTGAACACGCATGCCGGCTTCCGCGGCGTATCGCAGACGCTGCGGATGGTCGGACGCAACTATGGGCTGTCCGGACTGGCGCTGGTGCTGCGGATTCTGATCCCGGCGGCGTTTCCCTCGATCCTGGCGGGGTTGAAGATCGGGTGGGCGTTTGCCTGGCGTACGCTGATCGCCGCCGAACTGGTATTCGGTGTGGCATCGGGGAAGGGCGGGCTGGGCTGGTACATCTTCGAAAGCAAGAACCAGCTGGATATTCCGGAGGTGTTTGCGGGGCTGCTGACCATCATCATGATCGGGCTGCTGGTGGAGAACGTGGTGTTCCGCACGATCGAGATCCGGACGGTGCGTCGGTGGGGCATGCAGAACTGATCGGGCTTGCGCGGGGGGGATCAACCCGCTAGGAAACGCCCCCGCCTGACACCGCGGCGCTGCTGTAGCTCAGTGGTAGAGCACTCCCTTGGTAAGGGAGAGGTCGACAGTTCAATCCTGTCCAGCAGCACCATAATCGGGTCAACGAGTTACCGGGGGAGTTGCCGCGACGCTCGAGGGTGAAGGCGGGGTTTCTGCTTGAGGTCGGGATATCCGCACGTCTTCGGGGCGGGCGCGGACCAATTCTCGAAGCCGCGGGCGCGCCATTCGCCACGCGCGATCTGGGTGTAAGCATGGGCGGGCGCTGCGCTGCCGGATCGTGGCTCGCCGAGCGACCGCCATGCGTTTGTTGTTGTTCATTGTGTCCCTGTCTCCGTCCGCCGGGCGCTCTGCTCCCGGCTGTCTCACGCAATCGCCCGGGACGAGCGGCCGCGGGCGATCTTCGAGCGGCCCTCTGTGGTGCTGTTCCATACGGCAGTCAGGTTCCGAATACAGGAACGGGAGTGCGACTTAGAAGGATTTCGACATGACCGACGAAGGTAGCGAATGGGTATCTGGAACGGCCGCTCCGCACCCGGAGGAGATGAAGGGCACCGTCGAGATGAAGTTCGGCAAGCTTGCGACGATCACCGCGTCGGGCCGCACGACGCCGGCAGGTTTGATCAGTGCCGCTGTCCTGGTGTCGGTTGTGCTGATACCGCTGGCGATGATGATCCGCAGCCGGCGCTGATGCCGTTCCGTCCGCTGCAGCGACCATCGGTGACCGTGGGCGCAGGGAGGCAGCGGTCGTGAAGTCCGGTCTGCGTATGATGCGCGATGCGCTCGCACCCGGTCTGGCCGCTGCGTTGCTGGTCGCTTGCACAACCTCGCCGCCTCCCGACACGCCAGTCGCGCGTCTCCGCGCTGACCTGCAGGCACTGAAGGCTTTCCCGTCTGCGCCGATCAGCCGCCCATGCTCAAACGCCTTGCAAGAGCTGACGGCGACGATGAATGCCGTCACCGCCCTCCGGCAGAGCGGCAAGCCCATCGACCCGGTCACGGGGGACGTGCTGCAGAGCGATCAGAGCGAGGCGGAGACAGCGTGCCATCCCGATGCGGTCCGCGTTTGTCAGGCGCCGGACAGCCCCGCCGCCATGGAGGTTTGTCGCCATGTCAAGCGATGACCGAGCCGGTTCATCCGCGAGAAATCGGGACCGGCGCCGGTCCGCAGAAGCGCTGCAGCGCGACACACGGCCAATGTGGCTCGGGCGCCGATCCGAGGCGTTTTGTCCGACAAGGTTACGACCGGCGTTTTGCCGATAGCGGGCACCCGATAGGGGTACCGGCGTGCCGTCGGCGACGGCCATGCCGGGGATGGACAGGATGCGCCGGGAGGGTTTGCCATGTGACCGAGGTCACCGTGCCCGATGACGCGACAATGACGAATCTGTTGTGTTCGATTTCGTGCCGCCCGCATTGCCGCCGGCCCCCGTCCTCGCGTCCGGCCGATGGTTCCGGTCGGGGACGGTCCGTTCACCGGCTTCTTGGGACCGTCCCGGCGTGCGATGCGTGAAGACCCGCACTCGGTGCCGAGAGCTTCGGCCGGCGTCGCGCCGGTATGTTTGGACCGGATTGCCGCCTCCAGCCCGCAGGCCGACATCGATCGACCTTCCCATCACCGATGCGCGCGACACGCCTCTTGCCCAGTTCGACAGACACCACCGCTGCGCACGCCGGTTGGAGGCCCCATGATCGCGGGGTGATGGCGGTGCCTGTGGCTGGCTGCGCGGATCGGTGTTGACGATGATCGTCCGTGGCGTCCCGTGGCACCGTCACGGATCGCCAGCCGGTGTTCGTCAGTCCTGGGACCACGGCGCCGGGCGCTTCTCCAGGAATGCCCCGATGCCCGCCTTCGCATCGGGCTCCAGCAGGCCGATGCTGATGCTGTCCACCGCCTCGGTCATTGCGTCGCGCACGCTCATCGCGTCGGCCGAGACAATGAAGCGCAGCATGCGACGGGTGGCGTTTGGGGCGCACCGGCGCACGCCTTCAATGATCTCGGCCAGCGCATCATCCAGCTGGTCTGCCGGCACGGAACGGGTGATCAGGCCGATACGGGCGGCCTCCGCTCCATAGACCTTCCGTCCCGATAGCAGCAACTCCAGCGCCAGCTTTCGCGGCACCGACTGCAGCAGCGCCATCACGGCAGGCGAGGGCACAATACCATGCTGCAATTCGGGATAGCACAGGAACGCGCCATCCTCGGAGAGTGCCATATCGCACCAGCTTACGATGGTGGCGCCCGCGCCGAAGGCAAAGCGTTCAATCACCGCGATTGTCGGCACGGTACAGTCGAGGAACGCCGCGTTGAGCACCCGCAGCCGTTCATACGTCGCGGTCACCTCGGCAAGGGTGGCGGACTGCAGCTTGCGCAGATCGTTGAGTTCGCGCCCCGCACTGAAGATGCCGCCACGCCCGCGCACGACGATCAGACGGCACGCCGGGTCACGCCCGAGTTCGCCCACATGGGAGATCATCTGCTCGATCAGACTATCGTTCATCGCATTCCGGTGGCTTGGATTGCTGATCCACAGGCAGGCGATACCCGGCCGCAGCCATTGGCGATCGATCACGTTTTCGGTCATGCTGATGCTCCTCAGGGAATCACGCCGTCGGTGCGCAGGGCGGCGATCGTGTCGGCGTCGAGCCCCAGTTCGTCGCGCAGGATCGCGTCGGCATCCTGGCTGAGGCGGGCCGGCGGGGTCGGTGCGACGCCGCCGCCTTCGCCGAGCTTGAACGGGGTGCCGACCAGCCGGGCGGGACCGGCCTCGACGACCATGTCGTTGGCGAGGACCTGTGGGTGGCTGAGCACCTGGCCGATCCGGTTGATGGGTGCGACCGCGACCCGGTGCGCTTCAAGCTGTGCCACCCAATGCGCGGCGTCCCGCTCCGCGAAGCGGGCCGCCAGCAGCGGGACCAGCACCCCGCGGTGCGTTACTCTGTCGGCATTGCTGGTGAACCGCGGATCCGCCGCGAGCGCCGGAAGGTCGAGGGCCGCGCAGAGACGCTGCCAGGCGGCCTCGTTGGGAGCGCCGACCAGTACGTAGTCGTCGGAACACTGAAATGCCTGATACGGCACGAGATGCCAGACGCCGGAGCCCTCCCGCTTCGGTTCCACGCCTGTCCCCAGCCATGCGACTGCGTGGTAGCCCAGCAGGGCGACCCCGGTCTCGAGCAAGGACGTGCGCACGACCGTGCCCCGTCCGGTGGTTGCGCGCGCCATCAGGGCGGTCAGGACCGCGCCGTACGCCGCCAGTCCGGTCGCCATGTCTATGAAGGAGAGCCCCGTGCGGACGGGTGGCTCGCCTTCGACGCCGGTCATCGACATGGCTCCAGCGAAGGCCTGCATCATCAGGTCGTAGCCCGGCCGTTCCTTCATCGGGCCGGCCGCGCCATATCCGGTGACCTCGCAGACGATCAGGCGGCGATTACGTGCGGTCAGCACCGCCGAGTCGAGGCCAAGCTTCGCGGCGGTCCGCGGCAGGAAGCTCAGCAGCAGCACATCCGCGCGTTCGGCGAGTGCGTGCACGATCTGCTGCCCCTGGGTGCTCTTGAGATCCACGGCGAGGCTGCGCTTGCCACGGTTGACGCTGTCGAAGTTGCAGCTGGCGCCGCTCGCGTCGAAAGGCGGCCAGCGGCGGTTCTCATCGCCGTCTGGCGGTTCGATTTTGATCACGTCGGCGCCCATGTCGGCCAGGAGCTGGCCGCAGGACGGTCCCGCGAGGACGC
>DASWON010000452.1:0-2603 GCA_036398735.1 Rhodopila sp.
TGGCCGGTCCAGTGTTTCACCTCGAGCCCAAGGGGCGTCTGGCGAATCTGATGATCGAATACATGGTCGCGCTCAAGTTCGCCGACATGGTACGTGACTGCCGGATCTCGAATATCAGCATACCGGTCTGGGACATCCACCATCCGCCGCTGGCTTCTCCAGGTCCGGTCGCAGTCGAGCAGCGGGAGCAGCATATCGATCTGCCGGCGCTCGCCGACCTGGTGTGGTCCGAGCAGATCGGACGCGTGGAATGGACGGGTTTTGGCCAGCGCATGGAGAATTTCCTGCCGGCGGAACGCTACCAGGCCGTGTTCCGGTCGCGCTTCGACAGGCCAATGGGCTATGGACCGGAATTCCTGGTGTGTCCGGTGCGGGCCGAGGACATCCTGCACGGTCCTAATTCGGAATATGTACTGACGCCAGTAGAATACTATCGTGATATTGTCGACATGACCGGCCTGAAGCCGGTATTCATCGGACAGACCAGCCCCAATCCATACATGGATCGTATCAGGGAAGCCTTCCCCGACGCGGTGTTTCGCGAACCGCAGGACGATCCGCTGGTCGACTTCGAGACGATCCGGCAGTCACGGCACCTGGCGATCGGCGTCTCCACCTACGCCTGGCTCGCGGCCTGGCTGTCGCTCAGTGCCGACAGCATTTATCTGGCGGTCAGTGGCCTGTTCAATCCGATGCAGAAACCGCACGTGGACATGCTGCCGTTCGGCGATCCCCGATTCAGGTTCATGCTGTTCCCGATCAATTACGCTGTCCCGCTCGATCGTCATGCCGAGGTGCATCGGCGCATCGCGCCGTTCTGGCGGCTGATGCCGCATGAGGCGCTGCAGCAGCAGTTCAGTGCCGCCCCACGCTTTCGGCGCGACCTTGATCAGGCTCTCGCCGTGTTTGACGAAGCTTTCTACCTGGAGACCAACGGGGACGTCGCGGCGGTTGCGCAGACTCTCGGACCGGGCTTCGGCCGGACGCACTACATCCATCATGGATTTCAGGAGCGGCGTCTGCCGATGCGACTGGACCCGGTGTGGTACGCCAGCGAATATCCGCTCGCCGCGTTCGAGGTCGCGCAGGGAGACTACGTCGAGTTTGCCCACCACTACATGGCCGTCGGCAAAGCGCGCGGCTATCGTCCCGTCGCGCCGGAAGGCGACACGTGAACCCCGGGATTGTGACATATGGCCTCCTTGAAGGACTGACGGACGGCTGTCGCCTGGCCACCGCGGCCCGATGCGGGCATGCGATCCGCGGTCAGCGCGGTGGCGGACGAACACAGCCTTCTCGTGCGGTGGGGGCTCATGCCGGCCGTCCGGGTCCGGCGAGCGATGACTTCGCCGGTACGGCGGCAGAACGCGGTTTCGGGGGGGCGCCTGCACATCCGAACCTTGACGAACACAGGCCAACCAGCCTACACGGCGCCCCCTGGATGGCGGGCATAGCTCAGTTGGTAGAGCGCCAGGTTGTGGTCTTGGATGTCACGGGTTCGAGTCCCGTTGCTCGCCCCATTTTTCTCGCATGACCCCGATCCGTCTCGCATGACCGGAGACAAAACCGCGGGCCTCGTCCTGGCGGGTGGCGAGGCGCGCCGGATGGGCGGCGGCGACAAACCGCTGCTGACCGTGGGGGGGCGGACGATGCTCGCTTCGGTGATCGCAGCACTCGAGGTTTCGCCCGTTGCAATCAGCGCGAACGGCGATCCGGCCCGCTTCGCGAGCTTCGGTCTGCCGGTCCTGCCCGATGGGGCATTCCAGGGACAGGGTCCACTGGCCGGCGTGCTCGCAGGGCTGGACTGGGCGGCCTCGCTGGGCATGAGCGCTCTGCTCACAGCACCCGGCGACACGCCGTTCCTGCCGCGCGGGCTCGCCGCATTGCTGGCTCCGCCTCCGTCCTGCATCGCCAGTGGCGGCCGCAGACACCACTTGGTATCGCTCTGGCCAGTCGATTGCGCGGATGCATTGCGGAACATGCTGTCGGTGCCAGGATCGCGGCGCGTCGCCGATTTCGCTGGTCGCATTGGTATGCGCCATGTGGATTATCACGTGCGGACAGGCGATCCTTTCGTTAATGTCAATACACCGGGCGAGTTGGAGCAAGCGCGGATTACGACCCAGACGGGTAACGAAGAGAACCGGGACGACATCCACCCGGTAAAGGGATGAGAGCATGAACAAGACCGTCGCGATCGCGGGTTTGGGTGCAATCGGATTGCCATTGGCACGGGCCCTCGACGCGGGCGTCGACGGTTTGCGGCTGATCGCGGTTGCCGCCCGTGATCCGGTCAAGGCCAGAGCGAACCTGGCAGGCTTCAGATCGCCACCGAGCATCGTCGATCTTCCGGAACTGGCCCAGGCCGACATCGTGGTCGAGGCCGCGCCCGCTGCGATCTTTGAGCGGATTGCCTTGCCGGCCCTGGAAGCCGGCCGAATCCTGGTTCCCGCGTCAGCCGGAGCGTTGCTCCCGCGCATGCACCTGGCCCGGCTCGCCCAACGCACCGGCGCCCGCATCATCGTGCCGACGGGCGCGTTGCTCGGGCTCGACGCCGTGCGCGCCGCCGCAGAGGGGCCGATCGACAGCATCTCGATCGAGAC
>DASWON010000453.1:0-9553 GCA_036398735.1 Rhodopila sp.
GGCAAGATGTTCGGAAGTCATGTGCGCCGGATCGTCCTTGTGTCGCCGAACGGTGTCAATGTGAAGGGTTCAGCGCGTGGCGTTGGTGACGATCGCTTGCGGTACGTCATAGGCCTGCAGCGAGGCCCAGTGCTTTTCCACATCGTCCCTGAACAGGCCGCGCGTGAGACCTGCGACGACTTTCGGCACGGCCGTGCTCATCGCGTTGATCGACGAACCGGACGGTCCGAAGCTCATTGTCGTGGCAACATTGAACATGTGGACATCGGTCATCCAGTCGGTCAGCCCGGGTTTCCGCGGCAGCAACGAAAAATCCGGCGCCAGGTAGGGAAACCGCCCCAGCCGGTCGTTCCGCTCGCAAACTGGCGGATCGTAGCGATCGGCCCAGCGGGCGATATTGCCGGCGAGCCGCGCGAGTTCCGGTCGTTGCGAAAAATCCATTTCGACCCCGGTGCCACAGATCAGAAAGTCCGCCCGGTGCGACCCGCAGGGCGTGTCGATCGCCACCTCGTCGCCGATGACGCGCGCCGCCGTCCAGGGCGCGCCGGTACGCAGCCGAAACGCCGTATGGCGCGCGCAGCGGTCGAAGGTCTGCTGCGGAAAGCCCTCGCGCATGCCCAGGATGCGACTCATGAAGCGCCAGCGCCACGCGTCATCAAGGTCCGAGAGATGCCGCAGGAAACCGGCGAATGTCAGCCAGCGGTAGGGCTGCACCACCTGAGGCTGGCTGCGGCGGCAGAACACCACGACCTCGGCGGCGCCGGCCTCCAGCGCCATGGCCGCGTTGTCCAGCGCCGAGGCGCCAGCCCCGAGCACCGCGATACGTCGGCCGCGCAGTGCGGCGAAGTCGATCGGGTCGGCGGCGTGGGCGCGAAAACGCGCGGGCAGCCGCGCCACGAAGTCCGGCATCCACCATAGCCCGGCGCCATCCTGGCCGGTCGCCAGCACCACCTTGCGGGCAAAATGAACCGCGCCATCGCTGAATCTGACAGCCAGCAGACCGTTCGGCACACCGGCAATGTCGACCACCTCGGTGTCGTTGTGCACCGGCACTCCGACGGTGTCCCGCACCCAAGCGATATAGGCGGCCCAGTCCTCCCGGGCGATCAGATCCAATGCCTGCCAGTGCGCGGCCCCGTAACGCGCCTCATGCCAGGCCTGATACCCCAGGCTCGGCAGATCGAGGTCCGGCCCGGTGTATTCCTTCGGTGACCGCAGCGTGTGCATACGTGCGTAGGTCAGCCACGGCCCCTCCTGTCCGCGCGGCGCCCGATCCACCACCAGGATGTTGGTCACCATCGCCCGCAGCAGCGCCGCGGCGATCGCCACGCCTGACTGGCCGCCGCCGACGATCAGCACATCCAGCGCCGGGTCGCCGTCAGGTCCGATGCGCGGCTCCAGCCACGCCATGTCCGGATGAGCGATCCGGGCCAGATCCTCCTTCGCCTTGGTCGTCAGGACGGACAACGGGTCATCCGGCAACGACGAGCCTCCGCGCGTTCGGCTCGAAATGCGGGATCGCGTCCAGCAGGGCCTGCGTGTACTCGTCCTTCGGGTGCTCAAGGACCTCACGGCCGGGGCCGGATTCGACGACGCGGCCTTGGCGTAGCACAACGATCTGGTCGCACAGCATGCGCACCACGTTGAGGTCGTGACTGACGAACAGCAAGGCGATGTCGTCCTCCCGCCGCAGGCGATCCAGCAGTTGCAGGATAACCGCCTGGATCGAGACATCCAGTGCTGCCGTCGGCTCATCCAGCACCAGCAGCTTGGGTCGGGGCGCGATCGCTCGGGCGATCCCCACGCGAGCCTTTTGGCCGCCGGAGAGCTGATGCGGAAACCGCGGCAGCAGATCCGGCGGCAGTCCCGCCCGGGTTGCAGCTTCCCGCACGCGGGATTCGAGTGCCTGGCCATCCCGCAATCCTTCGAGGCGACGGAGCGGATGGGCAATGCTGTCGAACGCGGTGAACCGGGGATTAAGACTGTCGTTCGGGTCCTGAAAGACGATCTGCACATCGCGCCGGAACCGGGACTTGTGAAACGCGCTGGCCGGAATGTCGGAGATCGACTCGCCACTGAAGATGATATCGCCGGCGTCGCTGTCGATCAGTCGGCAGATCAGCCGCGACAGGGTCGTCTTGCCCGATCCCGACTCGCCCACGAGCCCCAGCGCCGCGCCGGGCGCCAGGCTGAACGACACGTCGTCTACCGCCTTGACGCCGCCCGAAAAGGTCTTGGTCACATGCTGAAGTTCCAGCAGGAACCCGGTTCCCGGTGGGCGTCGCGCTGGCTGCCGCTGGGGATGCGTGCCGCCTGGCGCTGCCGGCACAGGGCTGTGATCCGCATTCTGTTGCCGGCCGGCAGCGCGCGGCGTCGATAGCTGACCTCCGCCGGGTTGCGTGGCGATCTGATGCGACGGCGCTTCACGACCGATGACGAGGGGGCGTGTCGCGTCATCGGGCGTGACGATCTGCGGTGTCACCTCGCACTGGCGAGTGCCGTCCGCCGCGGCCTCCGGTTCAGCTGCCGGCGCCAGGTCCGCACGTGCCAGATCGGCCAGGGTGGAGTCCCGCGTCGGCGAGGCCGCGATCAGCCGCTGCGTGTAGGGGTGGCGCGCGGCCCGGAACAATGTCTCGGTCGGGCCGCGCTCAACGATCAGGCCCTGTTCCATGACCGCGATCTCACCGCAGTATCGCGCCGCCAAACCGAGGTCGTGGGTGATCAGGATCATTGCCATGCCGCGGTCGGCGGTGATGCCGGACAGCAGGTCCATGACGATTTTCTGTGTCGTGACGTCGAGTCCGGTGGTGGGTTCGTCGGCGATCAGCAGCGACGGCTCACAGGCGATCGCCATCGCGATCATCACCCGCTGGCACATGCCGCCCGACAACTCGCCCGGATAGGCGTGCAGCCGTTGCTCGGCGTCGCGGATGCGCACGGCGCGCAGCAGCTCCAGCGCCTGCGCCCGGGCTTCGGACGCGGTCATGCGGCGATGAGCCCGCAGCACGTCGGCGATTTGTTGCTCGACGGTGCGGATCGGATTCAGCGCGGCACGCGGGTTTTGGAAGATCATCGACATGGCGGCGCCACGCAGGGTGCGCAGTTCGCCCGCGCCCGCCCGGGTGATGTCGCGGCCCTGGAACAGCACGCGTCCGCCGGCGATCCGCCCGGCCCGGTCGAGCAGCCGCATCACCGCCAGCGACGTGACCGACTTGCCGGAGCCGCTTTCGCCGACGATCCCAAGCGTCTCGCCGGCCTCCAGCGCGAAGCTGACCCCGTGCAGCGCGTCCACGGTGCCGTTGCGCGTGGAAAAGCTGACACGAAGGTCTTCGACCTGGAGCAGCGTCATGTGCGCATCCGCGGATCAAGAATGTCGCGCAGTCCGTCCCCCAGCAGGTTGAAGAACAGCACGGTCAGCATCAACGCCAGGCCGGGGAAGCCGACCAGCCACCACTTGCCGGTGGTGATGAAGCGGGCGCCCTCGGCGACCATGATGCCCCACTCCGGTGTGGGTGCGGTCACGCCCAGACCGATGAACGACAGGCCGGCGGCGTTCAGGATCGCCCAGCCGAGGTTGAGGGAAATCTGCACCGCCATTGCCGGCAGTATGTTCGGCAGCAAAAAGCGGAGGACGACCGTCAGATGGCCCTCGCCACAGGCGCGAGCGGCTTCGACCCAGCCGCTGTTGCGCCGGACGTTGACCTCGGCGCGGGCGAAGCGCGTGTAGAACGGCAGGTTGATGATGGCGGTGGCGATGACGATGTTTTCCACGCGGTTGCCCAGGGCGGCCACCAGCGCCATCGCCAGGACAAACAGCGGGAACGCCATCAGCACGTCGACGACCCGCCCGACCCAGCGGTCCAGCCGGCCGCCCCGGTAGCCGCAGAAGCCGCCCACGACGGCTCCGACGATGAACGAAAGCCCGACGGCCGAAACGGCGATTGACAAATCGAGACGCGCCGCGATCAGGATGCGGCTGAGAATGTCCCGGCCAAGCTGGTCCGTGCCCGCCCAGTGTTCGGCGTTCGGCGGCAGCAGCGCGTGCGACACATCCGAGGCGATCGGATCGAAGGGTGCCAGCCACGGCGCCAGCAGCGCGGCCAGGATGATCAGCGTGACGCCCGCCGCCGCGATCGCGGTGACCGGGTTGCCGCGCAGCACGAACATCGTGTGGCGTGTCGTCGCGCTCATTCGACGGAGACCCGCGGGTCGGCGATGCCGTACAGGATGTCGATCAGGACGTTGACGCAGACGAAGATGGTGGCCATCAGCAGGACGAAGGCCTGCACCGGCGCATAGTCGGCTGCCAGCAGTGCATCCAGCGCGTACGATGCGACGCCCGGCCAGGAGAACACTTTCTCTACCAGGACGTTGGCGCCCAGCATGGTGGAGAACACGATGCCGGTGATGGTGAGCACGGGCAGCAGGGCGTTGCGTAAGGCGTAGGCCACGACGATGCGAAGCCGGTTGAGCCCCATGGCATTGGCGGTGCGGATGAAGTCGCTGCCCAGGACGGCGAGCATGGAGGCGCGGGTCATGCGGGCAAGCGGCGCCAGCACGAACAGCGCCATGGTGACGGCAGGCAGAAGAAGCTGGCTCAACGCGGCCCACCAGCCGTCCCAGTCTCCGGTCAGCGCGAAATCCACCAGGTAGAAGCCGGTGATCTCGGGCGGGCTGCTGGCGAAGATGTCGATGCGGGCGGTGGGATCGGGCGCCCAGCCCAGCAGGTAGTAGAACACGTAGATCAGCAGCAGGCCGGAGACGAAGGTCGGCACGCAGACTCCCAGCGTGCAGAGCATGCGGACCGCGTGGTCGATCAGCGAGCCGGGGCGCAGTGCCGCGGTGACCCCCAGCGGCACTGACAGCAGCAGCGCAATGAACAGGGCGGTGAAGGTCAGTTCCAGGGAAGCGGGCAGGCGCTGGCGGATGTCCGCGGCCACCGGCTGCCCGGTGGTCAATGAGCGTCCGAGATTGCCCGTGGCGACGTCGCCGAGGTATCGGATGAGCTGCACCGGGACGGGCTGATCGAGCCCCATCTTGTGCCGCAGTTCTTCGATTTCCGCCTTGCCGGCGCTGGGGCCGGAGGCGAAGAACACGGCCGGATCGCCGGGCATTACGCGCATCAGGACGAAGGTGATGATCACGACGCCCAGCAACGCCGGGATCGACGACAACAGACGTTCTCCGACACGTCGGGCGATGCCAAGGAGGACGGTCATCGGTCCGGGGACATCTGGGCGCGGTGCGCCGGGCATGGGTCGAACCACACAGCGGCGGGCGATACCAAGCCGCCCCCGTCCTTGAGGCTTGCAGCGTGTCGACAGGCAATGCCTGCGTCGTTGCGCGGTGCGCATGCCGCCCGCATATACCGACGGTTCCGGCCTGCTATCGTGGCTTGGCCCGGTTCGGGCCGGCCATCGACTCTCCTGTTATGTCCCAATGTGCACCGAGCATCGGGTTGATCGTGCTGGCCCAGGAGGGAACGACAAGCCGCTGCCGCCATCCGGCGTGGGAGCTACGGGCGAGCAAAATTCCGGCCGTGCCGTGGCAAACGACATTATCCGGCTCCTCGGGCGACGGGATCCATATGATCCACACGCGCTTGTACAAGTCATTGGCCGCTACACCCGCTTCAGGGTCCGAAAATCTGCCTGACGGTAGAACTGATAGGTGTAGCCATCGACGTTCTTTGCCATGACCGCGTCGTGGTTGGGTTGCCACAGCATGATCAGGGGCACGTTCTCGGCGAACAGCTCGATCATCTTCCTGCAGTCGTCGTCGTACTTTGCCGCATCGAGCTCGAATCGGGCAGCGGCCGATAGCTGCTCGATCTCGGTGCTCTTCCAGCTGGCGAAGTTCCAGCGCTGGTCGCGCGTGAAATACAGGTAGAAATAGTAGTAGGTCGCGGGCAGCCACGCGGTTGCGGCATCGGTGAAGAAGCCCAGCGTCTTGTCGGACTCCATCGTGTTGAACTCGGCGTCGGGCTTCTTCTGGATGTCCACCTGTATGCCGATCTTGCCGAGGGATTCTTTGAGCAGGGCGGCGACAGGTTCGGCCGTGGCGGCCTGGCCCGTGCTGAACGCGAAGCTGGTCTTGAAGCCTTCCGGCAATCCGGCCTCGGCGAGCAGTTGCTTGGCCTTGGCGGGGTCGGTCTTCAGGGGGATGGCCTGCGGAAAGCTGCTGTCCGGTGGCAGGCCGCTCCAGTCAGCGCCGTACAGCGGCCGACCGCGCTCGAACAGCGCCGCCTTGAACATGTCCTGATAGGGCAGCGCGAAGGCGATGGCCTGCCGGACCTTGACGTTGTTGAACGGAGCCTGCTGCGTGTTCATCGAAATGTGGGTGAACCCATTGGTCTGCGGGACCGATACGACCTTGGTCTTGGCGGACTTCAGCATCGTCGGGATGTCGCTGGCGGCAAGGTCGATCGACAGATCGGCGTCGCCTTTCTCGACCAGATTGGCGCGGGTCGCGGGTTCCGGAACGGTTTGCAGGATGATCCGCCGGAAGAATGGCAGAGCGCCGTCGGCGCCGCCTTTCCAGGCCTCATTGCGGCGGATGATGACGCTCTCACCAGGCTTGAAGCTCTCGACGATATAGGCGCCGCTGGCCGCGCTGTTCGATTTCAGCCAGTCGAGAGCCCAGGGATCGTCGGCAGTCGCATGCTGTTTCGCAACCTTGCTGTTGATCATGATCAGATAGGGGACGCAAAGATTGGCCAGTCCCAGCCGGTCAGGCTTCGGCAGTGTCATCTCGATCGTATGGTCGTCGATGATGCGGAACTGGTCCGGGCTGGTGATCGATCCGGTCGACATCTGTGGCGGCGCCAGCGACTTCGCCGAGACAGCGCGGTCGAGCGACCATTTGATATCCTCCACGGTGACCGGTGTGCCGTCGTGCCACGTCGCATCCGGACGCAGCGTGATGGTGACCTTCAGTCCGTCCGGGCTGATCTGGTAGCCCTTCGCCAGTTCTCCGCGGATCTGGGTGTGGTCGAATGTCCAGTTGCCGTCCACCATCTTGCGGCCGAAGGTGAACAGCCGGTCATACACGTTCATGCTCAGCCCGAAGGACTCGCGCGTGGCTCCGGGAACCGAAGGATCGAGCGTGTTGATGTTGTTGCCGGTGACGTAGCGGAGCGTCTCGGCCCGGCTCTGGCCGAAGGCGAGCCGCGGAAGACCGGCAACGCCAACGGCACCTGCCGCTGTCTGTAGAACCGACCGACGATCCAATTTCATTTTCGACCACCCGTTTGCTGCAAGGAGTGGCGTTTCATCCCAGGACCGGATTTGCCGCCAGTTTAGGCAGCCATTGTGACAGCGCGCAACCGGCTGCGTTCTGCTAAAAATTGAGGCAGGGACGGCGCCGCGGGGTGGTCCCGGGGGGTGGACGCGGACGTCAGGCCAGGCCGGATAAGGGCGCGCGGTGGGTGAACGGGGGGCTGCGCCGTCAGCCGCAATGTAAACCTCGAGAGCCAGGTGTCTCTAGTAACCCGACCGGCGATACGAATGAGCGACGACCTGGGGGGACAACCCCTTGTGTCATGGCCGGACTTGTTCCGGCCATCCCGGTCTTTCCAGGGGAATGGCATCAAAGTCGCGCGTGGTCCGGTCAAGCCCGGCCATGACAGGGGAGCGTCGGTGTCAATGGCGGCTGGTATGGCATCGCATGATCCACACGCCTCTGACAATGCGCTCAGCGCGACCGTAGGCAGGACCGACGATCCACCGAACCGGAGAGCGAGACAGGCGACGCGCCCGGCGGAGCCGCGGCCGGTTCGCAGGCCGCGTGGCGCAGGCCGGGATTGCCAGAATCAGACCGACGCCGGGACCGACGACTATCCCACCCGGCGTCTCGCCAGCGAAGCCGCCAGTTCGAGCGCCGCGAGCAAGCTTGTGGCGTCGGCTACGCCCTTGCCTGCGATATCGAAGGCGGTGCCATGGTCCGGCGATGTGCGCACGATCGGCAGCCCCAGCGTCACGTTCACGCCATGGTCCATATCCAGCGTCTTCAGCGGGATCAGCGCCTGGTCGTGGTACATGCAGATCGCCACGTCGTAGCGAGAGCGCGCGGCGGCGGTGAACATCGTGTCGGGCGGCCAGGGCCCGGAGACGTCAATGCCCGCGGCCCGCAGCGTGTCGATTGCCGGCTGCACCAACGTGGTCTCCTCGGTTCCCAGCGCACCCTGTTCTCCGGCGTGCGGGTTGAGGCCGGCGATCGCCAGGCGCGGCGACGCGATGCCGAAATCCTGCCGCAACGCCGCGGCCGTGGTGCGGGCGGCGGCGACGATCATATCGGTGGTCAGCATGGCGATAGAGTCGCGCAGTGAGGCATGCACGGTGACCGGAACGACGCGCAGCATCGGGCTGGCAAGCATCATGATCTGCTGGCCGGTGGCGCCGGTCAGTTCGGCAAGAAACTCGGTGTGCCCAGGATAGGCGAACCCGGCCTGATACAGCGCGGCCTTGTTGATGGGATTGGTGACGACGCCGCCAACCGCGCCGTTCAGGGCCAGCTTCGTGGCCTGCTCGATCGAGGCAACGACCGCCCTGGCATTTGCCTGATCCGGACGCCCGGCCACCGGATCAGCCGCCAGCCGCACTGACAGAACGGGCAGCGCTTTCGCGAAAACGGCAACGGCCTCAGCGGCGTCGCTGACCGGTTGCACCGGCACGGGCAGACCCATCGCGCGAGCCAGTCGCTCCAGCCGAAGCGGATCATCGAGTGCGACGAAGGGCGGACCGCTGTCACGCAGCGCCAGCCAAGCCTTGAGGGAAAGCTCACCGCCGATCCCGGCGGGGTCGCCCATCGTCAATGCAAGCGGTTTCATCGATCAGATATGCAGTGCGCGACCCTCAGCCGCTAGGGCCGCTTCCTTCACTGCCTCGCTCAGCGTCGGATGGGCGTGGCAGATGCGGGAGACATCCTCGGCGGACGCGCCGAACTCGATCGCCGTGGTCAGCTCGGCGATCAGGGTGCCGGCATCGGGCCCGATCACATGAGCGCCGAGCAGGCGGTCGGTTGCTTTATCCGCCAGGATCTTCACGAAGCCATCCGTATCGCCCATTGCCCGCGCGCGGCCGTTGGCGGTGAAGGGGAATTTGCCGACCGTGTAGGCGACGCCGCCGGCCTTCAATTCTTCCTCGGTCTGGCCGACGGAGGCGACCTCGGGCCAGGTATAGACCACGCCGGGGATCGCGCCGTAGTTCACATGCCCGGCCTGGCCGGCCAGGATCTCTGCCACCGCGACCCCCTCGTCCTCGCCCTTATGGGCCAGCATGGGGCCAGGGATCACGTCACCGATCGCGTAGATTCCCGGCACGTTGGTGGCATAGTGGGCGTTGACCTTGACCCGCCGGCGCTCGTCCAGCTCGACGCCGACCTCCTCCAGACCCAGGCCTTCCGTGTACGGGCGCCGGCCGATCGACAGCAGCACGATGTCCGCCTTGATGGTCTCTGCCGTTCCGCCCCTCGCAGGCTCGACCGTCAAGCTGACGCCATCGGCTGCGGTCGTGGCGTTGGTGACTTTCATGCCGAGACGGAACTTGAACCCCTG
>DASWON010000454.1:0-2742 GCA_036398735.1 Rhodopila sp.
TGACGCAGCGCGTGACTGATGCCGACGGGGTTGCGATCGCGGTCTTCAATCAGTGGTTTGAGCAGCGCAATCTGGATTTTCCCGGCAAGGTCTGGAGCGTCTGGAGTCCGAAGGTCACCGCCTTCATGGCGCAAAGCGCGCCGGATCGCGCCGCCAAACCGACCCGCGATGCGGTCGATGAGGAGGCGATGCGGACCGGCATGCCGGTGGCGCGCTTCGCCGGCGGGGCCTATCGCTACAGCATGCCCATCGTGCTGGGCGTCACGCGCGGCGCGGAACAGGAAATTTGCCAGGGCTGCCACGGTGCCGGCATGGGCATCAACGTCGGTGAGCCGATCGCGGTGTTCTCCAGTTCGCTTTCGACCGCGACGGATTTCGCGGAACTGCGG
Source organism: Rhodopila sp. (assembly GCA_036398735.1). Lineage (GTDB taxonomy): Bacteria > Pseudomonadota > Alphaproteobacteria > Acetobacterales > Acetobacteraceae > Rhodopila. The sequence goes on from DASWON010000454.1 coordinate 390, forward strand.
CGGCTGTTGCTGGAGATTGCAGGCGCCGGGGTCGCCGCCCTGGTCCTTGTCACGATTACCATCAGAGCGATCTTCGGCCGCATCGTCAGCCGCAGACTGACCGCGATGACCAATGCCATGGCACATCTGGCCGACGGCGACCGGGCGGTGGACATCCCCGTGCAGCGCTACGCCGATGAGTTGGGGGCGATGGCCGCGACGGTCGGCGTGTTCAAGCAGCACGCCATCGAGCATGCCGCGCTGGAGGCCGAGCAGAAGGGCCAGGAGGAACGGGTGACTCAGGAGAAATATGCCTCCCTGATCGGCATGGCCGACAAGATCGAGGCAGCGTCGGAGGCGGCACTGGAATCGGTCGGCGGTCGCACCGCGGTCATGGCGGTGGCGGCATCCGAGTTGACCGTCTCCGCGAGCCGAACCGCGGAAGCTGCTCAGGCCGCCGCGGTGGCTGCCGACCAGGCGGTGGTCACCGCGCAGACGGCGGCGCATTCGGCCGAGGCACTGGCCGCCTCGGTGCGGACCGTCGGCGCGCAGATCACTCAATCGGCCTCGGCAGCCGGCCGCGCGGAGATCGCGGGGCATGAGACGCGCGCCACGATGGAAGCGCTGAACGGCCAGGTGGGGCGGATCGGCGCCGTCGCCGATATGATCGGCGCGATTGCCGCCCAGACCAACCTGCTGGCGCTGAACGCGACCATCGAGGCGGCTCGGGCGGGCGAGGCAGGCAAGGGCTTTGCCGTGGTGGCATCCGAGGTGAAGGCCCTGGCCAATCAGACCGCCCGCTCGACACAGGAGATCTCAAGCCACATCCGCGAGGTTCGGGCGGCCGCCGGTTCCTCCGTCGCAGCCGTGCAGCGCATTGAGCAGATGATCGGTGAGATGAACGCGATGGCCGGCTCGATCGCCGTCGCGGTCGAGGAACAAGGCAGCGCAACCGCCGAGATCGCCCACAGCATCGCGGCCACCGCTGCGGCCGCGACCGAGATGACCCGGCGTATCGGCGAAGTCTCCACCGAGGCGGAGCGCACCGGTCAGCGCAGCGCCGAGGTGCGGGATAACACTGCGGCTCTGAACGTCGTGGTCGGCGAGTTGAAAGCGTCGGTGATCCAGGTCGTGCGCACCTCGGCGGCGGAAGTCGATCGCCGGCTGGACAAGCGTCACCGTCTGGACGCCGGTTGCCGGCTGCAGGTTGCCGGCGCTGCCCCGCGCGCCGGGCGGATCATGAACATTTCACGCGGCGGGGCCGCGGTCAGCGGCACGGGGCCGCTGCCGGTGGGGATGCATGGCACGTTGGAGGTGGACGGGCTCGACATGACCGTGCCGTTCGTTGTTCGGGAGACCGACGACAAGGCGGCTCACCTGTCGATCGCGTTGAACCCGGAGGAGGCTGACCGGTTCGCCAAGAATCTGGACCGGCTTGTTGCGCGGAATGCCGCCTAGCGGGACGGTCGAATGCGGCCGCAAAGGGCTGCGAAGTCGCACGACCATCCGGTGCGCAGGCACGATCCAAGGGCGGCGCCCAGGCCGACGGACGCGCTGCTCGCGCAACCCGGACCTGGATCGTTACACGCAGCGGCGCGGCTGCATGAAGCGCCCATAGGAACACTGGGGGCCGTCAGAGGCAGCACCGGTCGCGAATGTCGCCCGTCGGAAATGGCCCCAGTGGCGGGTGAGCCCCGTGTGGAATGGCACCCGTGGCGGGTGGCGCCGGTGCGGAATGTCGCCCATCGGGCGTGGGGCCTGCCGGGAGTGGCGCGCGTGGCGGATGGTGCGCGTGTGGAATGGCACCCGTGACGGATGAGGCCGGTGTGAAATGGCGCCCGTTGGGAGCTGCGCCCGTCGGGAGCTGCGCCCGTCGGGAGCTGCGCTCGTCGGGAGTGGCGCGCGTGTGGAGTGGCGCGCGCACCCGTGGCGGATGACGCCCGTCGGAGTGGGACCCGTGGGCGCTCCAGGGTGCTTGCGACCGGCGCATGCCGATGGCCGCGCCGGATTATCGGGGGCGCGACGCCAGCCGCCGTTCGTAAGCCTGTGCCAGCAGGGTGCTGGGGAACAGCAAGGCGAAGTAGATGACGGCGACGACGGTGTAGACCTCCAGTGGCCGGTAGGTGTCGGCTGTGACCAGAGTGCCGTTGTACAGCAGGTCCGGCACCGCGATGGTCGAGACCAGCGACGTGTTCTTCAACTGGGTGATCGACTGGTTGACGAAAGGCGGGATCATCCGCCGGACCGCCTGGGGCAGGATCACCCGCCGCATCACGTGCCAGCGCCGCAGGCCGAGCGCCCGGGCGGCGTCCCACTGGCCCTGCTCGATCGAGATGATGCCGCCACGGAAAATCTCGGCGTAGAACGCCCCGGT
>DASWON010000455.1:0-5584 GCA_036398735.1 Rhodopila sp.
GAGGGCCTGTCATGCGCTTCGGCCTGATCATTCGCGGACAATATCCGCAGGGCGACGATATGCGCGTCCGTCTGAGGGAAGACCTCGACGCCGCCAGACGCGCGGAAGAACTCGGCTACGACGTGATCGCCAAGGGCTCCCACTACAGCTCGCATCCGTTCCAGTACATCCAGCAGATCCCCTATCTGTGCCAGGTCGCGCTGGTGGCGCCGAAGCTGCGGCTTTGCCCCGGCGTCGTGCTGCTGCCGCTGCACAGCCCGCTGCATGTCGCGGAGGAGCTCGCGTCGCTGGACGTGATGTGCGACGGCAAGCTGATCTTTGGCGCCGGCATCGGCTACCGCGAGGTCGAGTTCAACGCGTTCGGCTCGACCCAGAAGCAGTCCGGTCCGCGCTTCGAAGAGTGTCTGACGGCGGTCAAGCGTCTGTGGTCGGAAGATTTCGTCAGCATGGAGGGCAGCTACTTCAAGCTCGACAACGCCAACTGCACGGTCATGCCGGTGCAGCAGCCGATGCCGCCGGTCTGGATCGGCGCGAATGCCAACGTCGGCATCAGGCGCGCGGCGCGGATGGCCGATGCCTGGTTCATCAACCCGCACAACAAGCTCGACACCATCGCCGAGCAGATGGAGGTGTACAAGCGCGCCCTCGATGCCTGCGGCAAACCGTTCCCGGATGAACTGCCGATGGCGCGCGAGGTCTTCGTCGCTCGGTCACGCGAGGAGGCGGTTCGACTGGCGCGGCCGTCGCTGGAGGCGAAGTACAAGGCCTACAAGGACTGGGGCCAGGACAAGGTGATGCCCTCGGGCGACGCCTTCAGCGTCGATTTTGAAGAATTGATGAACGACCGCTTCCTGTTCGGAACGCCCGATGAGGTGGTGGAGCAGATCCTGGTGCTGCGGCGCCGGTTCGGGATCAACACCCTGATCCTGGGCATCCACTGGGTCGGCATGCCGGCCAGCCTGGCGATGGAACAGATGCAACTGATCTCCGAGGAAGTCTTCCCCGCCGTCCGCTCCGCCTGAGAAGGGATTTCGAGAAATGAAAATCGGCGCTGTCATGTTCTTCACCACCGATTCCATGCAGCCGGCGGAGCTGGGCCGCGCGCTGGAGGAACGGGACTTCGAGTCGCTGTGGGTGCCGGAGCATACGCATGTGCCCTCCAGCCGCGTGACGCCATTCATTGGCGGCGGCGCGATGCCGCGCCCGTACTACGACATCTATGACCCGTTCCTGGCGCTGAACACGGCGGCCTCGGTCACCACTAGGCTGAAGATCGGAACCGGCATCGCCCTGGTTGTGCAGCGCGATCCGATCGTGACGGCGAAGATGGTGTCGTCGATCGACCACCTGTCGCAGGGCCGCTTCCTGTTCGGCGTCGGCAACGGCTGGAACCGCGACGAGATCGAGAACCACGGCACTGCGTTCGCCACGCGCAACAAGCTGGCGCGTGAGCGGATCGAGGCGATGCAGACGATCTGGACGAATGACGAGCCGTCCTATGAGGGCGAGTTCGTGAAATTCGGACCGATGAGCCAGTGGCCGAAGCCGTTCCAGAAACCGTATCCGCCGGTGATCGTCGGTGGGGCCTTTCCGTATGCGGCCAACCGCGCGATCCGCTACGGCAACGGCTGGATCCCGCGCGCCGACCGGCTGGAACACGAGGGCGTCGGCGTACTGATCAACAAATTCCGTGACATGGCGGTCGAGGCGGGACGCGATCCCGCGTCGCTGCCGATCACGATCTTCCGTGTGCCGGATGACCTGACCCAACTGCGCTTCTGTCAGGCGATCGGGGTCGACCGCGTGGTGTTCAGCCTGCCGGCCGAGAAAGCGGACAAGATCATGCCGATCCTCGACCGCTGGGTGCAGGTGAAGCGTGAGCTGGAACTGTCGTAGGCGGCCGGCCTGAGCCGTCGGCGGCGGGGCCGGCTTTGAGGATCCGCCGATGCCGCGGGCCGCTCATACAACGTCAGGGAGTCACCCGGTGATGCCACAGATCGGCTACCTGCTGCCGACACGCGAGCAGATCATGGAGGGCGGGCCGGAAACCGGTCCGCTGCTCCGCCTCGCCGAACAGGCGAACGGGTTGGGTTTCGCCTCCGTCTGGGTCGGCGACTCGCTGACGGCTCGGCCGCGCCACGACCCTCTGACCCTGCTGGCCGCGGTCGCCGGACGCGTGCCCGGCCTCGGCATCGGCACCGCCGTGCTGCTGCCGATGCTGCGCAACCCGGTGATCCTGGCGCATCAGGTCGCGACACTCGACCGGCTGTGCGAGGGCCGGCTGATCCTGGGCGTCGGCTTCGCGGCCGATCGACCCAATATCCGTGCGGAATTCGCGGCCGCCGGGGTGCCGTTCGAGCACCGGATCGGCCGAATGCTGGAGGGGCTGCGTCTGTGCAAGGCGCTGTGGTCCGGCGAACCCGTGGACTGGGAGGGGCGCTGGCAGACGACGCAGGCCGTGGTGGCGCCGACGCCGCACCGGCCTGGTGGACCGCCGTTATGGATCGGCGGCAATTTGCCCGGCAGCCTCGACCGCGCCGGCAAGTTCTTCGATGGCTGGTTCCCGATCGCGCCGAGCGCTCCGGAGTTTGCGGCGGGCCTGGCGCATGTGCGCGAGGTGGCCCGCGATCATGGCCGTGATCCCGCCGCGGTGACCGGGGCAATGTACCTGACGATCTCGCTCGATGACGACGAGTCGCAGGCCGATGCGACGCTGAACCGGTTCCTTGAGCGCTACTATGGCCAGCCGGCTCCAGTCACGCGCCGGCGCCAGGCCTGCTATGCGGGACCCGCCGCGGGTCTGGCCGCATGGCTTGACAAATATGCCAATTCCGGCGCGAGTCACCTGGTGCTGCGCTTCGCCGGCGACCACGAACGGCATCTGGAGACGGTTGCGAGATTGAGGCATGCATAGGGAGCAGGTTGCTCACTGGCGATGTCCGCTGTAAGGGCAGGCAATGCCCAAGCTGAAATCCCCTCCGTCTGCCAAGCCTGCCCACGCTCGAACCAATTTCGATGACCGCCTGAGTGCGGCCGCCGCCGCGAAGCAGGCATTGCTGGAGCGGTTTCGCTCGCGGCCCGCTGTAGGCGACCCTGCCTGGATCGAACAGCAAGCCGCCTTGAAGGCGATTTCCGATGCGCGGGAGGCCCGTGCGGCCGAGCGCAAAGCGGCCAAGGAGGCAGAGGCGGCGCGCGCCGCTGCGGAACAGGCTGAACGCAAGAAGGCGGAACAGGCGGCGGCAGCCGAGGCCAAGGCTCGCGCCCTGGCGCTGGAGGCCGAACGCAAGGCCATACGCGACGCACGCTACGCGGCCCGCAAGGCCCGAAAGAAGTAAGGTAGACAGAAATAGCATATCAGCCGGGCTCAAAGCGGCCTTAATTGCGTGCAAGATACACGCCAACTTATGAATTCATACGCGAAGCGCCGCATTCGCATGGCCCGGAGGCACCAATGGTCAAACGTCGAAAAGAGGAAGACATCGCTGGGATCGTCGAATTCGACGGACGCAGCAGCGACGATCCGGAATTTCTGGAATGGCTGGCCGACCACAAATCCCGCAATGGCGGAAAGATTCGGGTCAGCCAGGGGAGTAAGGGCGTACGCGTCATGTTCAGCAAGGAAGCCGACATGGCGCTGTGGCAACGGCGATCGGAAGCGGCGACCAAGGGCAAGAAGTTCGTCGCCTGAACCCGGTTTGGACTGGGACTCATCTGCCGCTTTTCAGCCTCGGCACGAGCTGCCTGCCGGCGGCCGCGGGATTGCTCGCGTTACCGCACGGCTGTTCCGCGCCACCGCTCAGCCACGGCATCAGTCGCTCCGACGCCCTGGCTGAGCCCTGACGGACATACCCATCCGGCGTGCCCGTTCGCAACCAGCGGCATTCACTGGCGCGGGCCGCGTGGTGACGTGGACGATCGCCCAAGCGCTGGGCCGGCCGCGGGTCAGAGGTCACGATCCCGTATGTCCTGACCAAACCGGCGTGCTCACACCGGGCCGCTGCAGGCGCGGGTAGCACGTGATGACGTGGACGACACGGCCGCCGCGCTATGACGTGCGTGCGCCCCGGGCGGTGACGCGGATGAGTCTCCGCCGCGGATACGTCCGGGCCCGCTACGTCAGCACCGCCTCGGTCTTCCGGCTGATCAGGTCGAAATCGATCTCCCCGCCTAGCCCCGGCCGGGTCGGCGCATGCATCAGCCCCTGCGCGTCGATCTCCAGTTCTTTTGCCATGCCATACTTGTGGGCGCCGTCCGGCAGCAGGACCTCCCACATCGTAGTGTTCCGCAGCGCCATGCAGAGATGCAGATTGGCGAGGTTGTTCAGCGAATTGCCGGAGTGGTGCACCTCATACCGCAGGCCAAACGCCTCGGCGAGGTGCGCGGTCTTCAGCATCGTGGTCAGGCCGCCCTTGTTGGGGATGTCGCCGCGCAGGTAGTCGGTCGCTTTCTCGGTCAGCCAGATCGGGTAGGTGTCGAGGCCGCCGGCCGGGAACTCGGTGGCCATGATCGGGATGTCGAGCTTCTGCCGCAGCTTGACATAACCGTAGATGTCCTCGTCGGACAGCGGGTCCTCGTACCAGTAATACCCCAGGTCCTGGATCGCGCGACCAACCCGCAACGCGTCGGGATACTCGTACGACCACGTGGAATCGAGCATCAGACGGTAGTTGTCGCCGACCGCCTTGCGGACGGCCTGGCAGACCCGGATGTCATGGTCGGGATCGCGCGGCGGGTGGATCTTGTAGGCTTGCCAACCAGCCGCCTTGAACGCCTGCGCCTGATCCACATAGGCTGCCGCGTCCGGCAGGACCTGCGAACTGGCGTACGCGGGGATCGATGTCCGGGCGGTTCCCATCAGCGCGTGCACCGGCAGTCCGGCGATCTTGCCTGCGAGATCCCATAGCGCCGTGTCGACGGCGCCAATGGTGCGATAGCTGACGGTGCGGTTGATCAGCCGCATGCCGGCGTGGATGCGCTCACGCTCCAACGGGTCCTTGCCCATCAGCATCGGCTTCAGCGAGCGGATCAACTGCGGTCCGTCCATCGCGGCGGGGTTGCTGGCCGACCCCAGAAAGGCGTGGCCTTCCAGGCCGCTGTCCGTTCGGATACGCAACAGGCCGAGGTTGCTGCGGGCGGCGGGTGCGGCCCCCTGGTGGTAGATCGTGGCGGGTATGTTGTCCCAGGCGAAGACCGTCAGTGAGACGTCGTCGATTTTCATGGTGTTCCCCCCTTTTTTGGTCCGGGAAGCCTGCCATGAACCCGATGGCCGGAGAACCCTCTCGACCGGCCGGATGGGCGATACCCGACGTCACGCCGTATTCTCGAGATCCCCACCGGGGCGATGCCGAAGACCCTGCCAGGGCCCTGCCGGGCACTGCGGGGGACCCTGCCCAGGACCTGCCAGGCACCGCGGGGACCCTGCCGGGCACCGCGGGGGACCCTACCGGGCACCGCCCGGGACCTGCCAGGCACCGCGGGGGACCCTGCCGGGCACCGCCGGGGACCCTACCGAGCACCGCGCGCTGCGACCTGTCCAACGATACGTCAGACGGCGATCGCGGCCAGTTCCGGTTCGACCAAGGTC
>DASWON010000456.1:0-12257 GCA_036398735.1 Rhodopila sp.
GCCGGCCGGCCTGCCGCACGGGTGGTGGGTCTATGCTTGTTTTGCTGACGGCACACCGATCACCCGGCAGCATCGTCGCCTCTACCGCGACCGATCCGACCTGCAGGAACGATTCCCCGATCCGTTCCGTATCGGGGCGGCCGCGCTGATCGAGGCGAGCCAGGAGGGTGCCTGACACATTCCGTTCCAGGATCGACTGAGCCGGTTCGCCGGCCAGGGGACACGGGAATTCATCACTTCGCCGCGGTCACATGCAACCGGCGGTTCACGCCGGCAGGAGCAGGGTCTGAAAGGGAAATCCCTCTAACGTGGTGGCTGACATCTGACTGGGGCGGCGGCTGTTGTGCGGTGGCGGGGAGCGGCAGTAACCATCCATACGGCACAGCAGGGGAGTTCGCATGATAGCCCTTTCCGAAGAACACCGCCGCCCGGTGCCGCTGCGCATGAGCAGGTGGTCCGCCAGCATCGGTGAGGTGGTGGGCGCGTCGCTGCTACTGGCGGTCGGAGCTTTTCTCTATCGCTACTCGTTCAATTGGCCATTTACGGACGATATTAATACCATCATCTGGTATAAGCGCTTCTTTCTCAGCCATGAACTGGGTCTGTTCGACCTTCTGAGGGCATGGGACAATTCGCATCCGGTCGGTGTACAGGCGCTCGTCACCACATTGCTGCTCAAGGCGTTCGGCATCAATCTTGTGGCGATCCTGACCTTCTCGGTCGCGCTGATTACGCTGTCTTCAGTCGTGCTGTACCGTGGGGCGAATCAATATCTGAACTCGCCATTGGCCCGCGTTGCGTTCTGGCCCATGCTTATCCTGATGGTTTTCCATCCCACGCAGATGGAACACCTGCTCTGGCCATTCGAAGTCGGCTGGTTTCTCGTCAATTTCATATTATTCAGCAATGCTGTGGCGTTTGAGCGTTACGGTATCGCAGCTCTTCCGATGATCGTCATGGGCTGCCTGATCGCGTCGTTCTGTTCCGCGCAAGGCTCGCTGTTGTGGTTTGTCGCGGGCGCTCACTGTCTGATCAGGCCGAAGTTCGCTTGCCGGGGCGCCTTGGGCCTGGCGTTCATATCGATCGGTATACTTGGCGCGGCGGCGATCCTGCACAGGGTTGGTTCCCAGGCAGGCGAATATTCACTCGCCGGTACCGATGTGCTGGGTTTACCTTGGTATGCATTGCTGCTCTTGGGAGGCATATTTGGTGTCCACGGCCATGCCGCGCTTGGTGTGCTTGGCCTGACGCTGGTTTGCGTTGTCATCCTTATGGGCTTGCAACTTTACCGGGAAGCGCGGTTCGGCCCGCCGGAGCGGATCGCCATTACCATGGTCCTGGCATCGGCTCTGTTTGTCATGAGCTTTTCCGTGGGACGGTCAAAATTCGGTATCGACTGGGCAACAAGCACATTTCATGACGCCCCGTTGCTGGTGCCGTTCATGGTCGGCGTCTTGATCCTGTCGCTTCGGCTGTTTCCGGGCCACTGGTTGGCACTGATCGCCGTTGTGCTGCTGGGCGCAAGCGTCGCCTCGGCCTTGCCGTATGGAATTGAGTACGCGGACGGCTGGCTGATGCAGCGCGGGTTGGCGATGCGGATAACTTGTGACGCCGAGGCACCGAGAGATCTCATCGACCGGGCGAACGGGCTTGCGGGCTATGACGCCGAACTGAATGAAGCGATGCCGGTGATACGCCCGCTATGCACTGACGGCCCCTACGGCCGCGCGGCTCGGCTCCTTGTATATCCGCAAGCCTTTCGTGATCTCGGCCTTTCCCACCCCGAATCTTCTGACCATCTTCTGGAACTCTGGCGGACCTATATCACACGGCTTGACCTGCTCAGGGCTTTTCCCGTGGATGATCCGCGATCGCCAACGCGCCTGCTGGATTGGGCCCGCTCAGATACAGAGCGGCATTGGAACGTGCCATAGCTCGCTGCGAGAATTGATGGGTTCGCATCGGTTTTCAGGCAATTGCCCGGTCCACTGGGGATGTCCGGGCGTGCGCCGACAGCCTCGTGAAGAATTATGTTCTGCTACGCCGATACGTAGCGGTTCGGCCACCATCATGCGACACTCCCGTCGAGTCAGGCGGGCAGGGCCTATCGTTGCGACTTTCAACTAAGACCGACGGCGTGCGTGGCCGCAGCAGGGGAACACAGACATGACGCCGCAGGAAGCCGCTTCGATCGAGCGGGTGCTACCCGATATCTTTGCCGTCCCGCTCCGGGATCTCGGCGAGGTCGACTCCCGCCTCACCGGCATCGTCTGCCCCGAGCCGGAAATCGGCAAGGAGAAGATCGGCATCACCGAGCAGTTCCTGGGTAACGCGGAAACCTACCACGCCCGGTACAGCAACAGCGCCCATTTCCGCCGGCTGTTCGAACAGGCGTTCGCCGCGGCGGACATCCAGCCACGTCCAGACCTGGCCGTGCTGGACATCGGAACCGGGTCCGGGACCAATACGATCGTTCCATGTCTGGAGCTGTTCACCGGCAGTCGCATCGTCGCAACCGACCTGTCACCGGACCTGCTGCGGCTGCTCCGCGGCTACGTCGTCGAACAGCAGCTGGAGGACCGCGTCGCGTGCGTCTGCACCGACGCCATGAACAATTTCTTCAAGCCCGCGAGCTTCGACGTCGTTATCGGGGCTGCGATTCTGCATCATCTGATTGACCCGGCCCATGCCCTCGCGGCGGCCCATCGGGCTCTGAAACCCAACGGCATCGCTCTGTTCTTCGAGCCGTTCGAGGGGCTGGCGATCATCCGGGTCATTTTCGACCTCGTTCTTGCCCGGGCGGCGCGGGAGAATTTCCCCCTGCAGCCCGCCGCGAGCAAGCTTTTGGCGGCGATGAGCCTGGACTATGCGACCCGGGCCGGCTCCGACAAGACGGCACCGCATTTTCGGTACATGGACGATAAATGGCTGTTTACGCGGGACTGGCTGGAGCGTGCGGCGCGGCAGGCCGGTTTTACCTCATTGACCATCGTGCCCCACGCCGCACATGCGACCTTGTTTCGCGACTACGTGACCAGCCTGTTGCGGCTCGGTGCCGACCTCGGCCCGGACAGCCTTCCGGACTGGGTGTGGGAGACGATCGATCTGTTTGACAATGGTTTCTCGGAAGATATGAAACGTGATCTTCTGCTGGAGGGCACGATCGTCCTGCGCAGCGGCGCGGCCTGAACACCGGACGCAACCGGGGATGCCTCGGACCCCGGCTCGCGAACACGCTCAGGACGCCGCCGCGCTCTGTCGCCAGCGGCGATGGAACCAGAGATATTGTCCGGGATGCTCGCGCACCCAGCCTTCGATGATCGTGTTGATCATCTGCGTTGCCGCAGCGACATCGATTTGGCCGTCGGCGCCGCGCGGCAGCTCGTAAGGGCCGAACCCCTCGATGCGGAAGCGATGGTTCGGCAGGCGGATCACCCGCACCCCGACAACCGGGCAATCGAACCGCCGGGCGAGACGTCCCACGGCCGGATTGGCCTTGCAGCGCCGGCCGAAGAACGTGACATCGATGCCGCGGGAGAAGTGCTGATCAACCAGCATGCCGAGATGCTCGCCGGCGGTCAGTGCGGCGGCCATCTCCAGCGCGGCCTGCGCCCGGGTGCGGATCAGCCGGCCCATCAGCGGCGCTCGGATCCGGGTGATCTCCTTCGCCACCGCCTTGTTGTTGGGCATCCGGTAGACCACGGCCGACGGCAGACCGTGGGCGGCCGCGGCAACGGCCGGCAGCTCCCAGTTCGCCAGATGCGCGGCAAAGCACAGCGCCGGCTTGCCGTCGGTCCGCAACCGGTCGAACAGCGGCACACTGTCGGTCTCGATGCGTCCGGTATTGGGATGGTCGAGATCAAAGTCCCAGATGCGCGCCATGTGCACATACTCGCCGGCGACCCGGCCGAGATTGTCCCATGCCTCGCGCAGCGTCGCCTCGATCCAGGCGCTGTCCTTGTCGGGGAAGGCGGCACGCAGGTTGTCCTGGCCGATCCGGTGCGCCGGCAGCCATGGCCCGATGCGCCGAGCCACCGCGCCGCAGAAGTCCGACGCGCGATCGGGATCAGCCCGGCCCAGCAGCCGGATCATCCACTTGACCAGGCGACCGAGGATACGCTCGCCGTACAGCGTGAGCTGGCGTCGCACCCGGGTCAAAGTTCGATCAGGAGCTTTCCGAACACGTCGCGGCTTTCCAGCCGGTCCACCCCGGCGCGGAAATCGGCCAGACCGTAGACCGTGTCGATCACCGGTCGGACACCCGATGCGATCCGGTCCAGCCCGCGCGCCAGGGCGGACATCGGCGCGCCGAACGAGCCGGTGATGCGGTACTGCTGCTGAAACAGCTGCATCAGGTTCAGGCTGCCGACCGGGCCGGAGGTCGCGCCGCAGGTCACCAGCCGTCCGCCCCGCTTCATCGACAGCAGCGAGCCGGCCCAGGTGTCGGCGCCGGTGTGTTCGAACACCACATCCACCCCCTTCTTGCGGGTGAGCTTGCGCACCACGCCCTCGAACCGCTCCTCACGGTAGTTGATCACGTGATCAGCCCCCAGCGCCCTGGCCTTTTCGGCTTTCCCGGCGGACCCGACGGTGGTGATGACGGTGCAGCCGATCGACTTCGCGATACGGATGGCGATGCTGCCGATGCCGGAGCCGCCGGCGTGAACCAGGATCCACTCACCGGGCTCAAGGTGGGCATTGTCGAACAGCATGTGCTCGACCGTGCCATAGGCGACCGCGACGCAGGCGGCATCCAGCATTTCAACTCCGTCCGGGATCTTCACCAGCAGGCGGGCGGGGTGGTTGGTCAGGTCCTGCGCGAAACCGTCGATGTGGAAGCCGCGCACGCCGGCCACATTCTCGCACAGGTTGTCGCGGCCGCGCAGGCAGGCGGGGCAGGTGCCGCACGTTAGAGCGGAGTACGGGACCACCCGATCGCCCGGCCTGACGGTGCTCACACCCTCGCCGACGGCCACCACCTCGCAGGATGCCTCGGCACCAACGGTAAGAGGGTAGAGACGCTTGGCGAAGGCCATCCCTCGAAAGCCCCACACGTCGATGTGGTTCAGTCCGACGGCGCGGACGCGCAGTTGCGTGTCTCCGGGTCCGGGGGCGGCGGGGGCCTCGCGCTCCGTCAACGCGACCTGGCGGTCGGCGAGAAGCTGCAGCGCGCGGATCGTGGCCATGGGGTGAGGGTCCTGGATGGTGGCGTCGGCTGCCCAGTAAGCACGCTTCGCGGTCAGGGCAATCCCCGATCGTCCGTCGCCGCGTTTCCCGGCCGCCGGCGCTGCCGGGTGCCGCCACGCTCAACCCGGTTGCGCCGCGCGCGGCGATGGTTCCGATGGCCGCGGCCAGTGCCGGCGACCCGGGGGCGGCCCAGGTCGTGCGCGGGTCAGCGCTGGAATCCGTCGTCGTCGGAACGTGCCGGCACCAGGATCCAGCGGGCCACCGGCCGGCCGGTCGTGCTGTCGATGTGCCATGCCATCGTCAGCCGTTCAGTCGCGTTTCGTGACGCCTCTGCGCCCGGGGGTGTCCCCAAGGGCGTAATCCGAGGCGTAATCCCAGGCGCCAACCGAGGCGTGATCCGAGGCGCGATCTCATGCGCGCCCTGGGCCGCCAGCGACCGGCGCGCCGCCGGGAAATCAGTAACTGCGTTCATCTCAATACTCCCCTGCTCTTCGGGGGAGACGTCTAGGCGCACCGGCGGCGTCGCGATGTGGCCTGAGCCACAGCGGCGCCGATCGGTTCAGGCCGACATGGCCGCCCGTACCGCACCGATCCCGGAGAACACGGTCTCGATCGTGTCGCCAGGCGCGATCGGGAACTGCCGGGTGAATGATCCTGTCATGACGATCTCGCCGGCTCTCAGGCTTCGGCCATAGGCGCCCAGTTTCCCGGCCAGCCAGACGACCGAATTCAGCGGATTCCCGAGGACCGCATCGCCGGTGCCGGTCGCGACCGGTTGCCCGTTGATCGAGACACGGGCCTCGATGGCCGTCGGATCCGCTGGCAGCGGCGCCGGCAAGCCAAGAATGACCGTCTTCTGCTGCGCATTATCGGCCAGCGCGAGCGCGATCTGTTCGGTGAACGGGCCGCGCGTCTCGATGATCTCCAGCGACGGATAGACGACGTCGATGGCGGCGCGGGCTTCTTCCAGTCCGATGGTCCCGGACAGATCGACGCGCAGCCGCATGCAGAGTTCGTTCTCAAATCCGGGTGCAATCAGGTCGGAGGGAGCGAACACATGGCCGGATGGCTTGCTGTCCAGCACGCAGCCGAACACCGGTTCGTGGAACCCGAACTGTTGCTGGATCGCGGGTGCGGTCAGTCCGACCTTCCAGCCGATCTGACGCTCCCCGGCGGTGCGGCGGCGCTCAATCAGGCCGAGTTGGACGTGGTACGACTGATCGATGGTCAGCTTGCCGTAGTACTGCGGCGGGAACCAGATGCCGTTCTGTCGCGCCTGCCAGAAGGCCTCGATCAGGGCTTCGTTTGTGGTGTTCATGTCGCTCTCCCCTTGCTGGCCGCCGAGCCGCTTGTCAGCGGCGGGCCGCACGCCTAGCGTTCGCCTGGTCTTCATGTCAGGGGAAGCGTCGCGATGAAAATCCTCGTTGTCCAGGGGGCCGGCATGAACATGCGCGGCAAAACGCAAACCGAGATTTTCGGCACCATGACGCTGGACGAATACAACCAGCACATCGTGCAGTATGCGAAGGACCTGGATATCGAGCTGGAGATCTTCCACTCCAATATCGAGGGTGAGGTCATCAACCGGCTGTACCAGGCGAACGACCAGAACTTCGATGGCGCGCTGTTCAATCCGGCCGGCTTTTCGCGTGGCTATCCCGCGCTGACGGCAGCGATCAGCCAGGTGAAGTTTCCGGTGATCGAGGTGCATATTTCGAACCCTGTGCGGCGAGGGCCGGTATCCGACACAGCGGCAGTCAGCCTGGGCATGGTTACCGGTTTTGGCGTGTTCGGGTACTATCTCGCCCTGCGCGGGCTCCGGGACACCGCCAAGGGGCGCTAGGACCCGATCCGAACGCTCGTTCGTTCCAGCTCCCACCCGGATGCAAATCGCGTCCCGCGCCACTCGCGTCACGTCGGGGGCCTGCGTAACGCGACCCTGACCCGCGCGTCGAGGCAACGCCGGGGTGCCGGAAATTCAGGTGTCGACGCGAAAGCGCGCGGGAGGTGTCGACGCGAACGCGCGCGGGAGGTGTCGACGCGAACGCGCGCGGCAGGCGTTAACGCGTCATTAAGCACTTACCTGGATAGTGCGGCGTCCGACCCCGTCCAGGAGCCGCATCATGTCGTGTCAGGTCAATCGCCGCCGCCTCCTGCGGGGCGCCGTATCCGTCGCCGCCGTGACGCTTGCCACGCCGCGTATCGGTCGGACCGCCGATCTGCGCCGAACGGTCCGTATCGGCACGGTCAACCCGCCCGCGTCCGCCACAGGCCAGGCTTGCCGCGCCTTCGCCGACGCGGTTGCCGCGAATCCGGCACTATCTGGCGTCCTTCAGGTCGAGGTGATTGCCGGCGGCACACTCGGCGGCGAACTGGAGATGACACAGGCATGTATGAATGGCAGCCTCGACCTCGCGGTGACCGCGACGAACGTCGTTGCCGCCATCGTGCCCGAACTCGGTCTGCTGGATGCACCGTTCCTGTTCCGCGACGCGGCACATGCCCGTGCGGTGCTGGACGGGCCGGTCGGAGGCGAGTTCGCCGAACTGCTGCAGGCAAAGGGCGCCCATAATCTCGCCTGGGCAGAGAATGGCCTGCGTCATGTCACCGCCAATCGCCCGGTTCGCAAACCTGAGGATCTGCACGGTCTGCACATCCGCGTGCCGCAGTCACAGGTGATGATCGACGCTTTCAAGGTGCTCGGCGCCAATCCCGAGCCGCTGCCTTTTCCGCAGTTGTTCGACGCCCTGCGCACCGGCCGGTTCGAGGCGCAGGAGAACCCGGTCGCCACCATAGTCGCGGCCAACTTTGTCCAGGTGCAGAAGTGCCTGAGCCTGACCGGCCATGTCTACAGCGCCGCCTTCTTCATTGTTTCACCCGATCTGCTCGAAGATCTTGAACCCGCTCAGCGCGCCGCTCTGGCCGACGCGGCTCGGATCGGCGGCCGCGCCTCGCGTGAGACCGCCTCAAAGGGTGAACGCGATGGAATCGTCTCGCTCGGCCAGGCGGGGATGACGATCGTTCAGGACGTCGATCGCGTCGCCCTGGCCGAGGCTGCGCGTCCGGCCCTCGATGCGGTGGCCAGCCGCCTCGGCGCCGACCGCGTCGCACGCATCCGCGACGTCCGCGCCTGAGCGGACCACCCGCCGTGCACCTGCCGCGCCGTCTCGGGTCGATCAAGGTTCGCATCTTCGCGGGGTTCTTTCTGATCCTGCTGCTGCTGGTCGTATTGACCGGCGTCGTCCTGCGTGTGGGACAGCGGGTCGGCGACGCTCTGCGGACCGACGCCTTGAGTGAGACTGCCGCGGCGCAAATCGACGATCTGCGCCAGGCTCTGCTGACGTCTCGCCTGCGGATGGCGGACTATCTGCGCACCGAGGCGGTTGCCGAACGCAATGCGCTGACCGAGGCGATGACCCGGCTCGAATCGGCGGCCGGGCCCGTCCGTGAGAGCCAGGGATCGGGCCCTGACTTGTCGATCCCAGCCGTACGCGTTGCCCTGGCCGCCGTGGCCGAGGCTGCTGACCAACGCCATTCGGCGGAGGCGACCCTCGTTGCCGCGATCGCCGCGTTGTCGAACAGTGGCACCGCGTTGGCGGAAGGTGCCGCCCGCATCGGTGACAAGAGCCTGGCGCAAAGCGGTGCGACAGTGTTAGCCGATGTGGCTCGATCCACCGTCGCCGCGGCGCGCGCCGTCGCAACCGGCGCCTCAGCCGGCTTCGATGCGGCGCACGCAGGATTGCGCCACGCCAGGGACCAACTGGCCGCAATGACCGAAGCTGCTGCCGATGTGCCGCGGATCCAACGCCTTGGGGGCACGGTCGCCGCGGCGATCGATGCACTCGACAAGGCGCTGGCCGGTGTTCAGTCGGCGGTTGGCGTTCGTGGGCAGCGCCTGGACACGCTCGCCGCGGCGGTGGCGAAGACCGAGGCCGCCAGCAGCGAGATCGCCCGCACGATCGCCGAGGAGCAGCGTGTGCGCCGGGCCGCGACGATGGCCTCCCAGGCCTCGCTGCAGGTCAGCGTCCTGGGGACGGCCCTCGGCGCCTGCGTCCTGGGTGTGGCCATGGCCACACTCCTGGGCCTGTCGATCACCCGTCCACTCGGGCGATTGGCCGGCGTCATGGTCCGCCTGGCGGACGGCGTCCTCGATCTGGATGTCCCGGGCACCTCAGCCCGCCACGAAATCGGCGACATGGCCCGCACCGTGGAGGTGTTCAAGGCGCATGCGCTGGAGCGCCGCCAGATGGAGGCTTCCGAGGCAGAGCGCAAGCGTCAGGCCGAGCAGGAGAAGCGGCAGGCGATCCGGCTTGTCGCGGATGGTTTCGAGGCCGAGGTCGCCGGCGTCGTGCAGAATGTGGGCACCGGCGCCGAACGCGTGAACACCGCCGCACAGGCCGTCGCCAGTTCGGCGCAGCAGACCAGCGAGCAGGCCGAAGCGGTTGCGAGGACATCCTCCGGGGCGTCGGCGAATGTGCACAATGTCGCCGGGGCCGCCGAGGAGCTGTCCGTGTCGATCGCGGAAGTGGCCACCCAGGTGGTGCGGGCCGCGGCGACGGCGCGCCAGGCCCTCGAACTGACCCGGCACACAGGTGAGACGGTGGGTAACCTGATCGACGCCGCCAACCGCATCGGTGAGGTGATCGGCGTCATCGGCAGCATCGCGAACCAGACCAACCTGCTGGCACTGAACGCAACAATCGAGGCGGCCCGCGCCGGCGAGTCCGGCAAGGGGTTCGCGGTGGTCGCCTCCGAGGTCAAGAATCTCGCGACCCAGAGTGGTCGCGCAACCGAACGGATCTCCGCCCAGATCGCCGCCATGCAGATCTCGACCGAGGAGGCGGTGACCGCGATCGGCGGCATCGGCGCGGTCGTCGAGCAGATGGATCAGATCGCCACGGCAATCGCCGCGGCGGTCGAGCAGCAGCGCGCCGCCACGGAGGAAATCGCTCGCAATGTGCAGCAGGCGGCCGCGGGTACCGGCCAGTTGAGTGAGAACATCGAAAGTGTGAGCGCGGCTGCCCGAGCTTCGGGTGCGGCGGCGAATGATGTGCTGGGCGTGGCCAGCGACCTCACCACGCAGGCAAGCGCGCTCCGGATCGCAATGAGCAGGTTCCTGACAAAGCTGCGTGCCGCATGAGCCCCGCTCGGTATCGGCCCGATGCGGAGCCACCCTCCGGCGCCGGGACAACCGCTCCCGCCCCGGCTGCGGCACCGGCATCCGCGGCGCAGCGCACTGGCGCACTACACAGATTCGATGCCGTCCCCGGTTCGCACGGCAACGGGCTCCGGCACCGTTGCCGATCGGCTTCACGACAACCGCAGCAAGGAGGTGACGTGCTCGCCCAGTCCGCTGGAGAGACCGGGAGAGGCGTCGACGGAAGATGAAAATATACAAGGCAATCAACAAGGTGCCCGGCGGCCTGATGGTGGTGCCGCTGTTCCTTGGCATGCTGCTGAACACGTTCGCGCCGGACTTGCTGAAGATCGGCGGCTTTACCGAGGCGCTCAGTGGCAAGGGCTACCCGACCGTATTGGGCATGTATCTGTTCACGGTCGGCACCAAGATGACGCTGAATGCCGCGCCGCGCATGCTCAAGCGCGGGTTTGGCATCATGGGCGCCAAGCTGGCCGTCGCCATATGCATCGCCCTTGTGGTCGCGAGGCTCTTCGACGGCAACCTGCTCGGTTTCAGCACCCTGGCACTGATGGTGGCACTCAGCGACACGAACGGCGGCATGTTCCTGGCCCTCACCAGCGTCATGGGCGATGCGGACGACGCCGGCACCTATGTGCCGCAGAGCATCGAGACGGGGCCCTTCATCACCATGCTGTTTCTCGTGGGTGCTGGGCTCGCGAACATCCCCTGGCTGACCATGGTCTCAGTGATTGCCCCGATCGCGGCGGGTGCTGTTCTGGGCAATCTGGACAACGACCTGCGGGAGTTCTTCGGCAAGCACGAGCCGATCATCGTCCCGTTCATGGCCTTCACCCTGGGTCAGAACATCAATCTGAACTCGGTCGTGACGGCCGGCCCCTCCGGGATCGCCCTCGGCCTTTTTGTCGTCGCGACCACCGGGCTGGTTTGCATCCTCGCCGACCGGCTGCTTGGCGGGTCCGGCGTCGCCGGCGCCGCTGCATCCAGCACCGCCGGCAATGCCGCGGCGGTTCCTGCCGCGATCGCCCTGGCGGACGTCAGCTATGCCTCGGTTGCCGCGGTGGCCACGGTTCAGGTGGCAGCCTCGGTGATCGTGACCGCGATCCTGACGCCCGTCCTCACCTCCTGGATGTACCGCCGTGTGCAGAGCCGGCGGCTCGCCGCGTCGGCGGAGTCTGCCCGCCTGCTTGAAACCGTTTCTTGAGAAGGAACCGACCCATGGAACTGTCCCTGAAGATGGCGCAAGCGATGGTGGCGCACGCCGTCGAGCAGGCCATGGCCCGGTTCGGGCGGCCTGTGTGCGTGGCGGTATGCGATCAGTACGGCTTCGCACTCGCGTTTGGCCGCATGGATGGGGCGCCGATGCGAAGCATCCAGATCGCGCAGTGCAAGGCCTACACCGCGGCGCGGATGGGAGTCGACACCAGCACCTTCGCGGCACGCCTGCGCAAGGACAATGTCCCGGCCAGCTCGTTCTGCGATGAGCGGCTGACCGATCTCCCCGGTGGCAGCGTGGTGAGGGGCGCGGACGGCGTCATCGGGGCCGTCGGGATCAGCGGACTGGCGCCGTCGGAAGACCAGGCGATCTCGGAGATGCTGGCCGCGATGACGGAATAACAGATTTTCGCATCCGGGCTGCGGGCGCGATCGCGTGGGTCCGCGCCGTCGGGCATATCGCGCGGCGCCGGCTCCAAGACGAGGGAGCGTCCGGCCGGCGCCCCCCGATCGCGCCGGTCCGGATGGCCCCCAATCCCTGGTCGCATGCCGCATGCCGCATGCCGCAAGGCGTAGGCGACATGCGGCTCCGCGGCGGTTTCCATGCCGCCTCCTTCTGTCGCTCGCGCGATCTTCCGGCCCGGCTCTT
This sequence comes from Rhodopila sp., assembly GCA_036398735.1. GTDB lineage: Bacteria > Pseudomonadota > Alphaproteobacteria > Acetobacterales > Acetobacteraceae > Rhodopila. Next base: position 12,210 of record DASWON010000456.1, read on the forward strand.
GAGCAAACGACCAGACGAGCGGATGATCGTCGCCAGATGTCCCAGGAG
>DASWON010000457.1:0-3526 GCA_036398735.1 Rhodopila sp.
GCACATGAGCGGGCCGCACTTCCGCGACTATCATCTGTTGCTCGATGAGCATGGCGATCAGATCTTCGCCATGACCGACCCTATCGCCGAGCGGGCCCGGAAGATCGGGGGGACGACCTTGCGGTCGATAGGGCACATCGCCCGGATGCAGCGCATCAAGGACAACGACGCCAATTACGTGGAGCCGCAGGACATGCTGGCCGAACTGCGCGATGACAATCTCAGCCTCACCGCGGCGATGCGCCAGGTCCACAACACCTGCGACGAGTACAATGACGTTGCGACGACAAGCCTGCTCGAAGGCTGGATCGATGAGACCGAGCGGCGAACATGGTTCCTGTATGAGGCGTCACACCGTTCCAACGGCTGACCTGGACCCAGCCCGCGAGGGCAGACCGGCGGGCGCCGGCCATTCCTGGTTTCCGTGCAGGCCTGTGCAGGCTGACCGGAACGGCGTCGTCCGCTTCATTGTGATGGCCGGGCGATTTCTCGCCTGCCCATGACGCGGGGAAGCGGTGCGGCAGCCCAACTTTCCGGTCGACCCGAGCCTGTTCCACTCACTCTTTCTTCCGAGCCGTTTTCCACCAGAACGTCTTCACCTGAATTTCCCCCACCAGGCAGAACTTGGAACATCATGGCCCATCACCTTGACTCTCCGATCGCGCGCCAGGACATCCGTCTCGATATCACGGACCTCTTTCTGTTCCGCGGCGAGACTGGCACCGTATTCGTGATCAACGTCTGTCACTCGATCGCCGGGCCGGTCCCCGCGCCCGGCTACCATCCGGAAGGCATGTACGAGTTCAAGATCGATCTCGATGGCGACGCCGTCGAGGATCTGACCTATCGGGTCACCTTCGATGAGCGTGACGCGCAGGGGAAGCAGCGGCTCGTCCTGCGACGCATCAGAGGCTCGGAGGCTGTTGATCCGGACGCCCCGGGAACCGTCATGGCACAGGGGAACACCGGCGAGACCGTCGTCACGACGGACGGTCTGCGCCTCTGGGCGGGCAAGGCTGGCGACCCGTTCTGGATCGAGCCCGACGTGCTGCACGCGGTCGGCCATGCGTTCCAGGACGGTACGGCTATAGATCTGTCCGGGTGGGACCCGGGCAAGGCCAGGAACCTGTTCGCCGGCCACACGGTGTATTCCATCGTGCTGGAGGTGCCCGACGCCGAACTGCTGACCGGCGCCGGCAAGCGGCACATCGGCGTGTGGGCGGTGGCAACGCTCGCGACCGACGCCGGGGGGTGGCGCTCGATCAACCGCGTCGGTCTGCCGATGATCCACCCATTGTTCACCCAGTACAACGAAGATCTCGGCAACCGCCTCAACGCCGGCCGCCCCGCCGATGACTTTGCGACGTATGGCGACACCGTCGCGAAGGCAATCGCCGGTGTGGTCTCAGCCGTTGGAACGGCTGCCGATCCCTTGGCTTACGGCGAGGCCGTCGCGCATCGGTTCTTTCCCAACATCCTGCCGTACGAAGTCGGCACACCCGCCGTATTCGGCTTTGCGATGTGGAACGGCCGCTCGCTGACGGACAACGCCCCGGACGTCATGTTTTCGATAGCTGCGAACACCCCTGTCCGGCTCGGCATCGGCAAGGAATCGGTCACGTCGAAGCCGTCGACGACCTTCCCCTATGTTCCCGCCGCCTGACAGGCGCCCCGTGCGCGGGCCCTAGGCGCACGCCCCCTACGCGCGCGCCGGGCACCCACATGCCTGGGCACGCACTCCGCCTCGGCACCCGACCCGGGGGGCACCTTCCCTGGGCACCCACACGCCTAGGCACCCTCCTCTGGGCACCTCAGGGCACCTCAACCCTGGGCATTCAACCCTGGGCGCCGCACTCGCGGGCACCCTCCCCTGGGCATTTCAACCTGCGCACTCCAACCCTGGGCACTCCAACCCCCGGGGGCCCCACTTGCGGACACTTACGCCTGGGGGCGTCGCCCTGTTGCATCCCCCGCGGGGAGCCGGCGGGACGGCCGAGGACCTGGGAAGCCGGGACCTCGGCCGCTTTCGCCGGCGACGGGATACTGAGAGGACACCGGCGATCAGCCGGAGGCAACGCTGTCCGCCGGCAGTGAAACCCTGCCGGCGAGCCAGCTTTGCGCCTCGTTGAGGTCCCCCTGCGACAGGCCGTGGCCGCCCGACACACGCCGATGTGTGACGCTGGCCCCGCTGCCCGCGAGCGTCGCCGCCAACCGATCACTGTTAGCCGCCGGCACGATCGGATCGTGCGTGCCCGACAGCAGCAGCACCCGGGTGCCGTCCAGTCGAACGATCGGCGGCCGACGCAGCGGTTCCATCGCCCGCAGCAGCACCGCGCCACTCAGCAGGCCGGGATGCAGCATCAGCAGCGCTGCCGCGATATTCGCCCCGTTCGAGAAGCCGACCGCGATCGGATTGCCGAGCCGGTATGCAGCCTCGGCGGCACGCACGAACGCTGCGAGGTCGTTGGCGCGCCGGCGCAGATCGGCTTCGTCGAACACGCCCTCCGCGAGGCGCCGGAAGAACCGCGGCATACCGCTCTCGAGCACCTGGCCGCGCGGCGAGAGAAGTGCCGCACCGGGCGACGCAACCCGCCCGAACGGCAGCAGATCGCTCTCATCGCCACCGGTGCCGTGCAGCAACAGCAGGGGTGGCCGATCGGTTCGGGTCCCGGGTTCGAACCGGTGATGGAACCCGGCCAGTTCCGCTGGCCGGTGTTTGAGTAGGTCCATGGGTCGCCTTTCGTGAAGCACCAAGTGGTTCAGGGTCAGCCGAGGGCCGGCAGGGCGGTCTCGATGCGGGCCCGCCGCGGCTCGAGGAACGCGGGCAGCTTCAGGCTGGTGCCTAGCGTCGCCTCCGGCTCGTCTACGGCAAAGCCAGGCGCGTCCGTCGCGATCTCGAAGATCACGCCACCCGGCTCACGAAAGTAAACCGAGCGGAAATAGCAACGATCCTTCTGTTCGGTCGTTGCGATGCCGTGCTCGGTGTACAGCCGCTCCGCCATCGCCGACTGCGCCGCATCGTCAGCAGCCCGGAAGGCGACGTGGTGAACCGAACCGCGTCCCATCTGGGCCCGCCCGATCCCAGCGACCTGGCGCAGATCGACCACACCGCCGGGGGACGTGCCATTGGCCCGCAGGCGGAGCGTGCTGCCGTCCTGTGCGTCGGCCGAGAATCCCAGCACGTCCGTCAACACCGCAGCGGTCGGCGCGGTGTCGCCCAGCATCAGGGTGACGCCGGCGAAGCCGCGGATCGCATGCTCCTCAGGCACCGCGCTGGTGGTCCAGGCCGGCTTATCAACCGCACTGTCGGCCGCGATCAGCGCCAGCCGCATCCCGTCCGGATCGCGCAGCGAGAGCACGGTCTCGCCGAACCGCTCTGGTTCGCGCACCGTCTCGACGCCATGCTCCGCCAGGTGCCTGTGCCACCACTCGGCAGACCCCTTGGGGATGCGGTAGGCCGTTTCGCTGGTGTCGCCGGTGCCGGCACGCCCGGGGGCCGCATGCTCCCACGGGAAGAAGGTGAGGA
>DASWON010000458.1:0-7478 GCA_036398735.1 Rhodopila sp.
CCGATCCGCATGTGGCTCATCCACCGACAGCCGCAAGTTTGCGTTGAACCGTCACGACATGAGCCTGCATACGCGCCTCGATCGATGCATCGCCGAAGCGGGCGGCGATCGCCTCAGTCACAGCTTCCACGGCACGGTCGAGGCCGGCCGGATCACGGATGGAGATCTCTGCACTGAGCGGCGTACCTCGGACGAAACCAATCGCGGCATCTCGGGCTGAGGCACTTCGGCTGGGGCGCTCCAGCGTCTCTATGCTTGCGTCGTGAACGCCGGCCTGCAAGAGATCGGCGCGGATCATGGTGACATCGTGATAGCCGCAAGGGATGCGGCTCAGAAAGCTCGGCGGATCGCGCGGGTATAGAGCCGCGACAGCGGTATGGGCTATATTCTGAAGCTCTATTGTTTCTATGCCGTCCCAGACGGTGAAAATGAAACGACCGCCGGGGCGCAACATCCTCAGTGCCTCTCGATAGGCGCCCACCTTGTCCGGGAAAAACATGACGCCGAAGGCGCTGACCACGACATCGAAACTCGCGTCCGGGAACGGCAAAGCCTGCGCGTCGGCTTGTTGCCAACGCACCCGTTCGCCGCCCGGCAATGTCCTGGCATGGTCCAGCATCGGCTGATTGAGGTCAGTCGCTGTAATCGCGACCGTCCGGCTCGAAGATCGGCAGAGCGCCCGTGTCACGATGCCAGTGCCACAGGCCGTTTCAAGGATCGTGCTGCCAGCCCATCCGGCGATGCAGCCGGCAAGATAGTCCGCATAGGGCTGGAACAGCATCGGCCCCATGTAGCGCGTATACATCTCCGGCACGGCCCCGGCGAAAACGGAATCGGCGCTTGCCATTTGACGGTCCCCCACTCGGACATCAACCCAACATCATAACCCTCCGACCGGCAAGCGCGTGTCGGGGGCGATCTGGTCCATGTCAGCCTGCCACAGCCCGACTTGTTCGGATACGATCATTGGCTTTGGGACGTGTCCAATCGACGCGACCGGGCTGGCGGCACCCACGCGACTACGCTCCGACATGGGGTCGTCGGACCTTTGCTCCAGGGCGTTGACGTCTGCATGATCACCAGCGGCCGGCAGGATATCTATTCATTTCTATATAGATAGTATATCAGTAATTCTTATACTTAAGTTCGCGGTAGACCACGGTGAAGTTTGTGCCAGAAACCCAACCTGAGCACCGATGACATGACCGGTTCGTCTATGACATGACTGATTCACGGACCGCTCACGCTTTGCCGTGTAAGCAAGACCGCACAGAGCATGGCCGAATAACTCGGGCATGTCGCAGATCTTCCTTGCCATCGCTTGTGCTTCGCCAGTCGAACAGCAGCACCCGGCCGGCCTAATCAGCGCGGGTCATTTCCAGCGCCCGCATCCTGGAGGATAGAGCAATGAAAGAGCCCATACATCCCGCGGCGACTCTCACCACGGCCGAGGAGCCACAGTTCACCACGGCGGCTTCGCTGCCGCGCGGCTTCAGGTTCGGCGCGGTGTCCAGCCTGGCGATCCCAAGACCGATCGGCGCGCCGCCGGGCCTGGGACCGCTCGCCGCCTTCTCCGGCAATTGGACTGGCACCGGATTCAATACGATCTTCCGGCCCGACAGCACCCAGACACCGACGCCGCTGCCCATTCCGGTGACCGGCACCGACAACATTCTTGAACTGAACCTGACCTCGGAAACCCTCTCGTTCTCCCCGGCTCTCGGCTCCGTTCCCAACCGCGGCATGGTTCAAGGCGACGTTTTCCTCAACGGGGTGCCTTATCTGCAGTCGATCAACGATGTCACCATTGCCGGCGAAACCGTCGGCATTCACCTCGAGCCGGGCCTGTGGGTGATCGTACCGTCAACAAGCGACCCGGCGGAGGGCCAGACGCTCGTCCGTATGGCCTCCATTCCGCACGGAACGACGGTTCTGGCGCAAGGGCGTTCGAGAACCTTCAACGGGCCTCCGACCATACCGTCCGTCGACATCACGCCGTTTTCCACGCTGGGTGGAGGGAAAATTCCGTTCCCCAGCCAGACCGCGGCAAACACCGAAACCGCGCGGATTCCGCAGGACCTGACCTCCTTCATCAACGCCGGCAGCATCACGCAGGCCATGCTGACCGATCCCAACACGGTGCTGCGCAACCACATCAGCGGACAGACGATCACTTCCACCACCGAGATATCGATCTCCAGCAACCCGGCCTCGCCGCTGTTTGGGGGCGGGACGGAGAACATCGCCTTCCTGCTGGGCAACGCGGGCGCCACGGCGCCCAACGCCCAGACGTTGCAGATGACGGCGACGTTCTGGATCGAAACCGTCGAGCACGTGCTGCATATTCCGATTTTCAAGCCCGGCCAGCCGCCGCTGACGATCGAGGCCGCGGGGCAGCGGGTGCAGGGGCTGGCCGCTGCGAAATTCCATGTCGAACCGCCGATCGAGATCACCACACCACGGAGCATCAAGGTGCACTCGACGCAGATCCAGTACACGCAGGAGGTCATGCTGAACTTCAACACCCTGACGTGGCCACATGTTTCGGTCGCCACCCTGACGCCAGCCCACGTCCTTCCGGTGCCACCGACCGCGTGGAACTGATCCGTTCCGAACTTCCCCTTTGGCACTGACCTGAAAGCTTGAACACCGAGGCGGCACTGCAGTCGTTTGCGTCATCGCCGCCTCGGGCCGCCGTCGGCTTGAGACCATCGTGCGCATGCTGCGGCCCGGCACCGCGAACGATCGGCCGGAACGCCGGACCGACCCGGGCCGCGCATGTGCGGCCTCGGCTGTACAGACGGCTCCGGACATGACGATGCCGGCCGGAGTGGCGGGTTCCCGCCGCCTCAGCGTGGTTGCGACCCCCGCGCAGTGCGACTAAACCCACGCTGACGCTTTGGTTCGCTTGAAAGGCGCAGCGATGAGCTACTCTCTGCAAGGCAGCACTGGACCGTGGGAGGTCGTGGTCGGCCTGGAAGTGCACGCCCAGGTCATCAGCCGGGCAAAACTGTTCAGCGGCGCGGCGACCGCGTTCGGCGCGGAGCCGAACAGCCAGGTCAGTTTTGTCGATGCCGCCTTCCCCGGCATGCTGCCGGTCGTCAATCAGGAATGCGTGGCGCAGGCCGTGCGCACCGGCCTCGGCCTGAATGCCCGCATCAACACCGTCAGCCGGTTCGACCGGAAGAACTACTTCTATGCCGATCTGCCGCCAGGCTATCAGATCAGCCAGTTCGAGCATCCGATCGTCGGCACCGGCGAGATCGAGGTCGAACTGTCCGACGGCTCCACCAAGTCGATCGGCATCACCCGCCTGCATTTGGAGCAGGATGCCGGCAAGTCGATCCACGACCAGCACCCGACCAAGTCGCTGATCGATCTGAACCGCGCCGGCGTCGCGCTGATGGAGATCGTGTCGGAACCCGACATCCGCAGTCCCGAGGAAGCCGGCGCCTATGTCCGCAAGCTGCGCTCCATCCTGCGCTACCTCGGCACCTGCGACGGCAACATGGAGGAAGGCTCCATGCGCGCCGACGTCAACGTTTCGGTCCGCAGGCACGGCGAACCCTACCGCACGCGCTGCGAGGTGAAGAACGTGAACTCGATCCGCTTCGTCATGCAGGCCGTCGAGGCCGAGGCGCTGCGCCAGGTCGAGGTCTGGGAGTCCGGCGGCACGGTGATGCAGGAGACCCGGCTGTTCGACAGCGGCCGCGGTATCACGCGTTCGATGCGCTCGAAGGAGGATGCACACGACTACCGTTACTTCCCCGATCCGGACCTGCTGCCGCTGGTGCTGGAGGAGGACTGGATCGCGTCCCTGAAGGCGGCGTTGCCGGAACTGCCGGATGCCAAGCGTGCCCGCTTCATGCAGTCCTATGGCCTGACGCCATACGACGCCGCGGTCCTGGTCGCGGAAAGGGCCACCGCCGAGTTCTATGAGGCCGTCGCCAAGGGGCGTGATCCGAAGATCGCAGCCAACTGGGTAACGGGCGATTTCTTCGCCGCGATGAACCGTCTCGGCCGGTCGATCGAGGATCCTCCGGTGACCGCCGCAGCGTTGGGGGGCTTGCTCGACCTGATGGCCGACAAAACCATCAACGGCCGCATCGCCAAGGACGTGTTCGAGGCGATGATCGAGACCGGCAAGGACGCCGCTACGATCGTGGATGAGAAGGGTCTGCGGCAGGTCACCGACACCGGGGCGATCGATGCGGCGGTGGATCGTATTCTCGCCGCCAACCCGGACAAGGTGGCGGAGTACCGGTCGGGCAAGGACAAGCTGTTCGGGTTCTTCGTCGGCCAGACCATGAAGGCCATGGCCGGCAAGGGGAACCCCGCGCTGATCAACGAGACGCTGAAGCGGCGCCTGGCAGCGAGCTAGCATCGCGCATCAGTGGCGCGCGATACGTCGGCCTTGATAATGGGGCATCCGATTGACGCGGTGAACCGCGCTGGCGAAGCGACACGGGTTTCTCGGCGATCGGACAGCAGGCCGCCGCCGGGCGTGTCGGTACGGTCGCGACCCGGCGCAGGCAGCAGGAGGTGATAGATGCCATCCTATGTCAGCGACTTTCACAATGAGCGCCACCGTTTCGCGGACCTGAAGGACGTGCTGGCCAAGGCCTCGCATCGCCGGTCGGGGGATGAACTGGCGGGGCTGGCCGCGGCGTCGGATGCGCAGCGGGTCGCCGCCCGCGCCGTCCTGGCCGACCTGCCGCTGTCGACGTTCCTGAACGAACCGATCGTTCCATACGAAACCGATGAGGTCACGCGGCTGATCCTCGATAGCCACGACGCCGCCGGCTTCACGGCGATCTCCCACCTCACTGTCGGCGGCTTCCGCGATTTTCTGCTGTCGTACGATGCGACCCCCGAACGCCTGGCGGCACTGGCGCCGGCGATCACGCCGGAGATGGCAGCGGCGGCGAGCAAGCTGATGCGCAACCAGGATCTCATCAGCGTCGCCAGCCGCTGCCGCGTGGTCACCGCCTTCCGCAACACCCAGGGCCTGCCCGGCCGGCTGGGGTCCCGGTTGCAGCCGAACCACCCGACGGACGATCTGCGCGGCATCGGCGCGGCGACCATCGACGGCCTGCTGCTGGGCTGCGGCGACGCGGTGATCGGCGTCAATCCGGCGACCGACAGCGTGGCCAACGGCATCGCGTTGCTGGACATGCTGGAATCGCTGCGGCTGCGGCACGACATTCCCACCCAGACCTGTGTATTGACGCACGTCACCAACGCGCTGGAGATCATGCGGCGAGGTGCCCCCGTCGACCTGGTATTCCAGTCGATCGCCGGAACCGAAGCCGCCAACGCCGGCTTCGGCGTGAATCTGGCCGTTTTGCGGGAGGCCCAGGACGCTGCTTTGTCACTGCGGCGCGGCACAGTCGGCAGCAACGTGATGTATTTCGAGACCGGTCAGGGGGCCGCGCTGTCGGCCAATGCACATCACGGTGTCGATCAGCAGACCGTGGAGGCCCGCGCCTACGCGGTTGCTCGGGCATTTTCCCCGCTGCTGGTCAACACCGTCGTGGGTTTCATCGGACCGGAGTATCTTTACGACGGCAAACAGATCATCCGCGCCGGGCTGGAGGATCATTTCTGCGGCAAACTCCTGGGTCTGCCGATGGGCGTGGACGTCTGCTACACCAACCACGCCGAAGCCGATCAGGACGACATGGACACGCTGATGACCGTTCTTGCCGTTGCCGGTGTCACGTTCCTGATCGCGGTGCCGGGTTCTGATGACGTGATGCTGAACTACCAGAGCGCCTCGTTCCATGACATCCTGTATCTCCGTTCGCAGTTCAACATGCCGGCCGCGCCGGAATTCGAGGCCTGGCTGGATCGCATGGACATGAAGGACCGCGCCGGCCGTATCCGCTGCTTCCAGCCGCAGGCCACGCGTCTGCTGACCGATGTCTGAGCCGACTGCCTATCCATGGTTCGGGTTGCGCGGGACCACCAGGGCGCGGATCGGCCTCGGGCGCACCGGCGATGCGCTGCCGGTGCGCGACATCCTGGCGTTCCAGCTTGCGCACGCCAAGGCAAGGGACGCCGTCCACACCCCGCTCGACACTCAGGCGGTCGCCGCCTCCGTCACCCCGCGGGCGTCGGTGACGGTGCACAGCATGGCGCCGGACCGCGAGACCTATCTGCGGCGGCCTGATCTCGGTCGGCAGCTTGATCCGGCGTCCGCGGCCCGACTGACCGGTCTGACCGCCGCCGCGTCGGCTACACCGGTGGGCCGGACCGCATCGGTCGCAGCGCCCGGCCAGGCCGCCTCCACCGGCGACGCCGCGTCGGTCGCATCCACCGACCGGGATGCGCCGCGGCCATCAGCCACACCGGCCGGCCAAACCGCAGCGGCCGCATTGGCCGCACCGGCCGGCCAGACCGCATCCCCCGCCGACCCACGCGTAGCAGCATCCCCGTCACCCGCGTCCGGCGCAGGCTGGGATGCGGTGTTCGTCATCGCGGATGGGTTGTCCCCGGTCGCGGTGCAGCGCCATGCCCCGCCGCTGCTGCTTGCCTGCCTTCAGCGGCTGGCCGGCTGGTCGGTGGCGCCCATCGTCATCGCCACCCAGGCACGGGTCGCCCTGGGGGATGAGATCGGCGCCTGCCTGAACGCGGAACTCTGTGCCGTGCTGATCGGGGAGCGGCCGGGCCTTAGCGTGGCCGATAGCCTGGGCGTCTATCTGACGTATCGTCCCCGCACCGGTCGGCGCGATGCAGAGCGCAACTGCATCTCCAACATCCACGCCGACGGCCTGTCCTATGACGCGGCGGCCGATATGCTCAGCTGGCTGATGACCGAGGCGCGCCGGCGCAAGCTGACCGGGATCGACCTCAAGGACGACCGCGCCATCAGCGCTCCGGCGGTAACGTCCATCGCCTCAACAGCAACCCCTGCTCCTTCAACAACGACATCCGTTGCTCCAGCAACAAAATCGGATTCCTGAACAACCAGCTCTACTTCCTCAACAACGATATTGTTTCCCGAGCGATAACACGCTCTTCGTTGGTGGGGATGACGAAGGCGGGGCACCGGCTGTTGGCGGTCGTGATCCGTCCCTTGCCAATCTCGTTCGCCGCCGGATCGAGTTCGAACCCAAGCCACTGCAGGCGCCGCAGGACCCGGGCACGCACCGGGACGCAGTGCTCGCCGATGCCCGCGGTGAACACCATCCCGTCGAGCCCGCCCATGCTGACCGCCAGAGCGCCGGCGGTGCGTGCGGTGTGGTAGATGAAGTATGAAACCGCGAGCTTCGCCAGCGGCGCGTCGCTCGCCAGCAGGTCACGGATGTCGTTCGACAGCCCCGACAGGCCTTTCAGCCCGCAGTCGTGATAGAGAAAGTTCTCCACGTGATCGACCGTCCAGCCCTTCTGCTGCTGCAGCCACAGGATGACGCCGGCATCCAGCGACCCGAACCGCGTTCCCATTGGCAGCCCGTCCAGCGCCGTGAAACCCATGG
>DASWON010000459.1:0-6855 GCA_036398735.1 Rhodopila sp.
TCGACGCCGCTCGGCGGCGGGTCGGCATTGCCGTTGCTGGCGAACTCCGAACGGTTGATCGTGATGGCCCCGCCGGGGTCGGCGTCCGCCAGCAATCCATTCTGGTTGTCGAAGAAAGAGCAGTTGTTGAGCACGAGGTTGCCGCTCTGATAGCGGATGCCGGCGGCGTTGCCTCCGGCATCGTTCGGTATCGCCGCGCCGGAGAATGAAACGTTGTCGATTGTCACCTCCGGTCCGGTGACACCGCCCGCGCCGATGGTCAGGATCCCCTTCTGGTTTGGCGGAGGCTCGGTTGCCACCAGATTGACCATGCCGCCGACACCCTCGATGGTGATGCTCGTGCTGATGGTCGCGAAGTCGTTGGTGTAGGTGCCTGCCTGCACCTTGATCACGTCGCCGTCCCGGGAGGCAGCGATCGCGTCCGCCAGGCTTGCGTAATCGAAGCCGCTGCCGACGCCGACGGTCAAGATCGCCATGTCATCCCCTGTTCGGCCAGAAACGCTCACAGGCCCTGTTCGGCCAGACACGGGTCGCCCTGGCACGCGCGCCGAACACGGTCAGCCTGACAGTATCCCGACCACCGCCGCGTGCGGCTCGGGGGCTCCGTGTAACACGGTTATCCCGCGGCGAGCCTGCTGAAGCTGATGCATGCCGCCACGCCTGCCACACCGGCGGCGATGAACAGCGTCACCGTGGAGCCGTTCTGCGGAAACGCGGTGAACACCAGCGCCACGAGCGCTGCCCCCATCGACTGGCCGAGCAGCCGGGCCGTGGCCTGCATGCCGCTCGCGCCACCGGTCCGGATCGGGGGAGCCGCCATGATGATCGCTCGGTTGTTCGGGGTATTGAAGAAGCCGAAGCCGATGCCGCAGACGGTCATCCGCCAGACGATGTCGAACGTCGTCGGATGATCCGGCAGCATACCCATCGCCAGCAGCCCCAGCCCCATCACCGCCAGTCCGCAGCCCCCCAGCAGGCCGGCCGGGTACTTGTCCGCCAGCCGACCGGTGAACGGCGCGATCACTGCCACGACCAGCGGCCAGGGCGTCATCAGCAACCCGGTCATCACCTGGTCCAGCGCGAAGCGGTGCTGGAACAGGAACGGCATCGACACCTGCCCGATCGCCTGCGCGATGAATGAGCACACCGACGTGGTGACCGATAACGCGAACAGCGGAATGCGCATCAGGTCCACCGGCAGCAGCGGCGCGGTGCGGCTCAGCTGGCGGATGACCAGCACAAAGCCGGAGACAGCGGCGATCGCGAGCTCCACCCCGACATGGACCCACGAATCGCCGTGCCCCATCTCGGACACACCGAACAGCAGTGTGCCGAACGCAACCGCCTGCAGAACCGCGCTGCTCAGGTCGAACTTGACGCCCGAGAGTGGTGTCAGCGGCAGGGTCCGCAAGGCGATGACCGCGCCGAGGATGCCAAGCGGCACGTTGACCGCGAACAGCCAGGGCCACGGCGCGACCGCCAGGATCGCGGAGGCAACCGACGGCCCCAGGGCCGAGGCAATCGAGCCGACGGTGGCGTTCAATCCGACGCCCCGGCCGAGCCAGCGGCGCGGATAGATGAAGCGGATCAAGGCGCTGTTGACACTCATGATCCCAGCCGCGCCGAGGCCCTGCAGCATGCGCGCGATGATCAGCGTCGGCAGCGACGACGACAGCGAGCAGGCCAGCGAGGCCAGCGTGAACAGCACCAGGCCAGCCTGGTAGATGCGCCGGTATCCGTAGATTTCGCCCAGCGAGGATAGCGGCAGCAGCGAGATGGTCACCGCGAGCTGGTACGCGTTCACCACCCAGATCGAGTTCGCCGGCGATGTGTTCACCTCGCGTGCGATCGTTGGCAGGGCGACGTTGGCGATGCCGCCATCCAGCACGGCCAGCGTCAGACCGAGTGCGATGGTGAGGATCGCCCACATGCGCTGCGGCATCGGCACGCCATCCTGGGTGGGGAGCGTGGCGGCTTTGGGCGGAATCGAAATATCGGGCATCAGTCGGGGAGGTTCTCCATCACCGCCTCAACCGTAAGGTCGGCGAGGTCGGGCCTCTGCAAGATCCGCGCCCAGCGACCGCGTGGCGCACACTGGGCGGGATTTGACTCGTTCGAAAACAGCGTGAGGGCGGCGCAGCCAGCCGTCGCGATCAGATGCATCGGCCCGGTGTCGTTGCCGACGGCGAAGCGCGCCGCCCGCGCGAGGTCGGCTAGGTCGCCGAAACTGGTCTGGCCCGTCAGGTCGATCGCAGCGGGAATTTGCGCCGCCAGGTCTCTTTCCGTGGCGCTGCCGACCACGATCGTACTGATCCCCCTGCCCGCGAGGCGCTCGGCCAGGGCCTGATACCGCGCAGCCGGCCACCGCTTCGCCAGGCGATCCGGGGAACTGCCCGGCACCAGCAGGGCGAAATGCGCAGGCAAGCTGAACCGCGCGAGATCGCCCCGGCACCAGGAGAGATCGGCAGGCGGAAACACGGTGATGCCGGCCTGGCGCAGCTGGCCCTGCTGGCGGACGGTGTCATGCAGCACGTTGCGTCGCGGATCGCGGTCCGGCAGCGAACAGCCATAGGCGATTCCGGACCACTCCGGCCGGTGCTTCGCCGGAAACAAGTGGAAATAGCGCGACGACCGGGCCGAGGTCTGCAGATCGTAAACCCGGCTGAAACCTCCGTCCGCGAGCATCCGCCCGAGCTTTCGCAATGCCGCCAGGTCCCACCAGTTCGGCCGCGGATCGACCAGAACGGCGTCGAAATAGGGGAAGGTGCGCAACCAGCCGGCGTACGTCTCGCTGGTCAGCACGCTGATTCTCGCCCCCGCGTGATGCTGACGGATCGCGGCGAACGCGGCGAGCGAGAGAATGATATTGCCGAATGCCCCCAGCTTGACGACCAGGATGTTCTGCCGGCCGGTCTCCGTATGGCACAGCACATCCGTTTCGGCATGGTCGTCAGGGGGCATGCGGCTCCGTATCAGCGCTGTGTCTGTCCGGCAACCGGCGCCGGGAAGTTGGCTGCCCAGTGCTTTGCGATGTCCAGACGCCGCGTCACCCAGACGCCGTCGAACCGGCCGATGTGATCGAGCAGCCGCTGCAGGCCCGCGGCGCGTGCAGGATGGCCGATCAGCCGCATATGCAGCCCGATCGACAGCATTTTCGGCTGCGTCCGTCCTTCGGCGTACATGAAGTCGAACGCGTCGCGGCTGTAGTGGAAGAAATCGTCGCCCGTGCCAAACGTTCCGCGCCCGAACTTCGCGTCATTGGCCGACAACGTATACGGCACGATCAGATGCGGCTTGCCCTCGACGGTCGTCCAGTAGGGCAGTTCGTCATCGTACGCATCCGAATCGTAGAGGAAGCCGCCTTCCTGGACCAGCAGCCGCCGGGTGTTCACGCTCGGTCCGCTGCGGCAGTACCAGCCGAGGGGACGCTCGCCCATGGTGGCCTGCAGCGAGGCGACGGCGCGGGCGATCCGCTCGCGCTCGAATGCCTCGTCCATCTCGAAATGCTTTTCCCAGCGCCAGCCGTGGCAGCACAGGTCGTATCCCGCCTGCTTGATCGCCTCGGCAGCCGGCTTGTTGCGTTCCAGCGCGAGAGCGCAGCCGAAGATGGTCATTGGCAGGCCACGCTCCTGGAACAGCCGCAGGATGCGCCAGAAGCCGACGCGGCTGCCGTAGTTGAACATGCCTTCGGCGGCCAGGTCGCGACCGACCACACCGGGGTCGCCGCCGCCATATTCGGTCAGGGCCCATTCCGACGCGGGATCGCCATCGGGGACCGACGGTTCCGAACCTTCCTCGAAGTTCAGCACGAAGTTGACTGCCAGGCGGGCGCCGTTTGGCCAGTTGGGGTTGGGGGGGTTGGCGCCGTAACCGATTAGATCGCGATCCATGTCTGTCGTCCCTGTCCGGTGATGCCGCGAAGATACAGGAATGATCCGCGTGAGCTACAGCCGGGACGCGGGCCACGGGGGCGCCGCTGGCACATTGACGTTTAATGACAGGGCGCCGAAAAGCCCGCTCATGTCTGATACTGCCGCCCCGTGGATCATCAGCGAGGGTCTGGCCGGGCTGCACGCGCAAGCCATCGGCCTGGCCGAGGCTGCCGGCCTGTCGCACGACCTGCGCGTCCTGAAGCCGTCGGCGCCCTGGAAGTGGGTGACCGCGAAACTGTGGCCGGATCCGCTCGCGGCGGTAGCGGACGCCTTGGGGGCGCCGCGGCCTGGTCTGGCGATCGGCAGCGGCGGCATGGCCGGCGCCGTGCTGGCGGCGCTGCGCCGGCAGTCGATGCGGGTCGTGCAGGTGCAGAACCCGCGTATGGACATCCGCCGCTTCGACCTCATCATCGCCAACCGTCATGATGAACTGTCCGGACAGAACGTCTTTGTGACCCGCACCGCATTGCATCGCGTGACGCCGCAGCGGCTGGCATCCGAGGCCGCGGTCTGGCGCGATCAGTTCGCGGCCTTCAGGAGGCCTCTGGTGGCGGTTCTGCTGGGCGGCAGCAACGGACGCTATCGGCTGGACCGCGACTCCGGGGCGAATCTGGCCAGGGACCTGGTCGCCATGGCACAGCGCGACAAGGTGGGTATCGTCGTCACCCCGTCGCGCCGCACCGATCCGGCGGTGACCACGCTGATCCGTCAGGCGCTGGCGCCGTTCGGCGGGTATGTGTGGGACTTCGCCGGCGAGAACCCCTATTTCGGAATGCTGGCGCTGGCCGACATGATCCTCGTCACCCAGGACAGCGTCTCGATGATTTCCGAGGCGGCGGCAACGGCCGCCCCCGTGATGTTCGCGCCATTGCCTGGTTCATCGCGGCGGCAGGGACTTTTTCTGAAGGTCATGATGGACGAAGGCCGCATCCGCCCGTTCGAGGGCCGCTTTGCCACCTGGCCGGTGGCGCCCTTGAACGACACTCCGGCCGCGGCGGCCGAGATGCGCCGCCGCCTGGCGCTGTAGGGACAACGATGCTGCGTATTCAGACCTTCGATGCCCGCGCCGGAGGCAATGTGATCTACAAGGCCCTGGCGCATCCGCTCGCAGCCGAGGCAATCGCGCGGCTGTACAGCCGGTTTGACGGCCCGGTCGCCCTGTACGATCCGGACGGCATCGCCGACGCACTGCTCGCGATGTATCCCGCCGCCATCGACAGCCTGTTCGTGCACGATGTCAGCGTGGTCGGCCAGATACGCGGCGGATTGCCCGCACGTCCATTGACCGAGATCGGCGGCAGCGGCGCCCGCACCGTGTTGATCGCCGCCTTCGACGCCGCCAGGATCGTGTCTCGCGTCGCCCCGATGTTGCCGGCCGGCGCGACCGTGCTGACGCTCGACGAGGTGCGCCTGCCCGACGCCCTGCTCACGCTGCGCGGCCGTTATCTGGACAAGCTGAACTTCGCCACGAATTTTGCGTTCTTCCGCGAGGCCGACGGGCTGTCGACCCGGCTGGTGTCGGCGAACTACTGGGCGGGCTACGGTGCCGCCGAGGTCCGCCTGTGGCTGCGGCTGTTCGCCGCCGACGGGACGATCCTGGCAACCTGGGAGCAGGAACTTCCGCGCGGACCCGGCGGGTTTTCCATCGAGAGCCGCCAGGTGCGGGAGCGTTTCGAACTTCCCGCCTTCACCGGTCAGCTATTCATCCACGCGATCGGCGTCGCCGGCCACGACGTGGTGAAATATGCGCTCGATACCTACGCTTCGGACAATGGCGCGTCGTTGTCCTGCACCCACGACGCGAACGCCTGGCCGTCCGACCGGTTCGCCGGACTGCCGGCGCCGCGGCCGGATGAGCGGGTTTTGCTATGGCTGCAGAACAGCCATGCGGTGCCGATCCCGGCGGGCACCATCGCCTTGGATCGCATGGGTGCCGACGACCCCGTTGCACTCCTCCAGGAGGTCGGGCCGTTCGCTACGGTCGCGCTCGACGTCGCCGACTTCCTGCCCGGACTCCGCTGGCCCGCACAGCTGGAGGTGCGGACCGGGCGGCATGTGGTGCGGCCGCGCTACGAGGTGACGCAGAACGACCGCGTGCGGATCGCCCACGTGAACGTCGAGCGGGACAATCTGCGCAGCGATCCGGCCATTCCGTCGCTGCCGCCTCAACTTGGACGCGGCTATATCCTGCCGTTCCCGATCCTGCCGCGCCGGCGGTTCCGCTCCATAGTCCAGCCCACCCCGATGTCCACCGCCCAGACCAACCTGCCGATCCGTCTCGACGTCTTCGCCGCGGACGGAACCAAGCATGCAGAACGGTTCCTCGGCTGTCTGGCGCGGGACCATGATCTGGCGATGGACCTCGACGGCTTCGATGTCGAGCAAGGTCATGCCGAACTGGTCTACGACTTCCGCGCCGGGGGCGAGGCGGATGGCTGGCTGCACGCGTTGTTCCGTTATGAGGACCGCGTCTCCGGACATGCCGCGGAGTCGAGTTTCGGCGCCCACATCTTCAATACCGCGATGACCTATCGCGATGAGCCGCAATCCTACAGCGGCCCGCCACCCGGCCTGACGACGCGGCTGTTCCTGAAATTGGGCGATCACGCGCGGCACAGTTTCGCCGTGCTGATCTATCCGGCGTCGGGACCGTGGAATCCGGCATCTGCTACCGTGCTGCAACTGCATGACGGGGCGGGCATGATGCTGGCGGAATCCCCGCTCACGATCGCCTGTTCGGGATCCGCCTTGGTATGGCCGCACACGGCTTTCTCGGCCGAGGACCTCGGGGCCGCCGGGCCGAATGGCTACGTGCTGATACGTGATCGCACCTGCCGTTTGTTCGGCTACCACGGACTGATGGATGAAGCCGGCGGCTTCTCCCTCGACCATATGTTCGGCTTCTGACAGCGGAACGACGGGT
>DASWON010000460.1:0-7106 GCA_036398735.1 Rhodopila sp.
CGGTCAGCGTGCCGGCGTTGTCGGAACTGACGCCGAGGAAGGCGCCCAGCAGCACCCCCGCGATCCCGGCCAGCACGCCGTAGATCGCCCAGACCAGGACGTAGATATTGGATAGCTCGAAGCCCAGCAGGGTCAGGCCGCGCGGGTTCATCGAGGCCGCCAGCAGCGACTTCCCGGTGCGGGTGCGGTTCACCAGCAGATACAGCAGGCCGATCGTGGCCCATGACAGCACCGCCGTCAGGATCTCATTCAATGGTGTGCGCACGCCGAGGATCAGCACCACGCCCTCGATCAGCGGGCGCACCGTCTTGGGGTTGTTGGTGAACAGGTAGGCGATCGCCTCCTGCAGCATGATGCCCCAGAGCAGCGTGCCGGTGAGCACGAAGATCTCTTTCTCCTCACGCGGGATGGCGCCCGAGTTCTGAATTGGCCGAACGATGACGCGGTAGGTGATGAAGGCGCAGATCAGGCTGGCGGCGACGCCGGCGAGCGCGCCCACGTAGGGGCTGGCACCGAATGCGCCGCTCACCCACCAGGCGATCACCGCGGCAACCACCATGATCGCGCCATGCGAGAGGTTGAGCACCCCGGAGACACCGAAGATCAGGGTGAAACCTGTGGCGCCGAGGGCGTAGAGGCTGCTGATCGCGAACCCGTCGATCAGGATTTGCAGAGCTAGCATAGGACTCCGTCCGGCATCGCCGGGTTCGAGACACGTGAAACGTCAGATCCGGGCGCGGCGGACCCCGCAGTGGGACCGTGGACGTCCCAGCGCCCGCCCCCGCACCGGGGCAAGTGCGAAGCAGACAGGCGGGAAAAGCATTGTCCCGGCCATCCGCTCTGCGCCGCTCCGGATCGTGCCGCTTCGTGACCAATCGAACCGGAGGGCTGGTCGCGGGCGGGTGACCCGGCGGAGCCCCGGATCACGGCCGCGGATCATGAGGGTAGTGACGGAACACGGTCCTGATCGGCGTGGCCAGTGCTGCGTACTACTGCGACAACTTGGTAAAGGCCGGGAACGCCATCTTGCCGGTGGCGACGTTGGCGGGCCACACCGTCACCGGATTGCCCTTCTGCCACTGGACCATCAGCCCGGTGATATAGCCCTCGCCGATCCGCATGCCGTGCGCAAACGTGTCGGTCTTGGGCAGAAATGTGATGCGGCCCACGGTGCCGACATAATCAGTCTGCTCCATTGCCGTAACCATCTTGTCGGGATCAGTGCTGCCGGCCTTCTTGATCGCCGCCGCCCACATATACACGTCGTCATACGAATGATAAGCGGCATAGCCGGGCAGGCTGCCGTAGCGGGCCTGGTAGGCCTTGGCGAACGGAATCGTCTTCGGCGTCACGGCGACATCCGGCGCGGCAACCATATTGAAGATCACGCCGTCGGTCGCGCCGTTGGTATCCTTCCAGAACGTGGCGTTGGTCGCCTGGCTGGACACGCCATACATCGGCATGGGCACCTGTTGCTGCTGCCACTGCACCGTCGGCTGCACACCCACATGGCTGATGCCGGTCACGATGACGTCCGGCTTCTCGCCCTCGATCTTGTTGAAGATCGGCGTGAAGTCGGTGGTATCCGGCGACAGCCGGATGTGGTCGAGCACCTTCAACCCCGCCGTCGGCAGGCATTTCGCGTATTCATCATCCAGCGGGATCGTCCAGGCGGCATCCTCGCTCATGATCACCGAGGTCTTCATGTGCAGTTCGCCGACCATCAGGCTTTTGGCGGCGTCGCACACGACGTCGGCGATCTGCGTGGATGCCAGGTAGCCGTGAAAGACGTACTTCAAGTGGTCATAGTCGTCGTGCACGCGCCTGGTGATGTCATTACTCGCAGCACCTGGCGTGATCAGCGGCATCTTCAGGCGACCGGCCCAGGGTTCAAGCGCCAGCACCACCTCACTGATGTAGCTCGCGATCACCGCGGAAACCTTGTCCTGCTGGGCGGCACGCTGAAATGCCCGCACCGCGTCGACCGCCGAATTGTGATCGTCGTAGTCGACGATTTCGATCATCCGGCCATCGACACCGCCGGCCTTGTTGATCTCATCGGCCGCCATCTTCGCCGCGTTGGGAATGCCCACACCGCTGATCGCCGAGGTCTCGGCGATGACGCCGATCTTGATCGGGTCTGCTGCACGGGCTGTTGAAGTCCAAGCGCCGCCAATTGCCATCACGAAGCCGCATGCCGTGCTGAGCAGGGCAATCCTGAGCGAAGCGCGTGTGGTCCGTTTCCCTTTTGTCATATTTCCCCCGTGGACGATCGCATGTCTTGCGACTGTCGCAAAATGCGGGATCACGAACCCGGACGCAACCCATTCGGATAAAAAAGAAAGAGAGCGGAGCGCGGCATACGTTTGTTGTGCCGGATGTGGTTGCGCCGACGCGCCCTGGTCGGCCGCCCGACACTACGCCACGTGCCGCCGGCCAGGCGCCGCAGGATGACCGGCGGCGGACGTGAGAGACCCCCGCATGGCGGCGCCGTAGGCCGCTCGGAAGGCGCCGCCGCGGGTCGGTCGGCATCAACGCGGGTCCATGGAAGCGCGGATAATACCGGCGGCCTACAGGGTCGAGCCACATGCACGGGATCGCGGTTGCGACTGGCGCTCAGTCAACCGGATGCTCCACGGCCCTGCGGATTCGACTGGCGCAGGATCGCCGTGGCGGCGTACGCCGTCACCGCCACGCCCGCGGACAGGGTGGACCGGCCGGTGCGAAAAGTGGCCGGTGCGAAAAGTGGCCTCTGCGAAGAACGGCCTCTGCGAAGAATGGCCTGCTCGGGTTCGCAGGACGCGCGTGGGCAGTCATTCCAGCGACCAGCGACGGCCAAACGCCCGCCGGCTCGGCCGTCGGAGAACGGATCAAAGCAACAGCCGCTGCCACGGGACAGCCGGCACCATCGTTTGTGTGCAATAAGGGACGACGGTTGCGCGATGGCCGGTGTCAGTCCTTACAGGCATCGAATATAACCGTCGCGCACGTGCAATGGACCAGCCGGCGTCGGGGCTGACGCCGCCGCTCGCGGCGCTGATCGCCGCGGACCGCGGTCCAGGACGCGCGACGTGGGTGGACGAGACCGCGGCCCCGTGCTCCTGAGGCGTTTTTGTTCTGACCGGGCTTTTATTGCCCGCCCCCGGTTCAGGGCCGGACCTGGCCCGCTCACCCATCACGCGCCGGATTTCGAAGTGCAAACCGTGGGTCACCGGCCGGCCCGTACCCGAGTGCTTTGCGCACCCGCTGATGACAGAGAGGTGGCCACCCCGCAGACGTTTCATTGAAACATTGATACCTCCGGCGAACCGTGCCCCGGACAGGCGGCAGCGCCTGGAAGGCAGAGCGGCACGATATGCCTCGCAGGACGGGCGTCCCGGCCGGGCCGCGACGCGCACCCCACACAGCTTCGTTTCTACAGCGTCAATCCACCATCGACCGTGATGGTCTGTCCCGTCACCATTGCCGCGCCGAATCCCAGGAACAGAATGACCTCGGCCAGATCCTCGGGCTGACAGCGG
Organism: Rhodopila sp.; assembly: GCA_036398735.1. Taxonomy (GTDB): domain Bacteria; phylum Pseudomonadota; class Alphaproteobacteria; order Acetobacterales; family Acetobacteraceae; genus Rhodopila. Next base: position 3,522 of record DASWON010000460.1, read on the forward strand.
CGCTTCAGCAGGGCGCGTTCAATCGACTGCTGCCGCTCCTCATTTGTCCACTGCACCATCCATGAACTGTCCACCGCGCCGGGCGCGATCGCGTTCACCCGCACATCGGGAGCCAATGCCCGAGCGAGGTTCTGCGTCAAGCTGACCACGCCGGCTTTCGTCGCGCCGTAGGCGAGGCTGCTGCCGGCCCGGCCCAGCCCGGCGATCGAAGCCGTATTGACGATCGCCCCGTTCGCCTGCCTTAGCGCGGCAGCGGCCGCCTTGGCACACCGGAAGACGCCCAGCAGATTGACCTCCAGCAGAGTCGTCCAAAGTTCCTCGGTGATCAGGTCAAGGTCGGCCGGTGCGATGCGGTGCCGCGTACCCGGCGTGCCGGCGTTGTTCACCAACAGGTCCAGGCGCCCGAGGTCCTTGACGGCCTGCCCGACCATCCGAACGGAGTCTTTCGCGTCGCCGACGCTGCCCGGCGCCATGATCGCCTTGCCGCCCGCGACAGCCCCAGGTCCATTCGCCGATGCGTTGATCGTGTCCACCGCCTGCGGCCCGCGCGGGTCATCGGGGAGAAAGTTCACCGCGACGGTCGCACCGAAACCGGCCAACATCTTCGCCGTGGCAAAGCCGATACCGGAGGCGCCGCCGGTCACCAGGGCGGTCTTGCCGGTCAGATCGTAACGGATCATTTTCCCTCCATCGGGCCGATCGCCCGCAACGCCTGTTTCAAGGCAAGCAGCTTTCTGTCACGTTCGCGGAACAGCTCTTCCGGACTGCGCCCGCCCCAGTCGAAATAGCCCTTCCCGGCCATCACCCCGGTGCGGCCCTCGGCGATCAGCGCGTCCAGCGTCTCACTGTGATCTCGCGGCGCCGGCGGCGTATAGCTGCGGTTCTTCATCCCCTGCTGCATCAGCAACAACCCGGTAAAGTCCGCCTTCGCCATGATCCCCAGGATCGGGATGCGCAACGCCAGTCCGTGCAGCACCGAGTCGTCGATGTCCTTCGGGGTGACGAGGCCCTCATCGAGCAGTCGATACACCTCCAGTTGCATCGCCGCCTGCAGCCGGTTCGCGACGTATCCCTGCACCATCTGCTTGAACACCACCGGGGCCTTGCCCATCCCCGCGACGATGTCGCGCACCGTCGTGACCGCGGCCGGATTCGTTGCCGGTCCCGGGCAAAGATCAACAAGGTCGCACAGATAGGGCGGGGTGTACCAGTGGGCGATGATCGTCCTTGCCTGCAGCCCCTGGGGCACCAGCGGGAAAATATCGAGATTGGACGTGTTGCTGGCCAGGATCGCGTCCGGCTCCATCACCGCTTCCAGCTGAGCATAAAGAGTGCGCTTCACGTCGGGTCGCTCCACCACCGCCTCGACCACCAGGGAAGCTCCCCGCACCGTCTCCGCCAGCGAAGGCACGCAGCGCACCGCGCTCGACAGGCGCTGCCGGTTCCAGGCGCCATCCGCCTCACCCGCTTCGGTCAAGGTCGCGAGAGCGGTGGCCATCAGCCCGGGCGCACGCTGCAACGTCTCGGAATTGTTGTCGGTGAGGCGGACCTGATGTCCGCCCAGTGCGAAGACCAACGCCAGCGCATGGCCCATCAGGCCTGCACCGACAACCGCAACCTCTGCCATCTTATGCTCCTTCCGGCAGCCAGGGCTCAGGCACCCCGGCGATCGATATCGGTCGCCACATCGGCGACCACGGTTTCATCCGAGGCCAGCGCATCCGCAACGCCGGCCCGATCCGTGACGGATCTTCCACGCGAATCCCGTGCAAGCCAAATACCCTGGCAACGTCCGCGAAGTCGGTTGGCCCGAACCGCACCGTTCGGCAACGCGCCCGGCCTGGTCCCCTGCTGGCGCCGGATGTCCGGCCGGCCCTGCCCGAAGCCCGCGATGTTGTTGACCACCGGCACGACCGCATTTTCCCCGCCGACGCGCCGTCCCGCAGCCGACGAACACGACGAGGCCGGCTGCCTGCCGGTCTGGGTTCGCCCGCGGCTCTCGATGACCTCGGCCTGCGGTCCGTTCAGTTCGAGGTGTGCCGGTCAGTTCGAGGTGTGCCGGCCGCGGCGTGGCGCTCATCGCCTCACGCCATGCTGGCGCAGCGCTGGCGCAGCCGCCGCGGCAGATCGCTCGCCTCGTCCACTTGCACGGAGGCTCGCGTCACCGACGCGAACAACGGAGCATGCGGAGTTTTCGGCAGGCACTGCGGTGCCATAGCGACGGCGGCTTGTGTCCGATCATCGCGAACACCGGCGCGCGTCCGGGAAACGCATCCTGCGGCCCCAACGCCAGGTTCGCCGCACCACCCGCCGGGCGCGCAACACCGGCCCGATCCCACCGCTGCCCGCCCGGTCCGTGGATGCGGCCGGCAGCGCGGCAGCGATCTTGCCGCTCATTCCGGGTGCCTGCTTGCTCCCATTCGGGTGACCTGCTTGCCCCCGTTCGAGCCCACCGGCCCGACCGAACCTCGAGCTGCATCCGGTCGGCGCGCGGCTCAGGCGGTGGGACGGGCTGCGAACAAATGTCCGGGTTGGGGAATGACGCAATGCCGGGGCTGGACGCCCCCGTCCCCTTCAGGTCACGCCCATACTTTTCAGATCGCGCCCATACCCTTCAGATCTCGGCTGAGCTGCTGCACGGCCCGGCTGCCGAAAGCCACATAGAGACGCCGTTGCACAATCACCGCCAGCCAGTCCGGCCTTTCGCGCAGCACACCTTCCGCGACGAGGTGGTCCATTTCCTCCGCCACCGCGTCGTTGACCTCGGTGACGACATCGTCGGACAGCGCGCGACCGGCGAACGCCTTGACCCGAGCATTCAGCCGCGCTGTCGCCAGAACCTCCCTGTCACTGACCTTGGCCGGGGTTTCAAACAGCAGCTTCTGCAAATCCGCCATGGTCTGGGTCTGGCTCCGCCGTCCGTTGGGTCAGAGATGGGATGCCTGGCGATCAGGATACGGCCATTCGGGTGCTTTCTGAAGTCGGGACCGGACCTTCTTGATGTTCCACGCGCTTGATGTTCCACGAGCGGCTGAACTGGCCTGCCGGCCTGCGGCAGGCCGCGCTGTCAGGTTCTCAGGCCGCCACGCGGATCGCCACCGCCTTGACGTCGTCGCCGACACCGGCCTCGAACGTCGCAAAATTCTCCTCAAACCGGCCGATCAGGTGCTTGGCCATCTTGTCGTAGGCGGCCTTGTCGGCCCACGACTGGCGCGGGTCCAGCACCTCATCGGGGATCCCCGGCACGTGCGCGGGGATGGCGAGGCCGAAGAACGGCTCCTTGTGGAACTCCATCTTCGTCAACGAGCCGTCCAGGGCGCCGCGCAGCAGGGCGCGGGTGTGGCGGATCGCCATGCGCTGGCCGACGCCGAACGGCCCGCCGCTCCAGCCCGTGTTCACCAGCCAGCAGGTGGCGCCGTACTTGGCGATCAGATCAGCGAACATCTGTCCGTAGACTTCCGGCCGGCGCGGCAGGAACGGATGCGCGAAGCAGGTGCTGAAGGTCGCCTTCGGCTCGCGGCCGAGGCCTTTTTCGGTGCCGGCGACCTGCGCGGTGTAGCCGGACAGGAAGTGATACATCGCCTG
>DASWON010000461.1:0-6063 GCA_036398735.1 Rhodopila sp.
CGGCCGATGCGCTCACCGGCCGGTCCGAACGCGCGGGCGCTGGCGCGTCGCATCTGCGCGCCGAGGCGATCGCCGTCCCTGAACAGAAAGAACAGCGTGAGCAGCGTGAATCCGAACAGCACCGCCCGGTGCGCGATCTCCGCGCCCAGCTCCGGGCCATTCGATACGAACTGCGACTCACGCGCCCGTTGCAGCAGCGCCTTGGCGGAATCGGGGTTGCTCAGATTTGCCTGCCACCAACTCATGGCCTGCTGGCCGCCAAGGGGCAGGTGGCCCAGCCAGTCGGGGGGCGGGATACCCTCGGTTCGGGCCTTGGCGATGCCTTCAAAGACCCCGTGCACCTCTTTGCCGGCCTGCACGGCGACCAGCACCAGCGGGATGATGAACATCAGTCCGAGGGCCAGGGTGAACACCGACGGCAGCAGGACGTTCTGCTTGCCCGGCGGCCAGCGGCGGACGGCGCGCTGGTACAGCGGCCAGACGGCGATCGCCAGAATCGGCGCCCAGATCAGAGCCGGCAAGTAGCGGTGCAGCGTCCACACCCCCAGTCCCGCCAGCAGCAGCGCCAGCGCGGCCTTGGCCGCCTGCTGCGGACGGGACGCCCCATCGTGGCCAGAGACCGTGTTCATCCCGGCATCCTGGTTACGCCCCTCCTGGCCACCCCCCTCCTGGCCACGCCCCTCCTGGCCACGCCCCTCCTGGCCGATCTCTTCGCGGGCGCTCCCCTTACGGCCAGGCTCGCCGGAATTGTCGGGAGTGGCCCCGGTGGCGGCTGCGGTCATGGCGCGCGCCCCCCGGGCGGCGAGCCTGGCGGGTAGGGCGGCGGCCCGTCACGGCGGAACGGCGGCGGCATCAGACGCTGCGTCATCACCAGCGCGCCAACGATGACCAGCACCAGAGCGGCGATCCACCGGCTCAGCGGGGCCGGAAATGCGTCATACGGGTGCCAGACCAGGATCAGAAACACCGCCGTGACAATAACCAGCGCGCCAATGCCGCGACGCCCGCGTTGCGAAGCCAGAAAGGCCAGCACCACGAAGACCACGAAGATCGCGATGGCAAGCGCGCGGACCACGCTATAGGCCTGCACGCCAAGCATCGCGACGACGTTGCGAAGTGCCGTGTCGATGCCGTCGAGCAGATCCAGACAGGTGTCAAAGAACCGTTCAGGCCCGATCAGATAAAGCGCCACTGCCAGCAGCAGGCCGCCGATCCAGATCATCAGAATATATTCTCGCCGCACGATACCGCCTTGCCAGAAGTTTTGCCGCGGCTGCAGGTTGCCCGAGCCACCTGGAGCCGCCCCATCCTCTTGTTTGATCGCATGCGTGACGCGCTGTCGACGTTCTCGTCCGCGCAACCATGCTTGCGTGTGTCCCGACGCTCGCTCACCGTTGCCGGGGAACCACGGCTGCCGGACACGCGCACCGGTCTAAAGTGACCGACGGCCGCCCTGGTTGGTCCTTGCCCCGACCCGTCTCTTGAACTGACCCGCCGTTGCCCCGGTCCGTCGCTTGAACTGACCCGTCCCTGTCACTGGCTCGCCCCTCGCCGTGGCCCACTGGTCTCAATGGCCCGTTGACCCCTCTGCCTGCATCGCGTCATGCGACAAGCCCGCCGAGAGACGACACCGCTCCCGTGGCGGTGTAACGCCGTAGCCCCCGGCCCAGCCACGCGGGACTGCGGGATCGTGATCTCCGCTCTTGCACTTGTGGCTGGATTGGCGAAACTCCCCGCGCACGCGGCGGCGACCGCGACGAGGAGACGCAGCACCTGTCCTTGTGGGGAGACACCCGCCGTGCCTGATGACGCCGCCCCGATGGCCACCGATTTGCATCACCTCTCCATCACCGAAGCCGCCGGGCTGATCGAACAGCGGCGCCTGTCCCCGGTGGAGCTGACGCAGGCGTACCTGGACCGCATCGAAGCCTACGATCCGCAGTTGAACGCCTACCTGCTGGTGACCGCGGAGCGGGCGCTGGACGCCGCGCGGGCGGCTGAGGCCGAGATCGCGACGGGCCACTACCGCGGCCCAATGCATGGCATCCCGTTCGCGCTGAAAGATATCTACTGCACCGCGGGCATCCGCACGACCTGTCACTCCCGCACGCGGGAGGGCTATGTGCCGGGCTTCGATGCGACAACCGTGAGCAAGCTGTACGACTCCGGCGCCGTCTTGCTGGGCAAGCTGTCGACGCATGAGTTCGCCCATGGCGGTCCGTCCTTCGACCTGCCATGGCCGGCCGCGCGGAACCCGTGGAACCGCGAGCACTTCACCGGCGGATCGTCCAGCGGATCGGGCGCCAGCGTTGCCGCTGGCCTGGCTCCAGGATCGCTGGGATCGGACACCGGCGGCTCGATCCGCAACCCGTCTGCGCTGTGCGGGCTGGTCGGGTTGAAGCCGACATACGGGCTGGTCAGCCGCTCCGGCGTCTATACCAACAGTTTCAGCTACGACCATGCCGGCCCGATGACCTGGACGGTCGAGGACTGCGCCATCATGCTGCAGGCGATCGCCGGACATGACCCCAAGGATCCGGCGAGCGCCGGGCGTGCTGTGCCCGATTACCGAGCGAACCTGTCGGCGGGCGTGAAGGGGCTGCGCATCGGGGTGCTGCGACACTTATATGAAGAGGACGTGCCGGTCCCCGATTCGGTGAAGGCGGCCCTCGAGCAGGCCTACGACGTGCTGCGCGGTCTCGGCGCGACCATTGAGGATGCGCGGATCAGGCCGGCCTCCGACTACCATGCGGTCAAGATCACCGGCGCGGAAAGTGAGTTGTTCTCGGTCCACGAACCGGTGCTGCGCACGCGGCTCAATGACTTCGGCTCCGATTTTCTCGGCCGGGCGCTTGGCGCGCTGCTGATCAGCGGCGCGGACTACATGCAGGCGTCGCGGCAGCGGCGGGTGATGATCGCGGAGATGGCTCCGCTGTATGCGAAGTACGACGTGCTGGTAACCGCGGGGCCAGGGCCTGCGGCGCGGCTCGATGCCTGGCGGACGATCAATTTCTGGCAGCGCAACTCGGTGACGACGCCGTTCAACGTGACCGGCGGACCGGCCCTGGTACAGTGTATCGGCTTCACCGAGGACGGTCTGCCACTGTCCATGCAGGTGGTTGGGCAGCCGTTCGCGGATGCGATGGTGCTGCGGGTGGCGAAAGCCTACGAAGATGCAACCCCATGGCGCCGGCGGCGCCCGGTTCTGGAGGCAGGCGCGGCCCCCCTGCCCGCTCCGCCCGTCCCGGAACCGGCCAAAGGCGAAATCAGCCGCATGCGCCGCGATGAGATCGCGGTCATGTGCAAGCGGCGCGGACTGACCGTGCCGGAGAAGCATTTCGAGCAGTTGTGCGCGACTGCGCCTTACGTGGAGGCGATGGTCGGGCATCTCGGCCGCTCGTGGGAGTTCACCGACGAACCGGCGAGCGTGTTCCAGTTCGGTGGTTAGTGTCCGATCGCGGCGGCGCGCAAGTCGCGTTGCGAGCGCGGACAGCGGCTTGAACCGGATGTTTCATGCCACGACCGACGCATCGCGCTTGACGCATGCGCAATCGCAGGCGACCTCGCCGCCGAGGCTATGGACCGAGGCCGTGACGCCGCTGTGCCGATTGCCGTCCGCCCCCCCACCACGCTGGCGCGATCGCGCAAGACCATGGATGAATGCGCCATGGATGACAGCCCCATGGACGATAGCCCATGGACGATAGCCCCACGGATGATAGCGCCATGGATGATAGAACGAGAGCGGAATAGCCTCGAATGGCATTGATATCGCGCCGCCCACCCTGCCCAACACACCGAGGACCCGGATGAAGTCTGCCCGTCTTGCCGTCGATATCGGTGGCACGTTCACCGATCTTGCCCTGGAACAGGGTGGCGCCCGAACCACCGCCAAAGTGCTGACCACGCCGGCGGCGCCCGAGCAGGGCGTGATGGAGGGGTTCCGCACGATCATCCGTGCCGCCGGCATCGCCCCGGCCGACATCGAACTGATCATCCACGGCACCACGCTGGCGACCAACGCGGTGATCGAGCGCAAAGGCGCCCGCACGGCCCTGATCACCACCGAAGGCTTCCGCGACGTCATCGCCATGGGCAACGAAAGCCGTTACGACCAGTACGACCTCAACATCGTGCTGCCGGAGCCTCTGGTGCCACGTTACCTGCGCCTGCCGGTGCCGGAGCGCCTCGACAACACCGGCAAGGTCCTGCGCCCGCTGGATGAGGCCGCGGTGCGTGCGCTGATCCCCGCGCTGCGCCAGGAGGGCGTCGAGAGCATCGCGGTCGGGCTGCTGCACGCCTTCGTCAATCCGGTGCACGAGCGCCGCATCCAGGCAATCCTGCAGGAGGCTCTGCCGGAGGTGCCGGTTTCGCTGTCCTCGGACGTGTCACCCGAGATGCGCGAATGGGAGCGCTTTTCCACCACCGTCGCGAACGCCTACGTGCAGCCGATGATGGCGCGGTATCTGCGGCGGCTGGAGGCGGACCTGCACGCGGCCGGTGCCGCGGCGCCGCTGTTCCTGATGATGTCCGGCGGCGGGCTGACGACGATCGAGACCGCCTGCCGCTTTCCCATCCGCCTGGTTGAAAGCGGCCCGGCGGGTGGTGCGATCTTCTCGGCCCATATCGCCCGTGAGTGTGCGCTGGACAGTGTGCTGTCGTTCGACATGGGCGGCACCACGGCGAAGATCTGTCTCATCGACGATTACAAGCCGCAGACCGCCCGCACGTTCGAGGTCGCCAGGGTCGGGCGGTTTCGCAAGGGATCAGGGCTGCCGCTGCGAATTCCGGTGATCGAGATGGTCGAGATCGGCGCCGGCGGCGGGTCGATCGCGCATGTCGACACAATGGGACGGATTGGCGTCGGGCCTGAGAGCGCAGGGGCCGATCCCGGACCGGCGTGCTACGGACGCGGTGGCACCCATCCGGCGGTGACAGACGCCAATCTCGCGCTCGGCCGCTACGACCCCAACCGGTTCGCCGGCGGCTCGATCAAGCTGGACGTCGGGGCGGCGCACGATGCGCTGCTGGCGGACGTCGGAGCGAAACTGGCGCTGACGGCGGAACTCGCGGGGCTGGGCGTGGTCGAGATGGTCGACGAGAACATGGCCAACGCGGCGCGGGTGCACGCGATCGAATCCGGCAAGACCTATGAGGGCCGCACACTCATTGCATTCGGCGGCGGCGGCCCGGTGCACGCCTGCCGGGTGGCGGAGAAGGTGGGCATCAACCGCGTGCTGGTACCCTCGGGCGCGGGTGTCGGCAGCGCCATCGGCTTTCTGCGCGCACCGGTCGGCTATGAGGTCGTTCGCAGCCTGTACCAGCGCTTTTCGACATTCGACGTGGCCGCGGTCAACGACCTGCTGAACGATATGCGGCAGGAAGCGGAGGCGGCGGTGGCGAAGGGCAGCTTCGGCGCACCCGTGGTCGAAACCCGCACGGCGTATATGCGCTATGTCGGCCAGGGCCACGAAATCCCGGTGCCGCTGCCGAACCAGGTGCTGGGATCGGAAGACATCGCACTGATACGAGATCGTTACGATAAGGAGTATGCCCGGTTCTTCGACCGCCCGGTGCCGGGGTCCGACGTGGAGATCATGAGCTTCGCCGTGGTGGTGACCACCGTCACGGCGGATGTCATCGTCCCCGAACGCGATGACAGTCTGTTCGGTGGTGAGGCGACGCCGGTCAGGACGCAGATGGTGCGTGATACGACGACCGGGGCGGTGACCCCGTGGGCGATCTATGATCGTCTAGGACTGGTGCCGTGGACGACCATCGCCGGGCCGGCGATCGTCGCGGAAGACGAGACCTCCACGCTGATCGGACCGGGCTGGAACGCCACGATCAACGGGCTGGGCTATATCGAGATGACGAAGGTCTAAGCAAATGTCCCACGAAACCAGCGCCCTCGCGCAGATCCATCGCCAGATCATGTGGAACCGCCTGATCGCCGTGGTGGAGGAACAGGCCCAGATCATGATCCGCACGGCGTTCTCGACGACCGTGCGCGAGGCGGGCGATCTGTCCGCCGGGATCTTCGATCTGGAAGGGAGGATGATG
>DASWON010000462.1:0-8586 GCA_036398735.1 Rhodopila sp.
CATCGCCATCTGGCTCCGGCACCTTCCAGAATGGCCGATTACTGCAAGTCTTCGGGCCTCTGCCTGGATCCTGCAGCCCAGATCGAAGTGAGCCGCGAAGTCTAGACCGTGTGTTGCGCACTGCACAATGAATATTTCGGTGAGAGCAACATCGCATCAAGAAGAAAAGACTCTGGCCGGAATACGCTGATGCGGGTTAACCTCGGGTTGCGTCCATTACAAATTACGAGGCAAGCGTATGCGGCGATTTCGCGACACGGTGGGGTACGCCGCCGCCATTCTCCTCGTGCTGCTTGTTGCCGGATGCAAGAAGACCAACCAGTATGCCCCGCCGCCACCGCCGAAGGTGTCGGTCGCCAAGCCGCTTGCCGAAAAGATCACCCGCTACCTGGAGGCCACCGGCAATACAGCATCGGTGGCTACGGTCGATCTGGTCGCCCGGGTAGAGGGCTTCGTGCAGGGGATCAGCTATGCGGACGGCGCGACGGTAAAGACCGGTGACATCCTGTTCACCATCGAGCCGCTGCCGTATCAGGCCAAGCTGCAACAGGCCCAGGCCGCCGAGGCCTCCGCGCAGGCGCAGCTGACCAATGCGCAGACGAATTTCAACCGGCAGGAATCGCTGCAGCGCGGTGCCGTGGCGTCGGTGCAGAACCTCGACGACGCGCGGGCACAGCGTGACACCGCCCAGGCGAACCTCGTGCAGGCGCAGGCGAGCACCCAGATCGCCGCGATCAACTACAGCTATACGCGCGTGCTGGCGCCCTTCGACGGGCGGGTGTCGGCACACCTGGTCTCGATCGGCGACCTGGTCGGGACCCAACCCACCAAGCTGGCCACGATCGTGCAGACGGACCCGATCTACGTCACGTTCACCGTCAGCGAGCCCGACGTGATCCGCATTCGCGCCTATATCGCCAAGGCCGGCATCCGCGGCGACGCGTTCCGGACCATCCCGGTCGAGATCGGCCTGCAGAACGAGAACGGCTATCCGCACCGCGGCCACATGGACTACGCGGCGCCCACGATCGATCCGTCGACCGGGACATTGCTGGCGCGTGGGATTCTGGACAACGCCGACGGGGTGCTGCTCCCCGGCTACTTCGCCCGTGTGCGGGTTCCGGTCGAGACCGGCGTGAACGCGCTGCTCGTCCCCGACGCAGCCCTCGGCGCCGATCAGGGTGGGCGCTACCTGCTGGTGGTGGGCAAGGACAACACAGTCGAGGAGCGGCACGTGACCACAGGCCCGGTCCATGGATCCTTGCGCGTGATCGAAACCGGTCTGACGCCCGAGGACCTTGTCGTGACCGACGGTTTGCAGCGGGCGGTGCCGGGACAAGCCGTCGCGCCGACCACCGTCACGCTGGCGGATGTCTCCGAATGATCGCGAAATTTTTCATCGAGCGGCCGGTCCTCGCCAACGTGCTGGCCATCCTGTTCGTCCTGATCGGCGGGGTGTCGCTGTTTTCGCTGCCGATCGCCCAGCTTCCGGACGTGGTGCCGCCGACCGTGCAGGTGACCACGCGCTATCCGGGAGCGAACGCCACGGACGTCATGAACGCGGTTGCCCTGCCGATCGAGCAGCAGGTGAATGGCGTCCAGGGCATGCTGTATATGCAATCGAACAGCGCCAGCGACGGCACCTACGCCCTGGTCGTGACCTTTGCGATCGGCACCGATCTGAATTTCGCCCAGGTGCTGGTGCAGAATCGTGTCGCCAGCGCGATGGCATCGTTGCCGCAATCGGTGCAGGCGCAGGGCGTCACGGTGCAGCAGCGATCAACCGCAATCCTGGGCATCGTCACGTTGACCGCGCCGGACGACAAGTACGACGGCCTCTATCTCAGCAACTACGCCGCGATCAATCTGCAGCAGGAACTGGCCAGACTGCCCGGCGTGGGCACCGTGACGGTGTTCGGCGCCGGTCAGTACGCCATGCGCATCTGGCTCGATCCGGGTCTGATGCAGGCGCGTGGCCTGACCGTGTCCGATGTCACGACTGCCCTGGAGCAGCAAAGTGCGCAGGTCCCCGCCGGGCAGATCGGCGCCCCGCCTGCTTCGGGTCAGAGCTTCCAGTACACGCTGAACGTCGTCGGCCGACTGAGCGACGTGGGGCAGTTTGAGAACATCATCGTCAAGACCGGTGCGGATGGCGCCGTCACGCGGATCCGCGACATCGGCCACGTGGAACTGGGCGCTCAGACCTACAGCCAGGCCTTCACCTCGAACGGCAAGCCGGCGGCCGGCATGGCAGTGTTCCAGGCGCCCGGCGCCAACGCGCTGACCGTGATGAACGAACTTCGCGCCAAGATGGCGGATCTGTCGCGCGCCTTCCCGCAGGGCATCCGGTACGACATACCGTTCGACACGACAAAATTCGTCTCCGCCTCGGTCGACGAGGTCTACAAGACCCTGCTCGAGGCCGGCGTGCTGGTGCTGATCGTCATCCTGGTCTTCCTGCAGGACATTCGCGCCATGCTGGTGCCGGCGACGACGGTGCCGGTGACCATCATCGGCGCCTTCGCGGCCATGGCGGCGCTCGGCTTCACGATCAATCTGTCCACGCTGTTCGCCATCGTGCTGGCGATCGGCATCGTCGTCGATGATGCGATCGTCGTCGTGGAAGGCGCCGCCCATTACATCGAGACCGGCCTGAACGGCCATGATGCAGCGATCCGAGCGATGCGGGACCTGTTCGGTCCGATCATCGGCATCACCCTGGTGCTGATGTCGGTGTTCATTCCCGCGGCGTTTCTGCCGGGCCTGACGGGCCGGCTGTACGCGCAGTTCGCGCTGGTCATCGCCGCCACCGCGCTGATCAGCGCGATCAACGCCGCGACGCTGAAGCCGACGCAGTGCGCGCTGTGGCTGCGGCCGACGGTGCCGATGGAGCAACGCAACTGGTTCTATCGCGGCTTCAACCGCGGCTATGGCGGCGTGGAACGCTGGTATGTCCGCCTGGTCGGTTCGATGACCCGACGCGCCGGAGCCATGGTGATCCTGGCTCTGATCCTGATGGGCAGCGGCGTCTACGGGCTGAGCCGCCTGCCTACCGGCTTCCTGCCGCTGGAAGACCAGGGTTATTTCCTGGTGGCCGTGCAATTGCCGGACAGCGCTTCGCTGGACCGCACGCAGGCGGTGATGGCGAAGGTGCAGCAGGCGGTGGCCCGCGTGGCCGGCGTGCAGGACGTCATCTGCATCTCCGGGATCTCGGTGCTCGATAACAGCGCCTCGCTGTCGAACGCCGGCGTCGCCTATATCGTCCTGAAGGACTGGAGCGAGCGCACGTCCGCCAGCGAAGGGCTGCTGGGCATGTACCAGGCGCTGTCCGCCGCGGTGGCGCCGATCGAGGAGGCGACGACGATTGTCGTCCCGCCCCCCGCCATCCAGGGGATCGGCAATGCCGGCGGCTTTACCATGCAGGTGGAGCTGCGCGACGGCAGCGCGGATTTTCCTAAATTGCAGTCACTTGCGCGGACCATCGTAGAGGATGCGAACTCGCAGTCCGGGCTGGCACGGCTGAACTCGACGATCAGGGCAGGGGTGCCGCAGATGTCGGTGGCGGTGAACCGGACGAAGGCCGAGGCATTGCAGATCTCGACCGCGCAGGTATTCCAGGCGCTCGCGACCTACGTGGGCTCCAGCTTCGTCGGCCAGATCAACAAGTTCGGGTTGACTTTCCAGGTGTACGCCCAGGCCGACGCGTCCGCCCGACCGACAACGGCCGAGATCGAGGCGCTGCCGGTGCGCGCCGGGAACGGCACGATGGTGCCGCTGGGCACCGTTGTGGATATCACGCCTGACACCGGACCGGCGGTGGTCCAGCTCTATAACCTGTACCCGTCGGCGACCGTCATCGGCTCGCCGGCCGCGGGCTTCAGCTCCGGCGAGGCGCTCGACCTGATGGATCAGATCTCCAGAAGCGCGCTTCCGCCCGGCAGCGGCTCCGAATGGACGGCGATGTCGTACCAGGAGAAGGCAGTCGGCAACCAGATGTACATGGTGTTCGGCCTGGCCATGCTGCTGGTGTACCTGGTGCTGGCCGGACAGTATGAGAGCTGGCTTTCCCCGATTTCGGTCATCCTGGCGGTGCCGTTGGCCCTGCTTGGCCCGGTCCTGGCGCTCACTGCCCTGGGGGTGGACAACAACCTGTATACCCAGATCGGGCTCATGCTGCTGATCGCTCTTGGTGCCAAGAACGCGATCCTGATCGTGGAGGTGGCCCGCGAGCAGCGGACGCTGCATGGCGTGCCGATCGTCGACGCCGCGGTGGCTGCGGCGCAGGCCCGGCTGCGGCCGATCCTGATGACGTCGTTCGCCTTCATCCTCGGCGTGGTGCCGCTGGTGCTGGCCACCGGCGCGGGCGCCAACGCCCGGAAGTCGATCGGCATCTCGGTCTCGACCGGAATGCTGGCGTCCACCTGCCTGGCGGTGGTGTTCGTGCCGTGTTTCTTCGTCGTGATTCAGCGCTTCGAGGAGTGGCTGACGCGACGCAAGTCGCCGGCTACGACGCGCATCGCCTGATCGCAGCGTGGTGGCGCGTCCGCCCGGCGATGACGCGCGTCGCCTGATCCCGGCGTGGCGGCGCGTCCAGCCAGCGCATGCCTGGGCTGTCTCGTTCGGCGCCTTGGGCACACCCGGCGCCACCTGTCCCATGATGTGCTGGGTCTGCTGCCCGCCGGGTGCCGCGGGCGGATCGGCCGAGCTTCGATCAGACCCGCAGCGCGTCACGCAGATCGGCGACAACCTTGTCGGCGCTGCGTTTGCGCCAGCGGACGCGCTGGCCGATGGGCGTGTTCTCGACCTCGGGGATGACCTTCAGGGCGAAGAACACCGGACCCGGCGCGGCCAGGATCGCGGGCAGGTCGCGACTGAAATCCTCCAGTTCGGCGAAGTTGTAGGCGCGGGGATAGCCGCTCGACCGTGCAATGCCGGCATAGTCGACGGTCTTCGCGCCGGGCACCGGCTGGCCGCCGGTCGTCGCATACACCCCATTGTCGAGGATGAAGTGGTAGAAATTGGCCGGCGCCTGTTCGGCGATGGTGGGTAACTGTCCCAGGCTCATCAGGATGTCGCCTTCGGAATCGAACAGCACCACCCGCTTGTCCGGCTGTGCCAGGGCAAGCCCCAGGCCAAATCCGGCATGACCGCCCATGGCGGGGTCGCCCAGCGGCAGATCGAGCGCGGTGTCGCTGATCTGCATCCAGTGACGGCCGCCACGGCCGGAGATGACGATCGCATCGCCGCGGTGTTGGGCGAATACCTTCAATACTTCAGCGGTGTGCATCATTGTCGTTGCCTGCCTTACCGGTTGAAGCCGTGGTACTCGTCACCGACCAGGACGACGACCGGCTGGCGCGTCCTGTCGGCCAGTTCGAAGGCCTTCGTTATGCGATCGGAGTCTGCGTCGTTCTCGATCAGAAAGAACGGGATGTCGAACGCCATCAGGAATCGTTCGGTATAGGTAGCCGCCGTGTCGGTGTTGACGCCGTGCCGTGTGTAGCCGCGATAGCCGACCATCAGCACCACCGGAATATTCAGTCCCATCAGCCAGCCGCGGATCGAATCGCCCGACTCCAGCATGCCGGTGTTCTGGATCAGCATCATCGGCCTGCGGCCGCCGGCATACAGCCCGGCGGTGATCGAACACGCATGGCCCTCTCGCGTCACGCCGACCAGGCGCAGATCGGGATCGGCCTGCATCAGCAGATACAGCCAGTTGGTCTCGCTGTCGGGCAACCAGACGACGTCGGTGACGCCGTTCTGCTTCATCTGTCGCATTACCGTCTCGGGGCTGAGCGCCACCGTGGCCATGTCGTTCATCCTGGACCCCTGTCGCGTTTGTCGGACCGCAGGTTCAGAGCTAACATCGGATTGACGGATATAACCAGGGGAGCAGGCGCCATGACGACCACGACGTTCAAGATCGGCGATATGATCGTGCATCGGATCATCGAGATGGAGTGCGGCTTCACGCCGGCGCTCGAGTTCCTGCCGTCGCTGACGCCGGAGATGCTGGCGGAGAGCCGGTCATGGATGCGGTCGCCGATGGCGCTGGACGACCAGGACCGGCTGGTGCTGTGCTTCCAGTCCTACATCGTCCGCACCGGGCGGCACATCATCCTGGTCGACAGTTGCATCGGCAACGACAAGGACCGTCCCGCCCGGCCGCTCTGGGACAAGAAGACCGACAACGTCTTCATGCAGGGGCTGGCGGATGTCGGGCTGACGGTGAACGACATCGATTTCGTTCTTTGCACGCATCTTCATGTCGATCATGTCGGCTGGAACACCCGGCTGGAGAACGGGCGTTGGGTCCCGACGTTCCCGAAGGCGCGGTATCTGTTCTCGAAAACCGAACTCGATTTCTGGCTGGCGGAGAACGACAAGGCGACGGTGCCGCCGATCGCCGACAGCGTCATCCCGATCGTGGAAGCGAAGCGCCACGACCTCGTCACCAGCGATCACGCGATCGAGGACCTGGTTCGGCTGATCCCGACGCCCGGCCACACGATCGATCATTACGCGGTGACGCTGGGCAAGGGCGGCCGCGACGCGGTGATCACCGGGGACCTGATCCATACGCCGCTGCAGGCGAAATGGCCGGATCTGTTCATGCGGATCGACTATGACGGCAAGCAGAGCTCGGCGACCCGCTGGAAGTTCCTCGAAAGCCTGTGCGACACGAACACGCAATGCTGCTTCGCGCACTTCCCGTCGCCGTCCCGCGGCTACATCAAGCGGTGGGGCGACGGGTTCAAGTGCGATTACGTGACAGAGTGATCAGACGCCCTCGACAAGCCTGATGTCGCGTTCGGCGCCGTCGCCGAGCGCCTCGAGGGCGGCCTGGTAGGCGGGGCTGTCGTGGGTTGCGACAGCCTGTTCCAGGCTGTCGAACGCAATGACGACGGTACGCTGGTTGAGACCGGCCTCATAGGTCTTGGCCGGCGTGCCGCGCACCAGGAAGGTGCCGCCACCGGCGGTGATCGCCGGCCCGGCGAGCTTGGCGTAGGCGGCGAGTTTGTCGGGATTGGTCACGGCGCGGTAGGTGCCGATCCAGTACGTCTTGGCCATGGGTTCCTCCTGAAGATCGGCCGATTTAGCATCACGCCAGGATCAGCGACAATCGGGGCGGAGCCTGCTACGCTACGCTGCATGAGCGCCGGCGTTCGCCAGCCAATGACCCTTGCGGAATTCCTTGCCTGGGAGGAGAGGCAGGAACTGCGCTGGGAATTCGACGGGTTCGAGCCGGTCGCCATGACCGGCGGGACCTATGCGCACGAGACGATCGGCGGGAATATCCGCTTCGCCGTGCGGACCCGGCTTGGCGCTGGCCCCTGCCGCATCCAGGGGCCGACCCTGAAGATCGAGGTCGCGGGGCGCGTACGCTATCCGGATGCGTTTGTCGTCTGCTCGCCCGTGCCGCCGCGCGGGACCGTCGTTCGCGACCCGGTCGTGGTGTTCGAGGTGCTCAGCGAAAGCACCTCCCGCACCGAACGGATCGAGAAGCTGCGCGAATACGGTGCCACGCCGTCGATCCAGCGATACGTCATCCTGGAGCAGGATGCGATCGCCGCGATGGTCTTCGTGCGCCGGGGCGGCGATCTCATCGCCGAGGCGTTGCTGGCAGACGACATCCTGCGCATGCCGGAAATCGACGTCGAGGTGCCGATGGCGGAGTTCTACTCCGGCGTCGAGTTGAGCGACGAGGCCGCCCAGCGGACGGTGTAGCCCGCTGTCATCCAGGACCGTCATCGTTTCGCTCGTTCCGTGCTGATGGCCGGACGCTGACCCGGTCATCCATGACTTGCGATGGTCTTGAGCCCGGAACCAATACCCGGCCGCGTGGACGTTGGCTGCCCCGCGTGGACTGACCCGCGAAGGGTTGGCCTGGTGGCTGCGAGCGACATCAATGGGGTGCCAGCCGGCCGTCGTGGGGGGCGACGTTTCGGCTGGGCTGGCATTAAACGATACCAATCGGCGTTTCTCGACAGCCTTTATTTGATCGGAATGAGTCGGCTGCTGTATCCGCTTCGTTACGACCGCCCGGCAGACGGTCCCGAACGCCGCCAACCGTTGCCGATGCCCCCGGCCGGAGCGAAGCCGAACCGGCCGGGGGAACGCAGCATTCAGGCGTTCGAGCGCACCAGCTTGCCCGGACGCGCGCCGGTGTCCTCGCCTCGCTCGAAGATCGGCGCGCCGGCAACGATTGTCGCCTCGTAGCCGTCCACCCGCTGCACCAGCCGCTTGCCACCGGCCGGCAGGTCGTGCCGCAGTTCCGGGTGGTGCAGCCGCAGCGTCGCCAGGTCGACGACGTTGACGTCGGCCTTCTTGCCGACCGCCAGCCGGCCGCGGTCGTGGAAGCCGAAGAAGTCGGCCGTCTCGCTGGTCAGCCGCTTGACCACGAACTCCAACGGGAAACGCGGCCCGCGGTGGCGATCGCGCACCCAATGGGTCAGCATGTAGGACGGCAGCGAGGAGTCACAGATCAGCCCGCAATGGGCGCCGCCGTCGCCAAGGCCCAGGATCGTGTCCGGGTCCTTGATCATGTCGTGCACCACGCCGTGGTCGCCGTGGACGTAATTG
>DASWON010000463.1:0-5348 GCA_036398735.1 Rhodopila sp.
GGCGCGGGCGGGAGGTGGCGATCCGGGTCGCCGATGACGCCATCTTCGGGCCGACGATCACGTTTGGCGCCGGCGGCACCACGTCCAACCCGGCCGATCTGGCGGTCGATCTGCCGCCGCTGAACCTGGCGCTCGCCAGGGGCCTGATCCAGCGCTGCCGCACCGGCGCCGCGCTTGGGCGCCCGTTGCGCGACCGGGCCGCGGGGGACGTGGATGCGGTGGCTCAGACACTGGTGCGGATCAGCCAACTGGTCGTCGATTGCCCGGACATCGCGGTGCTGGAGGTGCCGTCGCTGTTTGTCGATGCCGTCGGCGTATTGGCCGCCGATGCCTGGCTGCGCCTACGCGGACCGGATGAGCCCCCGGTCCGGTTGGCGATCGCGCCCTATCCGGTGGAACTGGTCGAACATCGGCAGATCGGGCCCGACCGCATCACCATCCGCCCGATCCGGCCGGAGGACGCCGCCGCCCACGCGGCATTCTTCGCACGCCTGTCGCCACGGGATGTCCGCTTTCGTTTCTTCAGCGCCATGCGGGAGCTGTCGCCGGAACAGACCGCCCGCCTGACGCAGGTCGACTATGACCGGGAGATGGCGTTCGTGGCGGTCAACGAAACCACAGGCGATACGGTGGGCGTCTCCCGCTTGGCCTGCGACCCGGACGGACGGTCGGGGGAGTTCGCAGTGATCGTGCAGGAGAGTATGAAAGGACGCGGCCTGGCGTCGCTGCTGATGCAGCGGCTGATCACCTGGGCGCGGCAGCGCGGACTGACCGAGGTGGTGGGGCAGGTCCTGGCGGACAATCAGCCAATGCTGGCGTTCGTCCGGCATCTGGGCTTCATGCTGCATCGCATGGCGGATGATCCGTCGGTGATGGAGGCCAGGCTGGTGCTGTGAGCCGGCGCGCCCGCCGCTCGATAACGCCGTTTCACGATGATTGGAATCGCGCTGCTCGTCCCGTGGGTCATGTGCGGATGGTCCGGCCACCCACGACTTGCGGGACTTCGACCTCGAGGGCATGGGTCACCGGGCCGGCGCCTCGCCCGCGGCTTGCTCGCCCGGCGATGACACGAAGGTTGGCTGCCCGGCGGTGTTTCCAGTCACACCATCGAAAGTGCGCTAATCGCTCCCCGGTCATGGCGCTCGGTCGGGGCGCTCCGATCATGGCGCTCGATCGGGGTCCCCGCTGATGGCACCCCGGTTGATCGCGCCCCGGGGTGCTGACAGCCGGTCAGGGCTCTCCGGGGATCATCAGTCCGCGACCTTGCCGGGTGCCGTGGCGGCCCGGCTTCCGATCGCGCGCTTGCGAAGCTGAGCCGCGACGGATGCGACCGCGCGGCCGAATGCACGTTCCCAATCCGTATCCACTGCGACGATCCCCCCGGCCAGTTCGATCCCTACATGGACCATCGCGTTCTGCGCGCATCCCTCCGAGTGCACCAGGACGCCGTCCGGGTCACGCGTCAGTCCCGATGTGCCGCCGGTCGCGGTCGCTGCCGCGCGGGTGAGCCCCTGGCCGAAGGTGGCGCCGAAGAATTCGGCTACACGCTGTGGATACGGCCGGCTATCGCTGGTCCAGCCGGCAATCGGCTTGCTCAGGGCTTTCATGTAGCCGATCTCGAACGCGGTACCGGCATCCATCTCCGGGCTGCGGCGAAATCCGTCGAGGCAGAAAACCGCTGCCTCCAGCGTGTCCATCAGCGCGATGTCGGCCCGGACGATGCTTTCCAGCAGGCTCTTGCCTGGGGCGAGGCCCTCCAGTCCGATCTGATTGTCCAGCGGCGCGATCCCGACGACGCCGTGGGGACGGCACAGCACCTTCATCCGGTCGAAGATCGCGGCCGGCTCTGGCGCGAACACCATCGGACCCGCGAGATAGATACGGGGCAACGCGAGGTTGACCGGGTGGCAGTCTGTCATCTGCTTTGCCTGCAATTCTGCTGGGCCGGCGGCAACCGAGCCGGCAATCTTCTTTCGCGCCGCCGTTGGCCGGCGTCGAGACGCAGTGTCATTTCTCCCCGATGCCCGGCAAACCGCTGGCCTTCCCTGCCACCGGTTCCGGTGCCGACCCGCTCGGCGCCCATTCTCCCGCCGGCCGAATCGCAGGGCGTCACGCTGCCGCCGCGCTAACGATCGTTTCGGACACCTGTAGTTCGGACACCGGTCGTTGCACAGCCAATCCTCTACTTGGCCAGTGCCGGCTGCTTCGTCTCCAGCTTGCCCTTGAATGCAGGCATCACCTCGTTGGCGAACCGTTCCAGCTGCTCGAGGATCACCGCCTTCGGGACGCCGAGCGACGGGCTGATGGAGACACGATCCAGTCCCGGATAGGCTTTTTCGAGTTTCTTGAGGTGGTCGATGATCTCATCGGGGGAGCCGGTCAGGAAGCCGCCGGCGTTGACCGCATCCTCGATCCGCGGCAACTTCGCGGTGGGTGCACGCAGTGGGTCGCGCATGATTTCGATCTGCTCGTCGGTCATCGCGCGGCTGAGCCGCAGTTCGCCGAACATCTTCATGTTCTCCTCGTAATACTTTGCGGCGTCGCGGATGCATTGCTCCTTGCTGTCACCAATATAGAAATGGAACCCGAAGCACAGGCGTTCCCCCAGCTCGATGCGTTTGCCGATCTTTTCGTGCTCGGCCTGCCACTTCAGCACCACGTTGTGCATTGCGCCGCCTTCCGCCGAACCGCCGCCGACCATGCCCTGGATGCCGTGCTTTGCCATGAAGGCCAAAGCGCGTTCGGAGCCACCCTGGATGGGTTGCCAGCACTCGACGGGCAGACGCGCGGGCCGCGGCACCAGAGTCAGTTCCTTCAGGGTGTAGCCGCGATACGGGACTTCCGGAGGCAACGTGTAGTGCTTGCCATGGTGCGAAAACGACTCGTTGTTGAATGCCTTGAATATGATGTCGACCTGCTCCTCGAATAGTTCGCGGTTCGCCTCCTGGTCGATCAGCGGCGCGCCGAATGTTTCGACCTCGCGGGTGTGGTAGCCGCGGCCGACACCGAACACGACGCGGCCTTTGGACAGGATGTCCGCCATCGCATAGTCCTCGGCGAGGCGCAGCGGATGCCACATCGGCGCGATATTGAAGCCGCAGCCGATGTTCATGGTTTTCGTCACGTGCGTCAGATGCAGCGCCATCAGCAGCACGTTCGGAATGCACTCGGTGCCTTCGCGCTGGAAGTGGTGTTCCGCCATCCAGAAGGTGGAGTAACCCAGCCGGTCCATCAGCTGCGCGATATCCTGTGCCTTGGACAGCGCGGTGGAGAGATGGGCGTTATCGTACCGCCGGTCGTTGATCGGCGTGCCGCCGTAGCCGATATTCTCGATATCCACATGGCCGGCGAACAGGCTGTCGAATTTTGTGATCATGGACGCGTCCCTCCGTTGTTGCCGGAGATAGTACGACCGGTGGCATTGTTGGCAAGCGGCTGGCGACGAGCCGCCGCGTAATGAGACCCTACGGACGGCGGCGAATGTGCCGCTTGCGATACTTCCTAATGGGCTCCTCGGGAGGCGTAAGAGACCGTACGGACTGCGGTGAGTGTGCCCCCTCCGTCGGATCCGTCGGCTCCCACCACGTTCCGCTATGGCTTTCGTGGTGACCGGAAACGCCGCCGGACGGTCAAGCTTTGCGCCATCACCGGTCGAGCGGGCACGCGAAGATGGAACAAGGCATATCGCTGAGCGAGCAGGAGGTTCCGCCCCGGGGGCCGACCCACGACAGCAGGGACAGGCACGCGATCCCGGTCACCGTGAAATAGCGCTAACTCGCCAGCCGCACGTACTCGAAGTCGCCGGGCATGTTATCGATGCCATGCCGGGGCGGAGCAATCCACCCGGCGTAGCGGCCCGGCAGCAGCGACGTGCGCATCAGACTGGCAATGAACAGGTTATCGTCAGTCGCCGGCAGCATCGTTTCGCGGCGCGCATGCCAGGCTTCGCTGCTGAGGATGTTGCCTTCGGTATCGGTATGGATGGTGCTGAATTCGCCGATGCGGCGATTGAAGGCGACGTGGGGCAGGGTGATGCGAAACGGGCTTCCGGCGTGTTCCAGCACACGGTTCCACCGGGCGACACCGGCTGCGGCGTCCTCCACGAAGTCGTCTCGCAGACGCATATTCAGTGCCGATAGGGCGGGCACATCCTCGCGGACGATGGTGCCGTCGCGTGGCCGCAGCACGGGATAGACCGACGACGTCAGAACGTGGTCGTCGCTCAGTCTGTCCTCGCGGTAGCGGCCTTTCAAACCGGCATTGAAGGCGTTCGCGGCGTTCGTGCTGATTTCATTACCGAACAGGTCCAGGGTCAGTGAGAAGTGCAGGTTGGCCTTTTTCTGGATCGTCGGCAGATCGATCACGCCCAGGGCGCGCACGCGCTCGATGTCGTACGGGTCGTCGATGCCGGCCGTCCGCATCGCCTCCGCCGTGCGCTGGATAATCCGTGAGATGCCGGTTTCACCGACGAACATGTGGTGGGCCTCTTCGGTCAGCATGAAGCGGCAGGTGCGCGACAAAGGATCGAAGCCCGATTGCGCCAGCGCAGCGAGCTGCATCTTGCCGTCGCGGTCGGTGAAGAACGTGAACATGAAGAATGACAGCCAGTCCGGGGTCTGTTCATTGAATGCACCCAGCATGCGTGGCGTGTCCTGATGGCCGGAACGTCGCCGTAACAGGTCTTCGGCCTCCTCACGGCCGTCGCGGCCAAAGTATTTCTGCAGCAGATACACCATGGCCCAGAGGTGGCGGCCCTCTTCGACGTTCACCTGGAACAGATTGCGCATATCATACAGTGAGGGCGCCGTGGCGCCGAGATGGCGCTGCTGCTCGACCGAGGCCGGTTCGGTGTCGCCTTGGATCACCAGCAGGCGGCGCAGCATGGCGCGATATTCGCCGGGGACTTCCTGCCAGGCAGGTTCGCCCTTGTGCGCGCCGAACGGGATGGTGCGGTCCTGCACGGCGGGTGCCAGCAGGATGCCCCAACGGTATTCCGGCATACGAACGAAACCGAACTTCGCCCAGCCCTCGCTGCCGACGCCGACGGCCGTGCGCAGATAGACTGGAGCATCCTGAAATCCTTCCGGCCCCATCGACTTCCACCAGTCGATGTACCCGGGGTGCCAGGTTTCCAGGGCTTTGCGGACGCGAAGGTCCTCGGCGAGGCCAACATTGTTGGGGATCAGGCCATCATAGTCGATCTGGGTACCGTCTGGCATTGGAAAAACCCTTTCAGACGCGTTCGGTGTTGAAGTCCGGTCTGACGCCGGAACCGTATCGTTTCAGCGAACCGGTCTCGCCCACGGCGTTGGGGCGCTGGAAGATCCAGTTCTGCCAGGCGGTCAGGC
>DASWON010000464.1:0-15751 GCA_036398735.1 Rhodopila sp.
CGCGCAGCTTCTCCACGACATTGCCCATCATGCCGAAATACGGCTTTACCTGCGACAGATCGCGGATCTGGTCGAGTTTGTCCCGCACCATCTCGATCGTTACCGGTTCGGCGGGGTCAAACTGCACGCCTTCGGTGACGAAATACTGCACCCGCGCATAGCCGCCCGCGGTGGCGGCCATGATCTCACCATTCTGGTCGCATTCCTCGCTGCACAGCCAGGCCACCATCGGAGAAACGAGTTCGGGCTTCATCCACGGCGCCATATCCGGTGGCAACAGCGACTCCGTCATGCGTGTATAGGCCGACGGGGAGATCGCATTGAGGCGGATGTTGTATTTCGCGCCCTCATGCCGCAGCACGTTGATCAGTCCGTTCACCGCCATCTTGGCGGCGCCGTAATTGGCCTGGCCGAAGTTGCCGACCGTGCCGGAACCGGAGGTGGTCACGACGATCCGCCCGTACGACTGCTTGCGCATGATCGGCCATGCGGCCTTGGTGCAGTAGACGGTACCGAAATGATGCACCTGGTTGACGAACTCGTAGTCCGCCATGGTCATGTTGTTGAACGCCTTGTCGCGCAGGATGCCGGCGTTGTTGACCAGGATATCCAGCCGGCCCCAGGCGTTCATGGCGGTGTCGATGATGCTCTGCGCGGCCTTTTCCTCGGCGACCGAGGCGTAGGAGGCGATGGCCTCGCCGCCGGCCGCCTTGATCGCCGCCACCACCTGGTCCGCCGCCGCGTGTTCGCCGCCGGTGCCGTCGACCGCTCCGCCCGGATCGTTCACCACCACCTTGGCGCCGCGCGACGCCAGCAACAAAGCGTGCTGACGGCCCAGGCCGGCGCCGGCACCGGTGACGATCGCCACCCGGTCATCAAAACGAACGTCCATATGGTCTACTCTCCTCGTAGTGCGTTGCGAACGAAGGACCCGCCGGACGCGATGGCACGACGCCCGGCCGACAGCATCGGGAAGAAGATGTGCCAGATGTGGATCATTTCGGGCCAGATCTGCAGGTCGACCGGAACATCGGCGATGCCGGCTGTCCGCGCCAGGGTCAGCGAATCATCCAGCAGGGTTTCGACCGCGCCGACCTGGATCAGCAACGGCGGCAGTCCGCGGAGATCGCCGTAGATCGGGGCGGCGTGCGGATGCCGCGGATCGGCGTCGCCGAGGTACCATTGCGCCATCATCTGGATGGTGGCCTTTTGCACCGTCGGATCGGTGGCGGCCCGATCGACGAACGATGCGCCGAGTGCCTCCATGTCGACCCAGGGGGAGATGCACCAGCCACAGGCCGGCAGCGGCAGGCCCGCCTCGCGGATCGCCAGCAGCGCCCCCACCACCAGCCCGCCGCCGGCACTGTCCCCGGCGAGTGCGATGCGGTCCGGACGGATGCCGGCGTCCAGCAGGTAGCGATACGCCGCGACGGTATCCTCGACCGGTGCGGGGAACGGATTCTCAGGGGCGAGGCGGTAGTCGATCGCCAGCGTGCGCGTGCCGGCCGCGCGACCGATCTCGGCCACCAGGTGCCGGTGGCTCTCGATCGAGCAGATGACGTAGCCGCCACCGTGCAAATACAGGATGACCTTCGACGAATCGGCGTCAGGCGTGGAGGTCCATTCCGCCTTCACGCCGTTGGCATCGACCGGCTCGACGCGCACGTCGCCGGGCAGAACGAAAGCCTTGGCGCGGGCGTCGGCATCGAGGCGCATCTGCGCGATCTCGGTGGCGCGTGGGCGCGTTGCGATGATCTCACGCAGTCTGGCCATTTCGGGATCAGCCATGGGTCATCCTTTCAGTTCGTCGGCGATCGGAAGTATGTCGCGGGTGCGCGTCACGCGGGTGCCCCACACCCGGTCGAACTCGGCGATCAGCGCGTTGATGGCAGGACCTTCGCTGATCGCCCGGACCGCGTCCAGGGTCTCGCACCGGTAAAACGCCGTATGGACAGACGGATCGGTCGTGCTCCATCCGCGCATCGCCGACGCTGCCTTGAACGCCTTCAGCGCGTCGGGGAGGTGGTCCGTCCGGTACCAGCGATCGAACGGCGTGCGGTCCGCTGGATCGGCAACGACCGCGCGCACGACCAGATAGGCGGTCACGCGACCTTCGCGTATTTGCCCGTGAGCTGGTGGGTCGGCCCTTCCTCATTCTTGCGCTGGCGGTCCAGACGCGTCTCCCGCGACCAGGTGCGCTTGAGATCGTCGCGGATGTTGAAGCGCAGCCGCCCGAGCCCCTGCGTCTCCAGTTCCACCACATCCCCGTCCATGAAGCTGGACAGACCCCGGTGGTTCGTTCCGGTGGCGAGGATGTCCCCCGGCTCGAGCGTATGGATCGATGTCACCCATTCGATGCAGCGCGCGATGTTGTGCGCCATGTCGTCGGTGTTGAAGGACTGCTTCAGATCGCCGTTCACCCACAGCTTGATCGGCAGCTTCTGCGGGTCCTCGATCTCATCCTTGGTGACCAGGTACGGGCCGATCGGGGCGAAGGTATCGCGCGACTTCATCTGGAAGAACACGTTGCCGGCCGGCGGCAGGCCGCGTGCGGAGCCGTCGATGAAATTGATGTAGCCGAAGATGTAGTCCATCGCATCGGCGGCCGCGACCTTCGTCGCGCGCTTGCCGATCACCAGGGCCATTTCGGCCTCGCCTTCGAAAATGGTCGCCGGCACGTCCGGCAGCACCATCGTGTCGTCGGGGCCGATGATGGCGGTGGGAGCCTTGTGGAATGCGTTCAGCGGCGCTGGCTTCGCCAACGTGCCGTCTTCCATGTAGTTCACCGCCATGCAGACGATATTGCCTGGCTTGGGCAGCGGCGGTCGCAGCCGGACGCGGGCCAGCGGCGTGCCGGTGCCCGTCGTTGCGGCCTCGAGCCTGGGGCGATAGGTGGCGAAGTCGGCGATCAGGCTGCTGATCAGGTCGCCTGGCCCGACCTGCGGGATATCCTGGATCACAGCCGAAACGTCGTGGATCGCGTCGCCCTTGACGACGCCGAGCCTGAAGTCGTCGAAAAATGCCAGCTTCATGGCGATCCCTCCCGAGGGTTGTTCATTATCGTCCCCTTGTAGAGCATTTCCGCGAGGCTGGAAACGCGCCGCGTTCCGGAGGTACGCTGCCTCCTGGCGCGCCGCGCCAGACGCGCCTCCTGGGGCACGCACCTCCTGGGGCACGGCTCCCCCGATAACGGCACCCCCGATATTCGCCATGGGTGACGTGGCGGCGGTGCTGAGGTGATCCCCTACCGCGCCGCCCGCTTCACCGCGCCGCCGCGGTTACCGCGCCAGGCCACGAATCGACGCCGGTTGGCCCGGCAGCGCAATGTTCGGCCCTGCCTGGGTCGGCTTCCCGTTGACAAGGCGGAACACCTGCAGATCCTTGTCAAGGTAATTGCCGACATAGAGGTAGTCGCTGTCTGGACTGTAGGCCAGGCCCTCCGGCAGTGCGCCGAGCGGCGCCTTGCCCGCAAGGCTCAGCCTGCCATTCGGCCCGATTGACATGACCACCAGTTCGCCGCCCTTGGTCTTGAACCAGTCGCCGCCCTTGGCGCCGGAGCCCAGCAGCAGCGGCGCGGCGGCCCATTTTCCGTTGGGCGAGATCGCGAAGCCTTCAGGTCCGGTGCCCGGCGCCGCGATGTCGATCACGTGCGGATGCGGACCGGTGGCCTCGATCACCACCAGGGCGTCGCTGTTGTTCTTCTGTGCGCCGGTGTTCGAGACGATTGCGTATTTGCCATCCGGCGTCATGTCGATATTGTACGGACTGAACGCTGCCGGGATGTCCAGTGACTTGTCATAGGTGACCTTCTGTCCGTCGATGTCGAGTACCCCGATCCTGTTCACAAGGTTGAGGCAGACAAAGGCGCGTTTGCCGTCCGGGGCGATCACCACCGCAGCGGCCTCCTGCTCCAGCGGCACATCGCCCAGCGACTTCACCGCCCCGTTCCTGATCGACAGCACCGAAACACTCTTGCCTGCTCGGTTTGCCGTCAGAACAAGATCGCCGTGGTGCGAGATCGAGATGCCGGACGGCTGCGGCCCCACCGCGACCGTATCGATCAGTGCCGGGGGATTGGCATTCAGATCGATAACAAAAAGCTTGTTGTCGGGCGCCGGTTTCCAGACGCCGCCGTCCTGGTTCATCACCACCGAGTTCGCAACGAGGCCCAGCTTGCCGTCCGGGGTGATCTGCAGATTGGTCGGCGGTCCTAGCAGAGAATTCATCAGCGGCAGGGATGCGCGGATGCGCGGCTTCGCCGGGTGGGAGACGTCGACGATCAGCACAGCGTCCTTGCCGGGTGCTCCGTTCACCTGACCGCTGGCATCGTACGTGATCTTCGCGTCGAGCCCGATCAGGATGTCGTGGATGCCGGCGAGGGCCGGTGTGGCCGCCAGAAGCCCACCGGACATCAGCAGTGCCGCGCATATTCTCATGGTTCGTTTCCCCGTTCGCTTATCGTTCCGAGCACGCTAGGCGTGCAGTGCGGATCGCGCAACCTCGACGCCCCTTGCCTCGCCCCGTGCTTTGATCCCCCGAGCTTTTCGCGTTCCTCACGCTTGCCGCTTCCCACCTTGACGCCTCGGACCTCTGCGCTTCCAGCGCGTCGCTTCCCACCTTGACGTCCCAGCCTTGACGCTCCAGGAGCCGGGTGCAAGCGTCACGGCAACCGGTTCCAAGGAGGAAAGTCGATGAAATTCGGGGTATTCTATGAACATCAGTTGCCCCGTCCGTGGACGGCGAACAGCGAGTATGAGCTGTTCCAGAATTCGCTGTCGCAGGTCGAACTCGCGGACCGGCTGGGCTACGACTACATGTGGGAAGTCGAGCATCACTTTCTGGAAGAATACTCGCATTCCTCCTCGCCGGAGGTCTTTCTCGCGGCGGCCAGCCAGCGGACGAAGCAGATCCGGCTGGGTCACGGCATCGTCCAGTTGACCACGAACCAGCCCCATCGCGTGGCGGAACGGGTCGCGACGCTGGACCTGATCTCCGGCGGCCGGGTGGAGCTGGGCATGGGCGAAGGCGCCGGGCCCGCGGAGTTGCATCCGTTCTCGGTCCGCGTGCGCGACAAGCGCGACCGGTGGGAGGAGGCGGTGCAGGCCATTATCCCGATGTTCACCCAGGACAGCTGGGAATTCCACGGCAAGTACCACGACTTCCCGGCTCGCAACGTCGTGCCGAAGCCGTATCAGAAGCCGCATCCGCCGCTCTGGGTCGCGTGCTCCAATATCCGCACCATCGGTGAGGCGGGCCAATGGGGCATGGGCGCTCTGGGGTTCAGCTTCGTCTCACCCGACGCGGCCAAGGCCTGGGTGCACAAATACTACAACATGTATCTGCATCAGCCACGACGACTGACGGATTATGCAACGAACCCGAACGTGGCGATCGTCAATGGCTTCATGTGCGCCGCCACGGATGAGGAGGCGCTGGAAAAGGCCGCGGGCTGGACGTTCTTCATCTTCGCTCTGTCGTATTACGGACGAAAGGGTGTCGATGCGCCGGGCAAGGGCGATCTGTGGCGTGAGTATCAGGACTGGCGGCACACCGAGAAGGCACAGGTGGCGCTGCGGAACGGATTGATCGGGTCACCGGATACCATTCGCAAACGGCTGCGGCAGTTCGAGGAAGCCCACGTCGACCAGGTCATTCTGCTCAATCAGGCAGGCAAGACCTCGCATCAGGACATCTGCGAAAGCCTGGATCTGTTCGCGCGCGAAGTCATGCCGGAGTTTCATTCGCGCCAGGCGGCGCAGGACGCATGGAAGGCAGATGTGCTGGCCGGACGGATCGTGCTCGAGGATCTCGACACGGATCGTTACGACCTCTACGCGCACCAGAATGAGGACATCGTCCGGATGACGCCCGAGCAACTCAAGCAGCGGATGGCGGAGAAAGAACGAGCAGCTCTGGCCGGAGAGTAGGGGCACCTGCCGGCCGGCGCGGGA
The DNA here is from genome assembly GCA_036398735.1 of Rhodopila sp. Classification (GTDB taxonomy): domain Bacteria; phylum Pseudomonadota; class Alphaproteobacteria; order Acetobacterales; family Acetobacteraceae; genus Rhodopila. The sequence continues at coordinate 5,952 of DASWON010000464.1, forward strand.
TGCGGGCCGATGGACTGGGCTATCATTGGCGTGGTCCCGCCGGTCCGACCAATCCCGGGGCGTCCCACCCCGTCGTCCCGCCTCGCCGTCCTGATCCTGACGTTCGGATCCTGCCGGCCGAGTCGCCGGCCGTCCTGATCCCGCCGTCCCGACCCCGCGTCGCGATCCCGCCGTCCCGATCCTGCCGGCGCGGTCCCTTGCCGCCCTGATCCCGGCGTCCTGATTCCGCTTGGGCCTTTGCACAAACGAGGTTTCGCGCGAACATCCGTTGAAACAACGGAGGGCCCGCCCATGGACGGCATGCAACATAACCGCTACCGCTATATTCAGACCCATCGCATCTCCGGTTCGCTTGGTGCCGAGATCAGTGGCGTCGACCTCGCCCAACCGCTCGACGACGCGGTGCTGGCGGAAATTCGCGCCGCACTGCTGGAGAACCTGGTCATCTTCTTCCGCGACCAGGACATGACCCCGGCCAGCCTGCTGGCGTTTGCCCGCCGCTTTGGCGAGATCCACCTGCATCCGTTCATCGCCGGCATGCCTGACCATCCCGAGGTGCTGGAACTGGTCAAACGGCCTACCGACAAGCGCAATTTCGGCGGCGACTGGCACACCGACCAGATGTTCGCCGCGGAACCCGCCATGGGCACGATGCTGTGGGCGAAGCAGGTTCCGGCGGCCGGCGGCGACACGATGTTCTCCAACCAGTATCTTGCCTATGAGGCGCTGTCGGAGGGCATGAAGCGGATGATCGCCAACGTGCGCGGCGTCTGTGTCGGCGACAAGAAGAAGGGCGGCGTGTCCCGCCTGGCCAACAACGCGGCCACGCTTCCCTCGGTGAAGACCGTGGAGCCGCCCAAGAATGTGCAGACCACCTCGGCCCACCCTCTGGTGCGCACCCATCCGGAGACCGGTAGCAAGTAGCTGTACATCGGCGGCCATGTGCACTGGCTGGAGGACATGACGGAGGAGGAAAGCCAGCCGCTGATCCAGTACATGTATCAGCATGCCGTGCAGCCGGCGTTTACCTGCCGCTTCCGTTGGCAGAAGGGTTCGCTGGCGTTCTGGGACAACCGCTGCACCCAGCACTTCGCCATCAACGACTATCCGGCCGAGACCCGTATCATGCATCGCGTAACGATCCGGGGCGACAAGCCGTTCTGACAGGAGACCGAGCATGCGGCAGATGGTGATGGTGGGTTTCCTGCAGGCGCAGAACTGCACGAACCTGGTCAGTTCATGGCGGCACCCGGAATCGCGCGAGGATTCGACCTCGGCCGACTACTACCAGACCATCGGACGGGTGCTGGAGGAGGGGAAATTCCACGTCGGCTTCTTCGATGACCGCCTGGCGATGCCGGACCGCTACGGCAACGACCATCGGCACACGGTGGAGCACGGCATCCGCTGCGTGAAGATGGACCCGGTGACGGTGCTGACCGTGATGGGCATGGCGACGAAACGTTTGGGCCTCGGCGCCACGCGCTCCACCACCTACTATGAGCCATTCGACGTCGCTCGGACGTTTGCCACGCTCGATCTGATGACGGAAGGTCGCGCCGCCTGGAATGTCGTTACATCAATGAACGACGGCGAAGCGCTGAACATGGGCAAGGACGAGCATCTCGAGCATGATTCTCGTTACGACCGGGCAGACGAGTTCATGAAGGTCGTGCTGGGACATTGGAATTCCTGGGACGACGACGCGATCGTGCACGACAAGCAGACCGGGATCTTCGCCAGGCCGGACGGCGTGCGCCGGCTGGACCACAAGGGTGAATGGTTTAAGTCCCGCGGGCCGTTCACGGTGCCGAGGTCGAAACAGGGGCAGCCGGTCATCATCCAGGCCGGGCAGAGCGGACGCGGCAAGCAGTTCTCGGCGCGCTGGGGTGAACTGGTGTTCGTCAGCACGCCGGTCAGCCTGGAGCATGGGCGGCAGACCTATTCCGACCTCAAGGCCGAGGCGGAGCGTCAGGGGCGGGATCCCTCGCACCTGAGGATCACCCCCTCGGCCTATGTCGTCTGTGCCGAAACGAAGACCGAAGCGGAAGACAAGATGGCGCTGATCGAGACGCTGGCGACCGATGAGGACGCGCTGTCGTTGCTGTCCGAGGCGATGAACTTCGATTTCGCCAGCAAGGGCCTCGATGAGCCGTTCACCGATGCGGAGCTGGACGGGATCTCCGGCACGCAGTCGATGCGCGACCGGGTCCTGAAAGCCAGCGGCATCCGCAACCCGACGCCGCGCGACTTCGTCAAATTCAGCCATCGCGCCCGCCCCAACCTGCCGTTCATCGGCGGTCCGGAAGAGGTCGCGGACGGGCTGGAGGAATGGTTCAGCACCGGCGTCTGCGACGGCTTCGTGATCGCGGCCACGCATGTGCCGGGAACCTATATGGAATTCGTGAAGCACGTGGTGCCCGAATTGCAGCGGCGCGGGCTGTATCACAAGGACTACACCGGGGCGACGCTGCGCGAAAACCTGGGCCTGCCTGTTCCGCATGGGAGTCTGCTATGAAGCTTGGTCTGTCCATCGGCTATTCGAAGGCACAGATGGATCTTCCGGTCGCGCTGGTGCGGCGCGCCGAGGAGCTTGGCTACGACTCGGTCTGGTCGGCCGAGGCCTATGGATCGGACGCGGTGACACCGCTGGCCTTCCTGGCCGCGGTGACGAAAAGGATCCGCCTCGGCACCGGGATCATGCAGCTGGCCGCCCGCACGCCCGCCAACGCCGCGATGTGCGCCGGAACCGTGGACGCCCTCGCCGGCGGCGGGCGGTTCATCGCGGGCCTGGGCGTATCCGGACCGCAGATTGTCGAGGGCTGGTATGGGCAGCCGTGGGGACGCCCGTATTATCGGCTCAAGGACTATGTTGCGATCATGCGCAAGATCTTCCGGCGGGAGGAGCCGGTCACGCATGAAGGGCGGGAGATCAGCCTGCCGTACACCGGCGAGGGTGCGGCTGGCGTCGGCAAGCCGCTGAAATCCATTCTGCACATGAACCCCGATATTCCGATCTACCTCGCGACCGGCAGTGAATCGACCGTGAAGCTGACGGCGGAAATCGCCGATGGCTGGCTGCCGATGGGTTTCGTCCCCGGCTGCATGGAGGAGTACGGGCCGTGGCTGGAAGAGGGTTTCCGGCGTGCCGGCAACGGCAAGAGCCTCAAGGACTTTGAGATCCAGGCCTCGGTGCATGTCGAAATCGCCGATGACGTGAAGGCCGCCTTGGCAAAGCTGAAGCCGGAGGTCGCGCTTTACGTCGGCGGCATGGGCCACAAGGACAAGAATTTTCATAAGGACCAGATGATCCGCCGGGGCTTCGCCGAGGCCGCCGACCGGATCCAGGAACTGTATCTGGCGCACCGCAAGGAGGAAGCGATCGCCGCGGTGCCGGACGAGTGGGTCGACATGAAATCGCTGGTCGGCCCGCCCGCGCGTATCCGCGACCGTTTCGGGGCGTGGGAGGGGTCCGGGGCGACCAGCCTGACGGTGCGGTCCCGCCAGCCCGAGGCGATCGAGGTGATGGCGCAGGCAGCGCGTCTGAACTGAGCCGGTTGGCGCGGGCCATCGGTCCGCTCCACCGCCCATACGCTGGCCCCGGCCGCCGCCTGGACGTGAGGTTCCGCGCTTCCGCTGGATATCCGTTCGGCAGACGTCAGGACGCGACGTCTGCGCCGGCAGGGGACGAGCCCCGTGGCCGGCACTTTACGACCACCGGTCATAACGTAACGGAGATGAAAGACGGGACCGATGCGACCCGTCGGCAAGCAATCAAGGGAGGATAAAAATGCGCTTCGATAACAAAATTGCCTTGATCACCGCTGCGGCAAATGGGATCGGCCGAGCAACGGCGGAGATCATGGCGCGGGAGGGCGCGACGGTGATCGCCGTGGATAACCATCCTGAACGGCTGCAGGCGGCGACTGCCGCGCTGGGCGATCGGGCCCACGGGCGACTGTGCGACGCGCTGGATCAGAGTCAGGTGGATGCGGTCGTGGACGGCGTGGTGCAGGAGTTCGGCCGCATCGATATCCTGGTGAACGCCGTCGGCGGCAGCACGATCATTGCCAAGCCATCGGCGAACGTGGAGGAGCATTCGCTGGGCGACTGGCAGCGGGTGATCAAGTTCAATCTGGACGGGACGTTCCTGTTCACCCATGCAGTCGTACCGATTATGAAACGGCAGGCGTCAGGCAAGATCGTCAATCTTGCCTCGATCGCCGGGCGCGGCACGAGTGTGGCGAGCGGCGCGGCCTATGCGGCTGCCAAGGGCGGCATCATCGCCTTTACGCGCAAGCTGTCGTTCGAACTCGGGCCGTTCGGGATCAACATCAACGCGATCGCGCCCAGCCTGACGCTGACGGAACGGATCAGGCCACACTGGAACCAGCGTTCGCCCGAGGCCCAGGCGACGCAGATTCAGTCGACGCCGTTGCGACGGGTGGCGGAGGCCTCGGACCAGGCCAAGGTGATCTGTTTCCTGGCCTCCTCGGACGCGGATTTCGTCACCGGTCTGACGATCGACGTGACCGGGGGCCTGTCGGGGTAGCCTGTCGGGGTAGCCCGTCGGGGTAGCCCGTCGGGGTAGGCCTGTCCGGGTGCGCCCGTCGAATTGGGTCCGTTGGATCGGGCCTGTCGGGGTGCGCCCATCGGATAGAGGCTTTCGGGATTGGGCGCCCCGCGGGATTCCCGTCGATGTCCGACATGCCGGAGCAGGTCATCGCCGCACGCACGGTGGACGTCCGGCTCGACATCCTGCTCGAGCCTGGAAATCGATCCCCCTCGGTTGGCCGTCACTTGACGCCCCGTCGGCTGCGCATCCGGCCGGGCATCGTCGCGTCGTAACAGAACGGGCGGCTCGGTCGGGCGTCGGGTGGCGCGGCGCCGGGGGGCACCCAGCGCCCGGACGCAGCCTCGCCCTGGCGTTGTGCCACGCCCCGGGGAACGCGCCGCGCACCAACACGACGCAGCGCCCGGGCCTGACGCGCAAACCGGTGGCCCGGGCACGCGGGACGGTGTATCGCACACCGCTATGCTCAGCGTGGCCCCACCGATGACTGTCCCGATGCGCACCGGCGACGACTGCCGGCTGGGCGCGACGGTCTGGCGGCCCGAGGCCCCCAGCCGCTACCCTGTTCTGCTGATGCGCCAGCCCTACGGGCGGGCGATTGCCTCGACCCTGGTGTTCGCTCATCCCGCCTGGTACGCCGCCCATGGCTACATCGTCGTCATTCAGGACGTCCGAGGCACCGGCACCAGCGAAGGCGACTTCCGCCTGTTTCTGGATGAAGAAGCCGATGGCGCGCAGGCCGTTGCGTGGGCCGCGGCACTGGACGGCTCCAGCGGTGCGGTCGGCACCTACGGCTTTTCCTACCAGGCGAACACGCAATATCTGGCGCTGGCCGGCGGCGCGGCGATCGGCGCGATGGCGCCTGCCATGGGCGGGTGGGACGTCCGCACCGACTGGGCCTGGGAGAATAACGCGTTCCGGCTTGGGCCCAACCTTGGCTGGGGCTTGCAGATGGGCTTCATCAAGGCAACCCACGACGGTGACCGTGTCGCCGCCCACGCCTTGCGGACCGCCGCGCAGTCCCTGCCGCTGATGGAGCCACATCGCACCCGCCCGGACATAATCCGCCGGTTCGGCCACTGGACCCACTACGAGCATTGGCTGACCCATCCCGGCCCCGGCGCGTTCTGGGATGGCTTCGCCCCAGTCTCCCGGCTGTCCGGCCACCCGCTGGATGTGCCGATGCTGCATGTCGGCGGCTGGTACGATCAAATGCTGATGGGGACGCTCGCGGGGCACGACACCGTCTCGACGGTCGCACGGGCGGAGCAGGCGCTGCATATCGGGCCATGGACGCATCAGCCCTGGGGCCGCCGGGCCGGCGCCATCGACTTCGGTCCGACGGCGATGTCGCCGATCGACAGGGCCCAGGTCGCCTGGTTCGACCGGCACCTGAAGGGCCGCGCCGACGGGGAACCGCTGGCCGGGTTGCACCTGTTCGACGTGGGCGGGCGGATGTGGCGGCGGTTCAACGCCTGGCCACACATTCGCCCGATGGCCTTGCACCTCGGCGGCGACGGACGTGCCGCGTCCGCGAGTGCCGGCACGCTGACCGCATCGGCCCATGGCGCGGCGACGGATCGGATCGTGCACGACCCCTGGCGCCCGGCACCGGTGCTGGGCGGGCACGGCAGCCCGCCGGGCGGCATGCAGGACCGCGCGGCGCTGGACGATCGCGCCGACGTGGCGGTGTACAATGGTGCTCCACTCGACAGGCCCCTGTTCCTGTGCGGGCGGGTCACCGCGACGCTGGCTCTGGAGGCGGATCAGCCATCGTTCGACATCGACGCGGTGCTGTCGATGCTGACCCCGGAGGGGCGCGCACTGACACTCACTCAGGGTCATGCCCGCGTCGACCGGGCCGGCGGTCAGGTGGAACTTCCGATGCGGGCGGTCTGCGTCACCATCCCCGCCGGCCATGCGATGCGCCTGTCGCTGGCCGCCGCCGCCACGCCGTCTTACGCGGTCAATCCGGGGACGGGTGCGCAGGCCGCCGACTTCATCGCGGCGGACGAGCAGGTCGTCACCATCGCCATCCGTCATCGTGGTTCGGTTCTCATGCTGCCCGAGGTCGTTTGATGCGGGTCATGGTGCTGTTCGCCCACCCGCTTGAGGACAGCTTCAACGCTGCCCTGCACCGCACCGTGGTGACCGCACTGCGCGAATCCGGTCACCAGGTCGATGACTGCGACTTGTATGCGGAAGGCTTCAACCCGGTGCTGGGTGCCGAGGAGCGGCGGCACTATCACGACGAGACGCGCAACCGGGCGCCCGTCGCCGGGTACGTGGAGCGTCTGCTGGCCGCCGAGGCGCTTGTGCTGTGTCACCCGACCTGGTGCTTCGGCCCGCCGGCGATCCTGAAAGGCTTTCTCGACCGGGTGCTGATGCCGGGCGTGTCGTTCACGCTGGAGAACGGCAAAGCCCAGGCGGCGCTGCTCAACATCCGGCATCTGGCCGCGGTGGTGACATACGGGCGGCCGCGCTACATGGCGCTGTGGATGGGCGACCCGCCGCGGCGCATCCTGACCCGGTATCTGTACTGGCTCACCGGCAAGCGGGCGTCGCGCACCTATCTGGCCAAGTATCACATGAATGTCGCAACGGAAGCCGGGTGCAAGCGGTTTCTCGCCCGTGTCGACCGGCGGATGCGCCACTTCGGCCGGTAGCCCGTTCCTGGCCGCTAGGCCCCCGGCTAATTATGTCGCCTCGAGAAACGACTTCCCGCCGCGATCCGGTGTGTCCGTGCCGGTGCGGGCGGATCGCGCGGCACGGGTTCTTATCGCTGGTCTCGCGTGGGCAAACCACGCCTCGCCGGCGGCACCAACCACGCCGGAGCAGCATGCGAGACGGAAAGCGATACGCCGATGTCACGGCCGGCCAGCCGGCGGCCGGTCATATATGACACTCAACGGTTGCATTCTGCCGAGGAGCATGATCGGATATCACCCGCTGATAAAACGGACCAAGGGAGTGACGCTGTGAACGAAATACCGATCAATGCTCCGAACCTGTGGCGGCTTGAGACACCGGGCCATTCGGGCTGGGAGCGCACGGCCCGTGTCGGTGACCCGAAGAAGTATTTCATGGTCTCGACCGACAGTCATGCGAACGAGCCGCCGGACCTGTGGGAAAAGCGCATCGACCCGAAATACAAGGAGCGCGTGCCCCGCATCATCACCGATGAGCAGGGCGTCCAGTGGCGTTACTGCGAAGGCTATCGCCCGGACCGTGTGCGGGTGATGAGTTTCGAGGGCGAGGACTGGGTTCGTTCGCGGGCCGGCGCCGACGTGCAGGATCGCATCCGGGACAACCGTGCCGATGGCGTGGACGTCGAGATCATCTTCCCGAACAAGGGCCTGGCCATGTGGGCGACGCCGGACCCGGTGTTCGCCAACGCGCAGTGCCGGGTGTGGAACGACTGGGCCTGGGAGCAGTTCGGCCCCTATCCGGACGCCATGCTGCCGGTGGCCTCGATCGCCACAGGCGACCTGGAAGGCGCGATGGCGGAGATCGAACGCGTCGCCAAGCTTGGCTTCCGCGCCCTGTCGCTGCCGTGCAAACCGATCTGGGGCGGGCATGACGTTGACCATGTCAACTACAACCTGCCGCACTTTGACCCGATGTGGCGTCTGATCGAGGAAACCGACCTGCCGATGACGTTCCATGTCTCGACCGGACGCGATCCGCGGGCCTCGCGCGGCAACGGCGGCGCGGTGGTGAACTACGTCACCCACTCGCTGGCGCCGACGATCGAGCCGGTTGCGAACCTGTGCGCCTCGGGCGTGCTGGAGCGCTTCAAGGGGCTGCGCTTCGCGACGATCGAGGCCGGCATCGGCTGGGTTCCCTGGCTGCTGGAAGCGATGGACGAAGCTTATCGCAAGCATCACATGTGGGTGCGGCCGAAGCTGCAGGGTCTGCCCAGCGACTACTACAAGGCGCACGGTCTCTCGACATTCCAGGAGGATCCGGTCGGACTTTATACCGCGGAACGTTTCGGTCTCATGGATAACTTCGCGTGGGCGAACGACTATCCGCACCACGAAGGGACGTGGCCGCACTCGGCGGAGGCGATCGAGCGGACGATGCCGATGCTGAACGACGTGCAGCGCGCCAAGATCCTTGGCCTGAACGCCGCGCGGTTCTTCAAGCTGGAAGTCCCCGAGCACCAGCAGATCGCGGCCTGAGGTCGGGTCTCTGTCGGCAGACGCGGCGGTCGGGATCCCGATCGCCGCTGTTGTCGAACAAACTGTCCGCGTGCTGATCGTCGGCTGGGCCGCCGCTGGCGCCGTGTCATACCGGCCGGCCGGACGGTTGAGGTCTTTGGCGACCAGCGGCCGGCTGGTATCTCCTTGATTTACGCAGTGCCGTCGCGCCAACCCTGCGCGCATACCAGTCAGCGTCAACGGCAACTGATATCATGAGCAGAACATCCGAACGGATGCCCCGCCCGGTGAATGTCCGGGGATCGGGTCCGAAGGGCTGACGAGACAGATCCACGCCAGACCGTGGCGATGGGTTTGCGTCGGCTGGCATGATCTCTACGCGGGCGCGTCCCGCATCCATGACCGAAGGTCGAAGCTGCTCACCTCCTGCAACAGCAGCGCAAGCCGGGCGGCCTGGTACTCCAGAATAGCGGCACCCATCGCAGCGGTCGCCGCACGCGCGTCGCCCAGCGCACCGTCGGGATTCAGGTCCTGGGTTTCCCAGCCGAACCCGACAGCGCCCTCCGGCGTCAGCAGCGACGTGGTGGTCTCGCGTTCCAGCCACGCGCTGCGGAAGTCTCCGGCGTGCTGCGTGCGGACCAGATCGGGGCGCAGATGCAGCATCAGGCTGGTCTCCACCAGTCCGCCATGGATGCCATGCCGCTGCTCATCGCCGGACAGCACGATTTCGGGCGGCAGTCCCAGGCGGCTGGCCATGCAACCGACGGCGAACATGGCATCGGCCCGCAGCCGCCGGCAGACGATCTCAACGACCTGCGGCTGCCCCCCGTGGCTGTTGAGGATGACCAGGCGCCGCACGCCAGCACGACCAACGCTTTGCCCGATCTCGGTCAGCACAGCGATCAGCGTCTCGGCGGACAGCGTCAGCGTGCCGGGGAAGCGGATATGCTCCACCGACAGTCCGATCCACTGCATCGGCAGCGCCAGCACGGTCGCGTCCGGCGCCAGCAGGTCGAGCGCTCGTGCGAGGATCCCGGCGTTGATCGTCGCATCGACGCTGACCG
>DASWON010000465.1:0-10897 GCA_036398735.1 Rhodopila sp.
AGCCGTGGCCTGTCGCACAGGCTGATGCCACGTGCCCGCCTGACGCCGCCAAAGTGCCGACGCCATCGGCCTGGACCCCGACGAATTGGCCTGCACCGAGGCACCCGCGAACTGGCCACAAACCCGGCCAGGGCAACCACGAGACGGCCGGCACCGGGAGTGCCGCCAAAATGCCGGCGACCCCGGGCCGGGCCTCCCCACAAATTCTTCTGCGCCGACCTCGCGCAAAGCGAACCCCCGCCGCCCCGCAGACCGCGATGCCCGGACCGCGACGCCCGGACGAAGTCGCGCGCATCGGCCCCGGCGAGCCCTTCAGCCGGAGGCGTGCCGGCTGAGAATGATCGTCGCGTGATAATTCAGGATGCCGCCGTTGGCGCTGACCAGAACGTAGTCGTTGCGCGGCACCTGCCGTTCGCCGCCGTGGCCGCGCGCCTGCACCACGGCCTCGGACAGCGGCGTGAACCCCCACATGTAGTAGCCGGAAAGCTGCCCACCGCCGGTGTTGGTCGGCAACGCGCCGCCCGGCCCAAGCTTGCCGTCGGCGACGAACGGACCGCCCTCACCTTTGGCGCAGAAGCCGTAGTCTTCCAGCGTAACGAGCACGGTGTAGGTGTAACAGTCGTAAAGCTGGCACGTGCCGATGTCGTCGCGGGTGATCCCGGCCATGCGGAACGCGATCTCCCCAGACCGCCTTGCCCCCGTCTCGACGCCGGGATGGCGATCAGTGCTCAGGTTATCGCCGGGCGCGCATTGCGCGTAACCCAGCACGTTCACCGGCGGCTGCCGCAGATCGCGCGCCCGCTCGGGCGACGTAACAATCACCGCGACCGCACCATTCGACACCAGGCAGCAATCGAACAGCCGCAGCGGTTCGGCGATGAAGCGGGACTTCTGATGATCCTCCAGCGTCATCGGCTGCTTCATCTGCGCCCATGGGCTCATTTGCGCCCACTTGCGCTGACCGACCGCGATGGTGCCGAACTGTTCCACGGTCGTGCCGTATAGACTCATGTGGCGCCGAGCCGCCATTGCGTATTCTGGATTGGCACCGAAGTTGCCGTAGGCGGCGCGCAGCCCGACCATTCCGTTCAGCGGAAACCGATGCGGCCCCGCATAGGACTGCCCGGCTCCGCGGGTCGGCGACAGTGGTGCATCGGCGTAGACCAGGACAACGACGTTCGCGAGCCCCTCGCGGATCGCCATGCATGCGTATTGCATCATGCTGCCGGCGGTCGAGCCGTAGGCGCTCATGACGTTCACCAGCGTCAGGTTCTCGAACCCCAGCGTCATCTGGGCGCGAACGTCCATGTCGCCGGGAATGTTGGCATTGATCAGCAGCCCGTCGACGTCGCTCTTGGCCAGCCCGGCGTCCTCGAGCGCCAGCGCGATAGCCTCGGCAGCGAAATCAACGGAGCGACGGCCATAGATCTTGCCCATCGGCGTGACGCCGAGGCCGACGATGGATCCCCTCGGGGCTCCCTTTGGCTGGTTTGCCATGATCGTTCTCCTCGCTCAGTTGGCGGCCGGACGAAATTTCGGGATGCTGACGTTTTCACCCACGTCCTCGAATACGACCTCGAGCGGCATGCCGACCCGCAGAGCGTCATTGCCCACGCCCACGACGTTGGACGTCATCCGCACGCCTTCGATCAGATCTACCTGCGCAACGTTGTACGGAACGGCGGAGGCAAACCCCGGGTTCATGACCTGATGCATGATAGTGAAGGTATAGAGGTTGCCGCGCCCGCTCGCCTGCCGCCATTCCAGTTTCGCCGCCAGACAGTAGGGGCATCGTTCGCGTACCGGAAAGCTCCAGCGGTCGCATGCGGTGCAGTGCTGCAGCATCAGTCGGCCGTCACGGGCACCGTCGAAGAATGGCGCGCTCATTTCATCCGGAACCGGAACGGGTTTGCTGATTGTTTGCGACATGGACGTTCACTCCTTATGCGCCGACCCTAGCCGGGGATCCTCAACCTGACAACGACTGCGCCCCGGGCCACGTCTTCCCGTATCATTCGGCTGGGCCTATGGTCTTCCGTCGAACTCGGCGAGAACCGGGATACGAGAGAAACGGGGAGAAAACGAATGAGTCTGGGTGCCGGAACGCGCGACCTTTCGACCATGCTGCGGCCGCGCTCGATCGCACTGGTCGGCGCCACCGACCGCTCCAACTGGTCCAGATCCACGTTCACCAACCTGACCACGCTCAAATACGATGGCGAGGTGCATCTGGTGGCCCGCCGCGGCGGGGTCGTGCACGGCCGCGCCGCGGCCACATCCTGTTCCGCGCTGGGGGCGCAGGTCGACCTCGGCCTGCTGATGGTCCCGGCGGCGGCGATCGAGGAGGCGATGGCCGATCTCGGGGCGGCCGGCGCACGCCATGCGGTCATCCTGACCTCCGGCTTTGCCGAGACCGGCTATGATGGTGCGGCGCAGCAACAACGACTTGCAGCACTGGCCCGTCAGTTCAACATTTCCATTCTTGGACCGAACTGTCTCGGCTTCGTCAACTTCCTCGATGACGTGCCGCTGTGGACGGGCGCGATCCGGGCACCGAACCAGCCGGGGCCGATCGCGGTGATCTCGCAGAGCGGCGCGACCGCCTCCTTCATCGCGAGCCTCGCGCTGCAGCAGGGCATCGGCCTCAGCCACATGATTTCCACCGGCAACGAAGCCGACCTGGACGGCGCCACCTTCGCCGCCCATCTGCTCGACGATCCGCGGGTGCGTGCGGTCGCGATGTTCATCGAATCGATCCGCCATCCGCATCAGTTCGCCGCCGCCGCGCAGAAAGCCCGTGCCGCCGGCAAGCCCATCGTTGCGCTCAAGATCGGACTGTCCGACGTGACCGCCCGTTCGGCCCAGGCGCACACCGGGTCGCTGGTGGGCGACGACCGGGTGTTCGACGGCATCTGTCGCCAGTTCGGCGTCGTGCGGGTGAACTCGATCGAGGATCTGCTGTTCACTGCCGACGTCATCGCGCGCACCGGGGTGATCGGCGACAAGGGCCTCGCGGTGGTCTCGGTGTCGGGCGGCGCCTGCGAGATCGCGGCCGACCGTCTGCAGGTGGAAGGGGTGCCGCTGCCGCCGCTGCCGCCGGCGACCGAGAAACAACTGGTCGGGGTGCTGCCCAGCTTCGGCACGCCGCACAATCCGCTGGACATCACCGGCGGGGCCGTATTGCAGCCGGAACTGTTCGCCCGAGCGCTGACGATTATGGGCAACGAGCCGGCGTTCTCCGCGCTGGCCTGCCTGTTCGACGTGCCCAGCACCGAGGCGCTGGCGACCGAGTTCCAGCTTGCCTCGCTGCGCCAGATCTCCGCTGGCCTGAACGGGCAGCCGCTGCCGGCGCTGATGATCAGTCATACCCTGAAGCCGGTCACCGAGGTGACGGCCCGCATCGTGTCCGATCTCAACCTGCCGTACACCGGGGCCGGCATCTTCCACGGTCTGTCGGCGCTTGGGCGTGCATGGTGGTGGTCCGAGCAGCAGCGCCGCGACGCGCCGCACTGGCTGCCGCCCACGGCCTTGGACGGGCCAGGAAAGTGGCCGTCGACGGAGCGGGAGATCCTCGATCACCTGGCGCGTCATGGCGTGCCGATCGTGCCGGCGTCGCTGGTGACGGACGGGGCGTCGGCGGTCACCGCGGCCCGCGCGATCGGCGGCCCGGTGGTGCTGAAAATCGCTTCCGCGGACATCCAGCACAAGAGCGACATCGGCGGCGTGGCGTTGAGCGTGTCCGGCGACGAGGCCGTCGCAGCCGCCTTCCGCCGCATCATCGCTGCCGCACCGCCCGGCGCTCGGGTGGACGGCGTGCTGGTTTCGCCGATGCGTGAGCGGGGAATCGAACTGTTCGTCGGTTGCACCCGCGATCCGCAATGGGGGCCGGTCCTGGCGGTCGGCCTTGGCGGCATCTTCGTGGAGATGCTGCAGGACGTTGCACTGCGCGGGCTGCCGGTCGCGCCAGCGGAGGTCCGGCGGATGCTGGGCGAACTGAAGGGCCGCAAAATGCTGGAGGGGCAGCGCGGCATCCCCGCGGCCGATCTCGACGCCGTCGCCGAGGCGATCGCGCGCATCGGCGACGCGGCGGTGGCGCTGGGATCGGCGCTCGATGAACTCGACGTGAACCCGCTCTGGGTGCGCGGTTCGCATGTGGAGGCGCTGGACGGCCTGGCGGTGGCCCGCACCGGCTGAGAGCCAGCAGAGGGCCGGAAACAAGGCCGACGGCGAAAACGATAACCCGGCGGGACAATCCGGGAGATAACCCAGGGGAGGCTGACAACATGAGCTACGACGCACCGTTCGCCGGAATCAAGGTCGTCGATCTCAGCCAGGGGATCGCCGCTCCATACGCCGGCATGCTGCTGGCGCAGTACGGCGCCGAGGTCATCAAGGTCGAGGTGCTCGACGGCGGCGACTGGGTGCGCGCGACGGCACCAAAGCCAGGCGGCAACACGGCTCTTTCGGTCATGGGCAACCTCGGCAAGCAAAGCATCGGCCTTGACCTGAAGTCACCGGAAGGCTGCGCCGTGCTGTGGCGGCTGCTCGAAGACGCCGACGTCCTCATGGAAGGCTTTCGGCCCGGCGTCATCAAGCGGCTGGGCTTCGGATACGATGCCGTGGCGGAGCGGCACCCCGGAATTTTGTATCTCGCGATGTCCGGCTTCGGGCAGACCGGCCCATATGCGGAGCGGCCGGCCATGGACCCTGTGCTGCAGGCGTTCAGCGGCTTCATGGCGGAGAACCGGGACCTGGACGGAAGGCCGATTAACGTCGCCTCGATCCCGGTCGACATCCTGACGGCGCTGTATGTATTCCAGGCGCTGTCGGCAGCCCTGTATGCGAGGCGCGATGAAACGCGCGGCCGCTACATCGAGGCGAGCCTGATGCAGGGGGCCGCCTGGCTCAACAGCTATGCCACGCTGCAGCGCGTGATCCATGACGGCGACTGGCCCGCCGCTCGGGCGCATCGCGGCGTCTATCCGACGGCGGATGGCTGGATCCTGGTGATCGTGGCGGGGCGCCGCGGCTGGGGCGAGTTCTGCCAGGCGCTGGAACAGCCGGAGCTTGGCGCCGATCCGCGGTTCCAGACCGCGGTGAGCCGGATTGCCCATTCCGGCGTGCTGGCGCCCATGCTGGGCGAGATCCTGTCGGCGCGTCCGAACGCTCACTGGCAGAAGCGCTTCATCGAGTACGGGGTCATGCATTCGGTGGCCCACGAATCGCTGGACATGCTGCGTGATCCGCATGTCGAGGCGAGCGGGTTGTTCAGCTATCTGGCGCAGCCGGGGCTGGCGGCGAAGATGCCGATCCCGAGCATTCCGGGCGCACCGCCGCTGCAAAGCGGGACGCGCCGCGGCACCGCACCGCTGGCCGGCGCCGACACCGAGGCGGTGCTGCGCGCGCACGGCTACAGCGCCGCCGAGATCGAGGCGCTGCGCGCCCGCGGCGTCGTTGCCGCGGCAGCCGACTGAGTTCGGGTATGGTGCATCCGGCCTTGGCTGGGCCCCGTCGCCTATTGCCGATCTTCTCGATCCCCAGCGTGTTGACCAGGTAGCCGCCCCGCTGGCCACCCCTCTGGCCACCCCTCTGCTCGGCCCTCTGGCCACCTCCAGGTTCGTGTCGCAGCAGAACCGGAAATGCGACCGGCATTTTGGTCCCGCCGGCCGCTCCGAAGCCGGCCTTGGCTTGACGATCCCGGCGGCTTGCCCATGCACCAATCGACGCCGTCTGATCGGAGCCCGAGGGTGCGCGCCCTCGCCACATTTACCCCAGCGCCAGCACCGCGAAGCTGCATAGCCAATGCTCGCCCATGTACTCACCGCTGACATGCGGCAGGCTCGCATCGAGATGGGCCTGTGCGATCTGGCGTGTCGCCACCGGATCCGGCGTGCAGTCCGCCAGTGCGCGCCAGCACCACGCCCGGCTCAGGTTGAGCCCATCCAGATGCGCGATCTTCCCGTCGCTCCGGTCGCTGACCGTGGCCGGGGTGAACAGCGTTGCCGGCAAGCCCTGGCCCAGCCGCGGCAGGAAGTTCGCGAACCACGTGCGGAACGCGGCGTCGGGCAGGGCGGCTCGCATGCATTCCGCCTCGATCAATGCCGGCGACAGGAACTCGTCGCCGCCTGGCTCCCAGGCCTGGCAGTCGATGTCCGCAGCATACCAGCGCCTGGCTGCCTCTGTCAGCAATCCGCGCAACGCTTCGTCCTGGTAGTCCAGCGCCAGGCGTACCGCGAAGGCCGTGTTCGAGTGCACCCCGGCGCGAACCGGGTAGGTGGCGAGCGGCAGGAACGCCCTGAAGCGGGCGGCGAATATTTGCGCCAGCGGTTGCAGCGCGGCGTACCAGGCGCGCCCCTCCGGCGTCTCATGCAGCGCCAGTTCCGCGGCCAGTTTCAGCAGCCAGGCCCAGCCGTAGGGCCGCTCGAAGCCGCGTGTCGAGGGGTCGGCCAGATAGGCGCACTCGCCGGCGACACGCGCCTGTGTCAGGTGTGCGTTGAACACACTGCGAATGCGATCGGCGTTCGCCAGGCCGGGAAATCGCCGATAGATGTACGCGAGCATCCAGTAGCCGTGCACGCAGGAGTGCCAGTCGAAGCTGCCGTAAAACACCGGATGCAGGTCCCGCGGGCGGCGTGTGTCGCCGGGTCCGGCCAGCACGTGATCCAATTTAGTGGGGTATTCACGGCTGACGTGCCCCAGGGCGATCGTGACAAACCGGTCGGCGAGGTCAGGTGTCATCGGGTCGGACCCTGTGCATGGTGGGCACACCTCAGCGTGCCTGCGATGATCGCGCAACAGGGTTGCGCCCTATGGCGAGGACTTCCTCGGGTGAACGGTTTTTTCCACTGTTGGTATCCAGCCGACCGACGCGTCGCAGGCGAGGCTAGCCGGTTCTGGCGCCTGTCTTCGTTTTGCCCTTCACAGGCGGGCGGTTCGCTTCGGCGGCCATGGCCAGCCATCCACTTATTATGTCACAATCCCCCTCAACCATGGCGAAATACCGGACGCCATGGACACCTGCAGCGGCCCGCAAGACGCTGGCGTAACCACGCCTGTGCGCCAGCGGAATTGTCACATGCGATTGAATTTCCACAATTCATCTGCGTTCAGGCGCGACCGGGCCGCCTGGACAGGATGCCAACAGGTCTATAATCTGAAGGCTCAAGCACGAGGATACATTTGTCATGTCCATCAATGGCAGCCTTCTGGCCTGGATCGAGCCTCATGGCGCCAACAACTTTGTCGGTGCCTTCGTCGGCGAAGCCGCGGCGCCGGATGCCAGCCGCCACTTCCGAGGCCGCGCTCCTGCCGCGAAGCAGTGCTCCTCACCGGCGGAAGCCCGTCAGTGGATTGAGGATCAAGCGGCGGCGCTGGATCTGCCGGTGAAATGGGTAAGCAACATCCAGCACGCATAGGCAATCGAAACACCGCTGCGGCCGGACTTTCCCACCGCGCCGGACGCGCTGGTGAACCAGCCCAGCATTCAGTCGCGATAGATTGGTGCACCCGACGGGGCACCGGTCAGACCGCCATCCACCACGATCTCCGAAGCCTGAATGTTCGTCGCATCATCGGACGCGAGAAACAGGATGGTGTTGGCGATTTCCTCCACCTCACTGATGCGTCCACTCGGGACTGCCCGCGCCATGCGCGGCTCCAGCGTCGCCAGGGCATCGGGGCCACGGCCGAAGCGCGACCAGATTGGGGTACGGGTGGCGCCGGGAACCACGACGTTCACACGGACACCCGCCGGAGACAGTTCCGACGCCAGCACGCGGCCCAGTGAGCGAACGGCCCCTTTGCTCGCGGCGTAGGCTGAATATCCGGGTGCTCCCAGAACCGCGTGGACCGATCCGATCAGGATCACCGACGCCCCCTTCCGCAGAAACGGCGCCGCGGCCTGGACGGTCAGGAACACGCCAGTGACGTTGGTGGTCAGAATCCGCTCGAACTGCTCGCTCGTGGTGCCACCGACCGGGGTGGTCCCGGCGATGCCGGCGTTGGCCACGACGATGTCCAGATGCCCGAAAGCCTCGGCCGCGGATCGGATCGCGGCCTCGTTGCTGCCCGCTTCCAGGATGTCCGCCCGAAAGGGCAGTGCATTGGGGCCGAGGCTCGCGGCAGCCTCATCCAGCGTGGCCTGATCACGCCCGGTGATCGCCACCTTCGCCCCCTGCTCGATGAAGGCGCGCGCGGTCGCCAATCCGATGCCGCTGTTGCCACCGGTAATCAGCGCCTTTTTTCCGTTCAGTCGCATGTCCGTCTCCGTAGAGTTGCATGATGAGACCAACATAGTGCATTAGATTGCATTATGCAAGTTACTAGCGGGCGAACGCTGTCCCGGGGACGCGCCAGATCTGCGATCGGCGCTTCGTGCCTGGGCGTTGCCACGGGTATGGTCCGCGTCGCTTCGGCTGAATTCCGGTCAATGACGCCTCTCGAGTTCGCTGGCCGGTGCGCGCTCCTTGCGGTGGATATCCGCGACGGCGATGCTCAGCGCTTCTCGATGATCGATGCTGGGGAGATCGTCCCGTACGCCAAGGGCGCTCAGCAGAGATATCAAGGTCTGCCGGAGCAGGAATGGTGCGCCGATTTCGTGGGTAGCAGCCCATGACAACAGGGGTCTCCCGCAGTGGAGGCGGCAGGGCGGGCGGGCACAAGACAGAACTGCGATTTTCTAGTGCATTTTTCGCCGTCGGGGCCGGGCGGCGCCCGGGCCCACGCAGCGGCGTATACTTTGTATGCTCGGCCTTGCCGCAGGACTGGATGACCGACGCGGCGCACCACATCAGCAACTGTTCATGGCACGACGTGGGCGGCGCCATACCGTGGTAGCCGCCCATTTCGTTCTGGATCCAAACACGAGCGTGTACCGGGAAATACGAATGTATTGCGTTCCGATGATCGTGCACACCTATACATGCAAATACCGCAAAGTGATAGTTTCTCGGCCGAGAATCATGCGATGCCCCGCGATCTTTTACTTTGTCTTAACCTTGCTGTGGCATTGCAGGATCGTCACAGGCATTCCTTGCCGAGGCTGGAGCCCTCGATGCCATCTCAAGATCATGCAGCACGATGGACCTTATGATCATGCAAGATGCCAGCGTTCCGTCATGTGATGACGCGTGAACCCCACGGCCCCGGGGCGTCGTCCGGCCGCGGCTTCATGCTGACAAGCGTGATACTGACGGTCGCCATCGTTGGCGGAACCTGCTGGCTTCTGCAGGAAAGCCGGACCGCGACTTATGAGCGGGCGGTTCGCGCCAGCGAGAACAGCATCCTCGGGCTGGAGCAGGACATTCGCCACTCGGTCGATACCATGGATATCGCACTTCGTGCCGCGGTTTCGGGCGCGCGGCTGCCGGGACTGGGCGCTTTGCCGGACGCCGTGCGCCAGGCCGTGCTGTTCGACGGCGCGGTTGGCACCCAGGTGTTCGGCAGCGTCTACATCACCGACGAAAGCGGCCAGATCATCTATGATTCCGCGGGCAGGACACCTCGCAACGTCAATGTCGGGGATCGCGACTATTTCCAGGCCCACCGCGCCGATCCAGGCCTCGACCTGCTGCTGACCGGCCCGACGCGCAGCCGGCTGGACAACCGCTGGTCGCTCTTTCTCAGCCGGCGCGTCAACCATCCTGATGGCACGTTCGCCGGCGTTGCAGTCGGCTCCATCGAACTCGACATCCTCGAGGACATGTTCGACAGACTGTCCACCGGCGATGCGGGGATCGTCGCGCTGTTCACGACGCAGGGGCGATTGCTGGTCCGCAGGCCCGCCAATACGGCGGAGATCGACCGCGACATCAGCAGGGGCTCCGTCATCCAGCATATCGCGCAGGCGCCTGCGGGTGTCTTCGAGGCGCGCACCGCCAGCGACCGCGTCGACCGCATCATCGTCTATCGTCAGGTCGGCACGTATCCGCTCGGCATCATGATCGGAACAGCCAGTGATGAGCTCTATGCCGGCTGGTTTCTGCGCACGCTGCTCGTCGGGGTGGCGCTGGGCTGCCTGATTCTGCTGGCGGCCGCTCTGGGCTGGAGTTTGCGCCGCGAACTGCGCCAGCGTGCCATCGCCGAACATGCGGCGCGAACCTATGCCGATGAAGTGCGTCTGCTGACCGATCATGCCAGCGATCTGCTGCTCCGGCTCGACTGGGATGGCCGCTGCCGGTTTGTTTCCCCGGCCTGTGAGAGCATCCTCGGATATCCCGACCATGCCGTGGTGATGCGGAACTGGCTCGACCTGATCCATCCCGAGGACCAGACGCTGATAACCGCGGCGTTGCTGACCCGCGATGCGTCCCCGCAAGCGCCTCCGGTGGTGCGGGTGCAGCATCGTGACGGGAGTTGGCGGCAGATTGAGGCTCGCGGCCGCGCCCTGCCCAGCGGCGGCGGCGTTATCGTCGTCGTGCGCGATGTCACACGCCGCGTGGATCTGGAGGGCAAGCTGCGTCAGGCGCATCGCATGGAAGCGCTCGGGCAGCTGACCGCGGGTGTCGCACATGACTTCAACAACATCCTGCAGGCGCAGCTGGGCTGTCTTGAGCTGCTGCTGGACGGCCTGATCGATACCGGGGAACCGTGGCTTCTCGCCTCCCAGGCGTTGGAACTCGGGGAACGCGGCGCACGCCTGACCTCGCGGCTCCGGTCCTTCTCTCGTCAGCAGCATCTGCAGCCGCAGCCGATACCGGCCGCCATTTTCCTCACGCACCTGGTCGAGACGATCGGCAAGGCGGTCCGGGCGGATATCAGGCTGATGCAGTCGGCAGACGCGGGGGTTCCCGCCATATACGCCGACCGGGCGCACCTGGAGTCCGCGCTGCTCAATCTCGTGCTGAATGCGCAGGATGCGCTGCCGGACGGCGGCACGATTCATATCCGAGCCAGATCA
>DASWON010000466.1:0-11165 GCA_036398735.1 Rhodopila sp.
TCTACAAGCAACACCGCATCGAGCGACGCACCGCCGAGGTGACCGGCCTCGATGCGACATCGAGGCGGATCGACTGTGCCGATGGGTTCTCGCTGACGTATGACGCGGCGCTGCTGGCCACCGGTGCCGCGCCCAGCTTGCCAAAGCTGCCCGGCGCACACCTGACGAACGTCTTCCTGCTTCGGTCAAGAGCCGATGCCGAGGCGATCCTGGCGCAGGCGGAGCGCAGCGAACGCGCCGTCGTCCTCGGCGCCAGCTTCATCGGTATGGAGGTCGCCGCCAGCCTGCGCGAGCGTGGTCTGGAGGTGACTGTCGTCGGCAAGGAGGTCGCACCGTTCGAGAAGCAACTGGGTGCGCGTATCGGCAATGCTTTCGTGACGCTGCACCGTAGACGCGGCGTCGCCTTCCGGCTTGGAGCGGAAATCCAGGCGCTGGAAGGTGACCGCGCGGTCGAGGCGGTGTCTCTCGTCGGCGGCGAGCATCTGCCGGCCGATCTGGTCGTGATCGGTTTCGGCGTGCGTCCGGACACCGGATACCTGGACAATAGTCTGCGCAATGCGGACGGCAGCGTGACGGTCGACGCCAACTTGAGGGTTGTCGACGGCTTGTTCGCTGCGGGCGACATCGCGCGCTTTCCGCTGCAGGGCGATGGGCCGCCGATCCGCGTCGAGCACTGGCGCGTCGCGGAACAGCACGGTCGGATCGCCGCCCTGAATATGGCGGGGCAGAATGCCCGATGCGACTCGGTCCCGGTGTTCTGGACGATCCAGTACATGAAACGTCTCGATTATGTCGGTCACGCCGCCGACTGGGACGAGGTGATCGTTCATGGCGATCTGGAGAAGCCGGAATTCCTGGCCTACTACGTCAAGGGCGGCCGGGTCATCGCGGCAGCCGGAGTGGACCGCGATCGGGACACCGCCGCATTGATCGAACTGTTCAACGAGCGCCGCGACTGGACGCCGGACGCGCTCGGGGCGGTGCCGTCGCAGCGTTTCGTCGGCCCGGATTGATACCAGCGTCGGCGTCCTCCTGTTCGATCGGGGTCGGTGTGGCGGCTCCGCGCAACAGCACCGCAGAGTGCTGATGCCGACGGCGAGCGCCGGGTAGCCAGCCTCTGCGTCATCACCGAACGAGTGGGCACGCGAACGAGGATCGGTTCGGTGCTCCGTGATCTGCACGTCGGGAAGCCCCCTCGCGTCATGGGGAACGGACCCACAGATGAGGCAAGACCCAAGCAGCACGATTCCAGCCAGGACGAAAACGCTTTTTGTGCACGGGTTGGGTGTGGCGGCGGCCGCGCAAGTAGAACTGGCGAGGCCCCCTTCCGCGGCGACGACGAAGCCCCCTCGCACGGTAGCGCCGAAGCCCCCTCCCGCGGCGACGAGGCGTGCCAGGGCCGGGCCGCTGTCCGGCGACGCGCATAAACCGGCCGTGCGCCTCAGCGGCCCGGCATGCGGCCTGGCAGACCGGATCTCTGTCAGACCACCCGGCCGCTGTCCGGTTCCATCAGATGCATCTGGTTCAGATCCGCCGTCAGCGGCAGCATCTCGCCGGGCGCGGCATGGGTGGCGGGATCGACCCTGGCGCAGATCGGGGCACCGTCGATGAAGAAATGAACCATCGTCTCCATGCCCATCGGCTCGACCACGTCGACCGGCAGATCGACCCGGGTCCATCCGGGCTTGCCCTGCTCGTGGTATTCGAACAGATGTTCCGGACGCAGTCCGAGGACCATCTCGCGGCCCTTGAACGGCCGATAGCGTTCGGCCCGCGCCGGCGGCACCGGCACCGTGATGGTATCGGTCACCCGCACGGCAAGGCTGCCGTTGGCACCATCCTGCACGCGGCAGGGCAGGAAATTCATCGCCGGCGAACCGATGAACCCCGCAACAAAGCGGGTCGCAGGGTGATGATAGAGATCGTTCGGGGTTCCCACCTGCTCGATGACACCGCCGTTCATCACCACGACCCGGTCGGCCAGGGTCATGGCCTCCACCTGATCGTGCGTCACATAGACGGTGGTCGTGCGAACCGTCTGGTGCACCTTCTTGATCTCGGTCCGCATCTGCACGCGCAGCTTGGCGTCCAGGTTCGACAGCGGCTCGTCGAACAGGAACACCTTCGGGTTCCGCACGATGGCCCGTCCCATCGCGACGCGCTGCCGCTGCCCGCCGGACAGCGCTCGCGGTTTGCGCTCCAGCAACGGTGCGATGTCGAGGATCCGCGCCGCCTCGTCCACCCGACGCTTGATCTCGGCCTTCGGAAACTTCCGCAGCTTCAGCCCGAACGCCATGTTGTCGAACACGCTCATGTGCGGGTACAGCGCGTAGTTCTGGAACACCATCGCGATGTCGCGGTCGCGCGGCGGCACGTCGTTGACCACATCGCCGTCAATCCAGATCTCACCCGCGGTGATCTCCTCCAGCCCGGCAATCATGCGCAGCGTTGTCGACTTGCCGCAGCCGGACGGGCCGACCAGCACGACGAACTCATGGTCGGCGATGTCCAGGTCGATGCCTTTGACCGCTTGTACGCCACCGTCGTACTCCTTGATGACCTTGCGGACGGACACTTCAGCCATGGTTGTCTCATTTCCTTGGTTGGGGTTCAGCCGGGCGAACCTGCGCGCCCGGGAGAGGGCAGGCACGCGAACGAAGCTCGACCCGGCCATCCATCATCGTTACAACTTCAGCCCTTCGTCGCGCCGGCCGTAAGGCCCGCCACATAGTAGTCCATCAGGAACGCGTAGATGATGATCGGCGGCAACGAGGCCAGCAGGCACGCGGCCATGATCTTGCCCCACTGGAAGACGTCACCGCGGATCAGGTCCGAGATGATCCCGACCGTCAGGACCATCTGGTTCGAGGTATAGAGGTAGGCGAGAGGATAGAGGAAGGCGCCCCAGGCCACGGTGAACGCGAAGATCGTGGCGGCGATGATGCCCGGCATTGCCACCGGAATGAAGATCCGCCACAGCATCTGCAGATAGCCCGCGCCGTCGATCAGCGCCGCCTCGTCCAGTTCCCGGGGGATGGAGCTGAAATATCCGATCATGATCCATGTGCAGAACGGTACCGCCAGGGTCGGATACAGGATGACAAGGCACCAGAAATTGTTGATCAGTCCCAACTGGCCGATGATCTGGAACAGCGGGATGAACAGCAGCGACGGTGGCACGAGGTAGGTCAGGAACACGCCGGTCGACAGCATCTGGCTGCCCCAGAATCCCATGCGGGAGAGACTGAACGCCGCCAGCACAGAGATCACCATCGACACCGCCACAGTCAGTACCGTGACGATGACAGAGTTGAGATAGTATCGCTGGAAGTTCGGGTAGGTGATCAGATACCAGAAATTGTCCAGCGTCGGGTGGTGCACGAGCCAGGGGCTGCCACTCTGGGCGGAGATCTCCGCCGAGGATTTCAGGCTGGTCATCAGCGTGTAGAATGGCGGCACCAGGAACATGATGACGAACACGCCCAGCGCGATATAGCTGCCCCACAGCGCCCACATCCGGCTGCGGTGCAGGCTGTGCTTGCGCGCCGCGGCGACCGCGATACGCCGATCAGCGACTGTCGCACTCATGCCGCGATCTCCTTCGTCCGCCTGGTCACGCCGCGCAGCACGAAGAACGCCGCGAAAGCCAGGATCGGGAACATGAACAGGCTGTCCGCCGCACCCAGCGGGATGTCGCCGGACTGGATGCCGACCTGAAAGGCGTACGTGGCAAAGACATGGGTCATGTCCTGCGGACCGCCTGCCGTCAGGATCCGCACGATGTCGAAGTCGGCAAAGGTCACGATCAGGCTGAACAGCACGGTGATCGCGATGATGTTGCGCATCATCGGCAGTGTCACGAAGAACAGTTTCTGCATCGCATGCGCCCCGTCGATCGCCGCGGCCTCGTACAGCTGCTCGGGCACCGACTTGAGCGCCGCCAGATACATGATCATGAAGAACGGCGTGCCGTACCAGACATTGACCGTGATGGTGCAGAAGCGAGCGATCCAACCGACGCCAAGCCATGGCACGTTCTCGATCCCGAACTGGTTCAGCACCCAGTTGAACGCGGAGTAGGACGGGTCGAACATCCACCACCAGGTCAGCGTGGACAGGGCCAGCGGGATGACCCACGGCACCAGCAGCAGACCGCGCCAGATGCGCTGGTTCTTGCCGGGAATATTATGCATCAGATGCGCCAGAACGAAACCGATCAGCGCCTTCAGAACCACGGCCGTGATGGCGAACAGGCAACTCTGGAAGATGACGAGCTGAAAGGTATGCCGCTTGAGCAGGAACTGGAAGTTGCTCAGCCCGACAAAGGCAGTCATCTTCTTGTTCAGCATACTCAAGTAAATGGCGTAGAACGCCGGATAGATTACGAAGCTTGCGACCAGCAGGATCAGCGGCAGGCACAACAAAAACCCGGTCGTCGATCGCCGCTGGGCAAACTTGCGCATCGTGCCGGCCCGCGTCCTGCGTCTCCCGGTTGCGATAACGCCGATCGGGACGCTCGTGCCATCAGCCATTTTTTCGCTCCCCTAGCCCGTTTCTCGCCTTGCCCGTTGTCGTTGGCCGGGCGGACCGTCACCGCCATGACTTCATCAGTGCAGCGCGTCTGTACTGATTGGCGGCTGTCAGAGGGTCCCCGCGCGGCGAGTGGCCCGCGCCGGGCGGGACATCGTCACGCTGGGGGCTTCCCATGATCGCCATTGCGCTTGAACGTCAGTACGGAAGCCGGCGACGAGTGTGGGGACGAATGTCCTCGGTCACGTGCGCGGTTGCACCGCTCGCGAGCGTGGCGTGCTGTCCCAACGGATTCTGGCTGTGGTGCGAACGCACACCCATGGACCTGATCTCCCTGTCGCGACGGTCTTTGCCGACGCATTTCTATTTTGGCCTGCCCTGTCGACCGGATCAGGCGTCATGTCAATACGCCACCAGCCAGCCGGCCCCCTTTTTTGGGTAGCTCGACATGGTTACGCTATCCTTTGCCGCGACGGCACGCAACGCCGCTTCCGCGCCGGCTCGATTTTTCCGATCACATGACGCCGAACAGATCCTCGTCATGAGGCCGCAGACGCCGAACGCCCGTTCGGCGCGGGGTCGTATCAGCCGTCGCCGGCGGCCGATACGAGAACCGTCCGGGGGTTAGCGGAGGAAGCCCTGCAGCTCATCCTTTGTCCAGGCAATGACCTGGGGGATTGTCTGGCCCTGCTTCAGGCGTGCCAGCATCTGGTTGTGAATGGCCCGGTTGTAGATCTGCACCGCCACATCCGGTGCCGCCTCGGAGGCTGCCAGGCTGGCCTGCTGGTCGTGCCATGGGCGAATCGGATAGTTGTAGACGGTTCCCTTGGGTGGTTCGACGTCCTGCCAGATCCCGAAGTCGGTCATATTGGCATAGGGCGGAAGGTCGAAGCCGAGGGTCACGTTGCAGCGTGCTTCCACCAGCGGGCGCTGCATGAGGTGTTCGATCAGGTCCTTGGCGGCGGCTTTGTTGTTGCTGAAGTTGTAGACGCCCCAGAAGAAGCTGGCGGTCGGGACAAAGCGCCCCTTCGGCCCCCTCGGCGCGGGAAAGGTCCAGCAATCGGCCGCCACGTTCGGCGCGTCGCGCTTCGCCACCGCCCAGGCCGACGGCGGGTTGAAGATCAGCGCCGACTTGCCCGCGATCAGCGCCCGGTTGTTCGAGGCGTCGTCGTAGCTGACGGCGTCGTCCGGGTAGAACGTCACCAGCCGCTGACCGAACTCCAGCACCTGGCGCACCTCGTCGGACTCCAGCTGGATGGTGCCTTCGCGGTCCATCAACGTGGCGCCGAAGGAGCGGAACAAGGCACCATGCGTGTCGGTTGCGTCGGAGTTGGTGTTGCCGCCCATGCCCAGACCGAACGTCATCCCGTCTTTCTTTGCCAGCTCGGCGTACTTCATGAATGTGTCCCAGGTCCAGTCGTCGGCGAGCGCCGATTTGCCGGGATGCGCCGGATACATCGCCTGCAGGTCGAGACCATGTTGCTTGAACCAGCTGATCCGCGCACATGGAGGCTTGGTCTGGGTCCCGCTCGATGTCGGCACAGCGATCCACTGGTCCTTGGTTTTCGCAAGATAGGAGCAGGTCGGGTTCACGGCGCCGTTCGCCGCGATCAGACGGGTCATCACGTCGTCGATCGGCTCCAGCGCGTCTGCGTAATTGTGGACGTCCCAGTTGTAGAACGTCAGGGCGTCGTGGCCGGCTCGGGCCTGTGCCTCCGCGGCTCCGGTCAGGCTCAGCTTGGCGCCGTTGCCGGTGATGAAGTCGGCCTGAACCTCGACTTTGTTCTTCGCCGCCCAGGCGTCCACCTGCTTTTGCATGATCTCGTTGCCGCCCGGCACCCAGTGGTCCCAGAAGCCGATGTTGACCTTTCCGGCTGCGCCCGCAGTTCGGATGTGAACCAGTGGCAGCGCGGTGACCGCGGCTCCGATTTTGAGGGCGCCGCGGCGTGAAACTCGGATTGTCTGGATCATTGCGACAGTCTCCCTGTGCGGCCTGCGGCCGCTTGTTGTTCTTGTGGCTTTGCCGCTCGGACTGCTGTTGGTTTGCGCCTGAGCGGCCCGGAGCCGCTGGTAACTCGCGCCCGTTCGTCGAGAGAGCGCTGATTGTTCGGCTACGGATTGAATCAAGAGGCTTGTGCGTGTTTTGTTCTTTGTGTAGTCGTGATATGACCTTTTGCTTCGGCTGATGTTCCGTCGGTTTGTTGCAGCGCAAGCAGGCTCCGCGGACGGGTCCGGGAGCCAGCCATTGGGACCGGATGATGGTCCGGTCCGTTGATCGAACAAGGTAGCTATCCGGCGAACTCAAAAGACGCCGACGGACGCCTTCCCGATCCAGGGGCAATCGAGGCGCCGGCACGAGCCGGGCTCTGCCACGGCTCCGGTATAGGCCGAGGGATCCAGGCGCTGACAGTTGGAAAAGCGGCGGATCCGCGCAGACAACCAAATCGTGATGTCAGACCAGTCAGCCGAATTGCGGCCTCCTCGGCGACGGCCGGCGGGCCGGTATCTTGTTGATTTCGCGCACAGCCGCGCCATCCGTCGTGCCATCCCCCGCGCGCAGCCGCCGCCAGTCGCCATGCCACCCCGCCCGCGCGCGCGCGGTCGCCACGCCATCGCCCGCGCGCATACCGGTCAGGGTCACCGCGGATGGTGTCGGATGACGGCCAACGCCGGCGACGGTGCCACCGAGCGCGACCGCGAATGAGCGCTGCGCGCGGGGGGCCGATCGAGCAGACAGTAACGATGGGTCTGGTCGGCGGCGAGGCGACGTCGCCGCTCCGCTGTCGCGGCCGGCGTGGCGCGTCCGGCGCGCTCCCCCGGTCGGGGCTTACCGCACGAAACCCTCCAGCTCGTCCTGGGCCCAGTCCAGGACTTGCTTGATCGACTGACCGCTCTGCAGCTTGGCGAGCATCGTCGGCAGTGTGCCGCGGTTGTAGACCTGTACTGCGACCTCCGGCGGGGCAGGGGCCACCGCGATCCAGTTCTCCTGAAAATGCGACTTGCGGATCGGGTAGTGATAGACGGTGCCCTTGGGCGGCTGCACCTCGTCCCAGATCTTGAAGTCGGTCATGCTGGCGAATGGCGGCACGTCATAGCCTTGCACCACCTTGCACCGAGCTTCGACGTTTTCGCGCTGCGAGAGGTATTCGATCAGTTCTTTCGCCGCGGTCTTGTTGGTGCTGAAGTTCCAGATCCCCCAGGAGAACGCGCCCAGCGGCAGGAACCGGCCCTTGGGTCCCTTGGGGGCTGGGAAGGTCCAGCAGTCGGCGGCGACGGTCGGCGCGTCGCGCTTGGCGACCGCCCAGGCGGACGGCGGATTCCAGATCAACGCGCTCTTGCCTGAGATCAGCGCGCGGTTGTTGGAGGCATCATCGTAACTGACTGCGTCGTCCGGCAGATACTTCACCAGTTGCTGGGCATACTCCAGGACCTGACGCACGTTGTCGGATTGAACGTTGACGTCCCCTTTGGCGGTGATGACCTCCGCCCCGAACGCGGCGAACAGCGACCCGGCGGTGTCAACCGAATCGGCGGTGGTGCCAAGTCCGATGCCGACCGTCATGTTCGCCTTCTTGCACGCCTGTGCAACTTTCAGCAGCGTGTCGTAGGTCCAGTTGTCGGCTTCCGCGGTCGCGTCGGCCGAGGCAGGATACATCTTCACGATGTCCAGTCCCGCCACTTCCTTCAGAACGGAGATCCGGCCGCAGGGGCCCTTGTTCTGATTTCCGGCACTGCACGGCACCGCGAGCCAGTGTCCCTTGATGTTGAACAAGTACTGGCTTGCCGCCGCTACGTCACCATACTTGGCCGTCAATCGTTTCATGACGTCGTCAACCGGTTCAAGCTGATCGGCGTGGTTCTGCACCTCCCACTCCGGGAACTGCTGAATGTCATGTCCGGTCTTGGCCTGCGCCTCGGCGGCGATCGTCATGATGTTCTTCGAACCGTTCGAAGTGATGAAGTCCGGCTGCACTTCCACTTGATTTGCCGCGCCAAACGCAGCGCATTGCTGCTTCATGACCTCGTTGCCTTCCGGCACCCAGTGGTCCCAGAAGCCGATCGAGACCTTGCCCGCGGCTCGTCCCGTCCGGATGTGCACGAGTGGAAGGGCTGCTGAAGCCGCGGCTACCTGCAAGGCGCGTCGGCGAGAGACTCCTGTTCTCTTGATAATCACGTGACCTCCTGTTTTATGCGGCACCGGTTCCCGGGCCATTCGTCACGAACTCCGATCGGGGCCGTGTTTGGACAAGGCTAACGCAGTCTTTCCTGAACAGGCAATGTCCTGGCCTTCCAACGCCGGGAAAATTGCGTCCGGCGCCGGACGCTATGGCGTCGCGGGTGCCGCTCCGCTGCTCGACAATTATCATCTAGAAACGGACAGGCGTGCCTGCCGCGGCAACTGGCGGCAGGGCGGCCCCGCCGTGGTCCGCGGTTACCGCCGCGCCCTTGTCGACGGGCTAATCAACCGAAGCGACGGCACCACGGCGGATCCGACAAATGGCTGCGCCTCGTCGAGCCTTGGATGGTCTCGATCCGGGCCCTGACGGTCACACGATCAAACTACTCCAAACACGCGGCGGTTGGAGACTTGCCGATGTTTCGCCGGGTGGCGGCCCGGGATTCACCATACCGCCGCAATTACATCTGTCCCGCCGGTGCCATTGCAGGTCATTGCGCGACGAACTCAAAGCACCGCGTGGCTGCCGTCGACCTGCATCTGTTATCTGTTCAACGGGCCGGCCGGCGAAGCCATCAGGAGTGAGACCCGCAGACAAGCAATGAAGCCGAGGATGCCGGCCATGGAGACCGCCCTGATCCCGATGCGAGGTCTACGCCCCAAGCGGCGCAGAAAACCCGCTGCCAGAAATCCGGCCATCGCCACGCCGGCCGCAATCCGGGCAGCCTGCACCTGGGTTTCGCCGCCCTGGTCGAACGGCATGCCTACTCCTGCGGATAGCGCCAGGGCTTGTCCGGCTGTTTCGCGTCCGTGTCCACGGTCCATTGCGGCAGCGACAGCCCCTCCGCCACATCTGTGAAGGTTAGTCGCACGCGCGTGCCGATGCCCACCTGGCGCACCACGTCGGCCGGCGCCAGTATCCCGTCGGGCGTGGTCAGGTTGCCGGCGACGCGCAGCGCCTCGTACTCCGACGGCTGGCCCTTCTGGGTATCGAGGTCCACGAGCAGGACCATGTACGGCGTATGCGCCTTGAACGATGGCTGTATCGCGTGGTGCACCTCCTCATAGGAATGCACCTCGCCTTTCCCCTCCACCGGCGTCCAGGTGGCGCGGGGGCTGGAGCACCACGGGCAGCCCGTGGTCGGCGGATAGCGTAACAGCCCACAGTCGTCGCACTTCTGCAGATGGAAGTCGTGCCGGGCACAGTGGCCGAAGTAGGCAAGGTTTTCCTGATCCAGATCGTCGACCGACAGGTTCATCCCGAGGTAGTTGCCTTGAATGGACATGACCGTTTCTCCCTTCAGCCGCGCCGCATGACCATGCCGGATGTCGTCATCGGGTTGGCCCATCCAAGATTGGCCGTCACCTCGATGTCTTTCACCTGGCGGCAACCGCCCTCCCGGTAGTCGAAGCTGTGTTGGCGTTTGCCGTCGGGGCCGACCGGGCAACTGTCATCGACGTCGTGGCGCAACTGGCGGACGTTTTCGATGACCATGTTCATGCCGTGCGTATACCCCTCGCACAGATGGCCGCCGGACGTGTTGTTCGGCCGCTTGCCGCCCAGCCGGGTGATGCCCGAGGACACGTATTCGCCGCCTTCGCCCTTCTTGCAGAACCCATAATCCTCCAGTTGCAGCATCGACGTGAAGGTGAACGCGTCGTAGGCGCCGGTGGCGTCGATGTCCTCCGGCCCGACCCCGGCGTTCGGCCACAGGATGTTCTTGGCGTAGTATCCACCGACCCGTGCAATCGGGCCCGCCTGATAGTGCATGTCCATGCGCGGCTTGCTGCAGCGGCCGACGATGCCGCGGATCAGCGCCGGTGTGTTGCGCATGTCCCTGGCGCGGTCGGCGCTGGTGACGATGATGGCGGTGGCGTTGTCGGTCTCGACGCAGCAATCCAGCAGATGGAGCGGCTTGCAGATGATCCTGCTGCTGAGCACGTCATCGACTGTGTAGCGCCGCTTGTAATACGCCTTGGGATTGTTGGAGGCATGTTCCGAATGAACGACCTTCACCATCGCCACCTGTTCTGGCTTCGTGCCGTACTCATACATGTGGCGCATGAATGTCGGGCTGAACATCTGTCCCGCGCTCTGCCAGCCATAGGCGCGGTTATGCAGCATGTCGCCGTTGACCGGTGCGGCCGACCGCGCGCCCGTGCCGCCGATGCGGACCTGGGAGAAGCCGTTCATCGCGCGGAAGATCGCGACGCACTTGCAGAGGCCGGCCTCCATCACGCCGATCGCGATGCCGATCAGCGCCTCGGTGGAGGAGCCGCCGCCGATACAGTCCATGTAGAAGTTCAGCCGCGTGCCGATATCGCCCGCCATGAAGGTGGCCGATGTGCTGTCGTTACCGGAATATGACAGCATCCCGTCGATGTCCGAGGTCTTGATCCCGGCATCGGCGGCGGCGTTGCGCAGCGCCCACGTGCCCAGCGCGCGCGTCGTCTTGCC
>DASWON010000467.1:0-5699 GCA_036398735.1 Rhodopila sp.
GCTCCATGAATGAGCACGAAGGTCTGAGTGGCTGCGTCCGAAGATTCCATAGTCGGATATTTCCCTTGTCGGTTGGCAGCGTTGAGAGCGCGCCTGGACGGAGCGTGCCGCTGGTTACCGCTGATCGGTTGACCAGTCAACGTTGATTGGTCAACCGATCAGTGATAACATGCCATTCCCTGGAGGCCCGAGCGATGCCGGAGTTAAGTCTTGCCTACCCCCTCGCAGATGCCCGAAATGCGATTCTTGAGGGCGGTCTGGCCATATTTGCCGCTGACGGATTCCACGGCGCCACCATGCGGGACATCGCGCAAAAGGCAGGCGTCTCGCAGGGCCTGTTGCACCACCACTTTGGCGGGAAGGACGGCTTGTGGCGTATGGTCGGCGAGAGAATTACGGCCGACTTCATGACGTACATGGCCAATGCCGTGGACCCGGCCTTACCGGCAGATGACGGCATCAAAGCCATGCTCCGCTCCTATTTGAATTACTGGAAGGAGCATCCGACGGCATTTCGGTTCAATCTGTGGCGTCTTCTCGATGGTCCCCGAAGTGAGCGCGTGGCGCGATCGGAACACATCACCCAGCACGGCGTAGCCCTTTTTCAGAAAGCCCAGGATGCGGGCTTTATCCGAAAGGACATGCCGCCAGGCCTTGCGCTCATCATAAGCGGCAGCGTCATTCAGTTTTGGCTTCACAGCCAGCTTGAGGTCCGTGACGCGCTTGCAGTGACGGGTGATGAAAATCTTGAGGATGGCGTGTTCCTGGAACACGTCTTGAACCTCATTCGCGGCGTCCCGGGATCAGGCACCACGTAGCTGCGACATGAGTAGCTGCGCAGTGAGTGCCTCGAGATCGTGTCGGCGAAGTGACGCAGAACGAACAGCCCGACGGCGACCCATTTGAAGCTGTCCGGCACGCCAAACTCGGACTCCGCGCGATTGCAGTTGTAGCGCAACCCGAGGGAGCCTGCTCCGCCGGATGTCTACCCGCAAACCCCCTCACAGGCGCCCGAGAACCCTCGCGGACCGCTAGCTCATGCCAGGGCCCGACTCCGGCGAGCGGCGGCTGATCCGCGGCGGTTGGGCGGTTGCGGCGAACGACGACAGCGGCGAAGCGCGCGTTGCCGCTGGCCCGGGGTGGGCCGCGACGATCGACCACAGGTCCCGGCGACGGTTGACGCCGCCGTCCTGCGGTGCCGGCAGCCGGCGTGCCGCGGGCGGCGAGCGGATGCCGGCCCGGTCACGGGTCCGGGCCTTACCGCCAGCCGGCGTGGATCAGGTATCGGCCAGCGCGGCCAGCATCGCGTCGCGGCCGGCGGTGTCACCCGGCGCGTGCACCGGTTGGATCGCAACGTGCGTGGCCCCCGCCGCGAAGTGCGCCCGCAGGCCCTTCTTCACCGTCTCGGTGTCACCCCAGAGCACCATCGAGTCGATGAACGCGTCAGAGCCGCCGTTCTACAGATCCGCCTCGGTGAAACCCATCCCCAGCCAGGAATTGCGGTAGTTGACCATGGGCATGTAGCGGGACAGCTCCTCGCGCCCCAGCGCCCGCGCCTTGGCCGGATCTGTTTCGATCGTGACCTTCTGCTCGATTGCCAGCCATTTGGCCGGGCCCAGGATTTTCGCCGCCTCGGCCGTATGCTTGGGGGTCGTGTTGTACGGCACCGCGCCCCGGGTCATCTGCGCCGCCAGCTTCAGCATCAGCGGCCCCAGCGCGGCGATGCAGACCGGGAAATCTGCCGCGCCGGGCTCATCCTTGGCGATCCCGTTCAGATACGCCCGCATCGCCGGCACCGGCTTCTCGTACACGTGGCCGCGGAGGCCCTCGACCATCGGCGCGTGACTCACGCCCAGCCCGAGGATGAAGCGGTCGCCATAAAGCTGGTTCAGGCTGATCATGCCGCGGCGCGAGGTGAACGCATCCCGCGCATAGATCGAGGCGATGGAACTGCCGAGCTTCAGGGTCGTCGTGTGCGACAGCATGTATCCGGCCACGCTGAACGACTCGTAGCCGCGCGATTCCGGATACCAATGCGTATCATATCCCAGCTTTTCGACAGTCTTGACGAAAGCCGCGATCGCCGCGGGATTTGCATGCTTGTCGGCGGAGTACCAGACTCCAAGGCGCCCAAGTTCCATGTTCGATATCCTGTTCAGATGATTCCCGCCGACCGGAAGCCGGTGATCTCGGAACCGCTGTAGCCGAGTTCCGCCAGCACCTCATCGTTGTGCTGACCGAACATCGGCGGCGGCCGGTCCACACGTGGTCCGTCGTGGGCGAATTGAAAGGCGGCGACCGGGACGGTGAAGGGGCCCTCGATGCCTGGCGCGCTGTCCTGGCGATGCAGCAGGCCGCGCGAGGCAAGCTGCTTGTCCGCCAACGCCTCGCCCATCGTCCGCACGCGGGAGGCGGGGACATGCCGCTCCTGCAGATACTCCTCCCACTCGGCGGCGGTGCGCGTCAGCATGATCCCGGCCAATATCGCTTCCTCGCGGTCGTGGTCGGCGTCCCGCTCATCGTTGGTGCGCTTGATCAGGTCGGGGCGTTCCAGCACCGTCCAGAGCCGCTTCTGCTGCCGCAGGTTCGAGGCGCCCAGCATGACCACCCCGTCGGCGGTCTGATACGCCATCGAGGTCGCATGCCCGGTGCGGTTGCCGGACGGCTTCGGATGCTTGCCGTTGCGCAGGTAGCTGGTGACGTGGCTTGCCATCAGGATCATCGCGACGTCGAGCATCGCCATGTCGATGCGTTGTCCTTGACCCGTACGCTCCCGCTGGAACAGCGCGGCGGACAGCGCGTAGGCGCCCATCGTGCCGGTGGCGTAGTCGATCGCCGGGGCACCGATCTTGATCGGATTGACCTCCGGCGTGCCGGTCATCGCCATGATGCCGGAGGTGGACTGGATCACATGGTCATAGGCGGTCCGGACCCGCTTCGGCCCGCCCTGACCGAACGCCGAGAACGATGCGTAGATCAGCCTGGGGTTGATCTTGCGCAGATCCTCGTAACCCAGGCCAAGCGCCTCGAAGGCGCCGGGACGGTAGTTCTCGACCAGCACATCCGCCGTGGCCACCAGCTTCTTCAGGATCTCCCGCCCCTGCTCGGTCTTCAGGTTCAGCGTGATGGCGCGCTTGTTCGATCCCTGGGTCAGGAACCCCGTGCCCATCCCGGCATGGTTCAGATCATTGTCCGACCCGGAATCGCGGCTCTGATCAGGGTCGTTCGGGTCCTCGACCTTGATCACGTCGGCTCCCATCAGCCCGAGCTGATAGGCTGCGAACGGGCCGGCGAGTACGTGTGTGATGTCTATGATGCGGATGCCTTCGAACGGACGCGCCATCGCTCACCTCCTGGTGTTTTCCCGACGGTGCAGCCACGGCGCGAAGCCGTCAATCGGCGATCCGGATCACCACCTTGCCCAGGTGGGTCTGTCCAGTCTGGTGCCGGTAGGCGTCGGCCGCCTGCTCGAAGCCGAACACCCGGTCGATCACCGGCTCGATCCGATGCGCGATGATCGCGCGGTTCATCGCCTCGAACATCTGCCGGGAGCCGACATAGATGCCGCGCAGGGTGAGACCCTTGCGCATCGGTACGACCGGATTGATGTCGCCGCCACTGGTCAGCGCGCCGATCATGCCGATCTCACCGCCCTGGCGGGCGGCCAGGATCGAGCGCGCCAGAGTGCCCGGGCCGCCGACCTCGACGACGCGTGCGACGCCGCCGCCGGTCAGCGCGACGACCTGCTCCTGCCATTCCGGATGCGTGCGGTAATTGACCCCGTGGGCCGCTCCGAGCTGCCGCATCCGGTCCAGTTTTGTGTCCGAGGAAGAGGTTGCGACGACCGTGAGGCCCGCCGCCACGGCGAGCTGCAGCGCGAAAACCGAAACCCCGCCGGTGCCCAGCACCAGGACGCTGTCGCCGGGATAGAGCGTCTGGCCGTTGAACAGCGCGTTCCAGGCGGTGACGCCGGCGCAGGGCAGTGTGGCCCCTTGCTCGTATGACAGATGCGCGGGCAGCTGCACCAGGCCGTTCTCGTCGAACAGGCGATACTCGGTCAGCACGCCGTCGATCGCTCCGCCCATGGAGCTTGCCGCATCATCGGCGCCGATCGGACCGCCGATCCAGCTTTGCATGAAGCTGCCGGCCACGCGGTCGCCGGGCTTCACGCGGGTCACCTCCGGCCCGACCGAGACCACCTCGCCCGCACCGTCCGACAGCGGGATCAGATTGGCCGGCGGTGCCCCGCGCGCGGCACGTCCGTTCACGATCATCAGGTCGCGGTAGTTCAGCGACGCCGCATGCATCCGCACCAATGCCTGGCCCCGGCCGGGCGTCGGGACATCGGCTTCGGCCAGCGTCAGCGAGTCGATCCCGGTGGCCTGTGGCAGGCGGTACAGTCGCATGGTTCAGCTCCGGCGGACGACGGGGGAGGGGATGCTCTCGATCATGACGTTCACAACGGCCGGCTTGCCGCTGGCGAGGGAGCGTTCGATCGCGCCGGCCAGTTCGTCGGCACTGGCGACCAGTTCGCCGTGGCCGCCGAGCGCGGTGGCGACCAGATCGTATCGGGTGGGGTTGAGTTCGCAGCCGTGCGTACGGTTGGGGCCATAGTCGCGGACCTGCAGATTGTACTCGGCGTTCCAGCGGGCGTCGGTGCCGACGATCGCCACATACGGCAGGTTCAGGCGGACCGCCGTCTCGATTTCCGACATATGGAACCCGAAGGTTCCGTCGCCGAGCACGGCAAAGACCGGTGCCTTCTGCTCGACCACGCGGGCGCCGGAGGCCATCGGCAGCGACGATCCGATCGAGCCGGCGACGCCGTTGATCATGCGCCGGTCGTTGCGGAGGATGCTTTGGCCCCACTGGGCGAACTCGCCGCCATCGCAGATCAGCACGGCGTCGGGATCGCGGTCGAGGAATGGCTGCAGCGTGCGGAACACCTGTGCGGGATGCAGCTTCTCCGGCGTTTTCGACACGAGATCGGCCCACGCGGCGGGACGGTCGTCGAAGCAGGACCGGGCATCGGCCAGCCAGGCGTTGCTGGCGCGCGCCCGGCCGCGGGCGATCAACGCCTCACCGGCCGGATAGGTGTCGGCGACGCAGCCGAACGCCAGGCCTTTCGAGCGGGCCGCTCGGCCCAGGATCGCGCCATCCGGGTCGATGCTGATGAACCGGCAGTCGGGCGGGAAGGGCGCGCCGCCGAACTTCACGGTGAAGTCGAGCGCCTTGCCCAGCAGCAGCACCATGTCGGCGCGGCGGGCGACATCGGTGTAGGCGCCGAGGCTGGCGTCGTTGAAACCGCGCGGTCCCTCGCTGAGGCAGGCCGGGATGGTCAGGGTCGCCTCGATCCGGCGCAGCAGGTCGCGGCCGCGCCGGGTCGCCAGCACCGGTGCGCCGATCACCAGCGGTCGTTCGGCGGTCGCCAGCAATGCGAGCACGGCATCCGCCGCCGCATCGTCCAGCGGCAGGGCGGGGGCGGTGAAGTCCGCCTCGGTCGGCCAGACCACGGACGCTTCGGGCACGGTGGCATCCAGCACGTCGGACGGAAGGCTGAGGTGCACCGGCCCGGGGCGGCCCGACGCGGCGAGGCGCAGGGCCTTCGCGACATCCATTCCGACGGTCGCGGTATCCGTCGCCATCCAGGCGGCCTTGCAGACGGGTGCGGCCATGTCGACCTGGCGCAGTTCCTGGAA
>DASWON010000468.1:0-13733 GCA_036398735.1 Rhodopila sp.
CAATGAGACGATTATTTCTTGCGCCTGAGGAAATGTCGGCAAGCCGCAGAACAGTGCCGAGTCTTGACGGGCTGCGCGCCATCAGCATCCTGATCGTTCTGTCGGCCCATTTCATCAGTTCGCGCCTGTTCCCCGGCGGCCTGGGCGTATACATCTTTTTTGTGATCAGTGGCTTTCTGATCACACGACTGCTTGTATCCGAATACAACGCAAGTCAGACACTCTCTCTGCGCCATTTCTATCTGCGACGGATCGTCCGCCTCTATCCGGCGATCATCGCATTCACCGCGTGTGTCCTGGCGATGGACATCGTCCTCCACCGCCCCTATAATATAGTAGAACCCGCATCGGCCTTGGGTTACTTTGCAAACTATTTGTACGTTTATTTCGATGCACATGACATTTCCGGGCAGATGCCGTTCGCTGTCTTCTGGTCTCTCTCGGTCGAAGAGCATTTCTACATCCTGTTGCCCGTGCTCTTCCTGATGCTGAGAGGCGAGACGGTCCGGCTGGCATGGGCAGCCGCCGGCCTGTGCATCGTCTGCCTCGGCCTCAGAGTCGGAATGGCATGGCTGCATCCTGAATATCTGACCACCCAAATCTTCTATTCAGAATCGCAATATCGTCTCGACTCTATCGTGTTCGGAATGATATTGGCGCTCGCCTGCGAGCACGATCGCGGGCGCAGACTGCTGATATCGCTTGGACATCCAGTGGCCGTGGCGGTCGCCCTGGCGGCAGTCGCGGCGAGCCTCACGGTGAGGGACCCGTGGTTCCGGGAAACGTTCCGATATACGCTGACGGGGTGTGCGCTCGATGTTCTGATCGCCGCAATCCTGTTCAATCCCCTGTTCCGCCATGTCCAACGGGCGCTCAATACGGCCGCGGCTATCTGGCTTGGACGCCTCAGCTATTCACTTTATATCTGGCATGAGGGCGTGGCTTCTTTCCTACCCTTCCAGGATCGCCCGCGATGGCAGGCCATCATCATAACGCTTTTGTTAACGATCGTTCTGGCGGCTGCCTCCTATTACGCAATCGAACAGCCGTTCCTGCGGTTGCGACGCCGCCTGGGCGCCCCGCAGACAGGGGCCGTCTTCCAGTCCGCCAGTCAATCGATCCCCATCAAGTTAGGGACATGAACATGGACCCGTTCCCGCGCGGACTTGCGCCCTATCCCTTACGCGCCACACCACGTAAAGCCGGGACACCGCTACTGTTCTGGGCCGGCGTGGTGGCGGTCGCAGTCCAGCTGACGTTCTCCTCGCAGGTGCTGAGCACCCTGGGCTACACTGGCAAGATCCATCCTGCCACCTTCCTGCTGACCGCTTGCGCCATCTACGCAATCGCGCGCGGGACCATCCCCTTGCATCACCGGCTGCGGGAAACGCCCGCGCTGATCCTGTTTGTGTTCGGCATCCCGGCGGTAATGCTTTACTCGATCTATTTCGTCGGCTTCCAGGGATCGACCGTCTTTGTCGAAACATTCTGGTCGGCGGGGCTTCTCGCCCTGTTGCTCGAACCTGCCAGCATCAGGCAAAAACGTCTGCTGGGCGGCATTCTCATCGCGCTGGTGGCAGGTAACGTCCTTGTGGGTCTTTACGAGAGCGTGACCCATGTCGAGCTGTTCCCACTGTCATTCGGCGATGACGCCCCAGACGCCGCCGCCGAAGTGGTCGACGATTTCCGCGCCCACGCGTTCTTCATCCATCCGCTCACCGCCTCGGTGGTGACGTCCATGGCGATCTTTCTGCTGTATCAGATGCGCCTCCGCCTCATGCTGGCCGGCCCCCTTTTCATTCTGATGCTGCTGGGTCTGCTGGCATTCGGCGGCCGCACGGCCCTTGGGGT
Organism: Rhodopila sp.; assembly: GCA_036398735.1. Taxonomy (GTDB): domain Bacteria; phylum Pseudomonadota; class Alphaproteobacteria; order Acetobacterales; family Acetobacteraceae; genus Rhodopila. The sequence goes on from DASWON010000468.1 coordinate 1,852, forward strand.
GACGACCGTGGTGTCGCTCGGTGCCGCGGCCTATGTCTTGATCAGCGGCATTCTGAACCGCAGGTTGAGCCTCGGGTTCGTGCTGACGCTTCTGACCGCCGTCGTCATCATTCCCGCCGTCTTCGCTCTCATCGCCAGCCAGACAACGATCGCCGATCGCATCATTCATAATTTCTACTATGATGACAGCGCGGCGGTCCGCGCTACCCAATGGGACATCTTCAACCATCTGACGTTGAAGGACTGGCTGTTCGGCATCCCCAAAGAGCAGTTGAACAATCTTAAATATCAGATCGGCCTCGGTGACCGTGATACCGATATCGAGAACTGCTGGATCCTGCTGCTGCTGGATCTAGGCGCCATCGGCTTCGCCTGCTTCGTCACGCTGTTCGGCGGCTTCCTTGTCCACCTCGCGCGTCACGCGAACACCCTGAACGGATGGCTCCTGGCCGGATCGGTGCTGGTGATCGACTCGACCTCAAACTCCCTTGGGGTTTGGACGAATGATCTGTTGATCGAGGTCGCATTTATGATTGCCATCGCGGGCTTCGGTGAACGCCGTCGCGTTCCCTGGATGCAACAGCGGGTGCAGGTCAGGCTTCCCATGGCGCGGCGTGCCACCGGCGCTCCGGGTGGTCTGATGCTGATCCCCGGTCCCATGAGAGAGACCAATCTGCGGGCGCTGTAGCCGATTGCCTGGCAACAGGCATCCCTTGCGGTTGCGATCGCCTGGGGCGCAGGACGCCCGCCGTCCCAGGCCGACGCCAACGCCACCGCCAGGGCGATTGCATCAATGGCCTCGAGGCCCCGACGGGTTCTTCACCCGACCAGGACCTTGGCAATCAACCGAGGCGCGTGCTCTGCCAGGTTACCATCTGCCACTGCCCGCCCTTGCTGGCATAGACATCGGTGAAGCGAACCCGGAACGAATTCGGCGTGCCGCCCGAATTCACGCTGATCGCCGCGACGCCGGTCAATACCACGGCATCACCCAGGTCCTGCGCGACAACCTCGGACGGTTCCACCGCGGTATAGACTGTAGCCCCCGACTGCATCGCCCCGATCAGGCTCTGCTTGGTGTCCACCCTGGCATTGGAATGGGTGTAGATCAGGTCGTCGGCCAGAACCTTGTTCAGGGTCGCGACATCTTTCTCCGCCATCGCCGTCATCCGCTGACGGTCGAGTTCGATGATTTTTTGTGCATTACCGGCCATTGCCTGGCGCTCCTCCGACGGTGTTTCCGAACCCGACGGATGCTAGCCGAGGTCGCGGCATCCTGTCGAACCCGTCAAAGCCGCGTGAAGCACCAGAGCGCGCCGAAGCGATGCATCATGATGGCCCCAGCTATGGCAACGCTCCCATCGCCGCAATTTCAGTGGCCCTGGCGTTCGGAGCCTCGGCGAGCGCCATGTCGTGGCCCCTGTCCGTCGCGGCACTTGCGAACCGCACCGCATCGCCGGGTGGCGATCCACACATTCGGCGGCGGTCTCGTCGGCACGCCGGCACCAACCGTCACGGGGTTGATCGTGCAGGCGAGCGGCGGTTTCGTCCGCCCCTGCCGGTCAGCGCGGCGATCGGACCGATCCCGGATCTGATATATCTGGCGGTGATCCGCGACGAACCGATCACCTCCACGGAGCTCGCCGTGGGGGCGGGCGTCCACACGACCAGCCCGACGTTCTAGAGGGCTTGACCCGGCCGTGGTTCATCTCTTGGATCACCGCATGCTCGATCATCTGAAAGCGAACAATCGCGCCTGGGCCGCGCGCAAGGTGTCGGTGGACGCCGGCTTCTTCAAGCGGCTGGAGGGCCAACAGGCGCCGGAATATCTGTGGATCGGCTGCTCCGACAGCCGGGTGCCGGCGAACGAGATCGTCGATCTCGACCCCGGCGAGCTGTTTGTTCACCGCAACGTCGCGAATCTGGCTCCGCCGCAGGATGCCAACTACCTGTCGGTGCTACAGTTCGCCGTCGACGTGATCAAGGTCAAGCACATCATCGTGGTGGGTCACTACGGCTGCGGCGGCATCGCCGCGGCCGTGGACGGCAAGCGGCGCGGGCTGGTCGACCACTGGCTGCATCCGATCCGCGAGGTGTTCAGCGAGCATCGGCAGGCCTTGGAGGCAATCGCCGATGAGCGGGCGCGGCTGAACCGGCTGTGCGAGCTAAACGTCATGCGCCAGGTGCACAATGTCGCATCCGATGTGTTCGTGCAGGACGCCTGGACCCGCGGGCAGAAACTTAGCGTGCACGGCTGGGTGTATTCGCTCGCGAACGGGTTGGTGACGGACCTGAATGTGACGATCGACGGCCCGGCAGGGCTGGAGGGCCAGGCGACGTTGTGAATTGCCTGCCGTTTCCCGCAAGCCCGGGCGGAGCAGTCCGGCGCGCCCGACGACATTCTGTGCTGGCGCTATTCCCGGCCGCCGCCCCCCTCGAGCACGAGGGGTAGGTTCTGATGTTCGCAGCCTCAGCGATTCGGCGGGGGTTCCGCGACCCACCGCCGCTCGTCCAACCCGTGGCACGGCTCATGCTATCCCTGCGGCGCCCCGGGCTTCGCATTGGTGCGCGTCTGGCGTGATGACAACCAGTTCATCAACAGGCTGCCGGCTGCGACAACCGCCGCGCCCGCCAATGCAATACCGATCGACTGGGCGGTCGTGGGAGGGGCCGATTTCAACGACGCAGAAGTCGAAAAAAGCTCGGGGTGCGTCTCCTTCTTGAACTCGCCGGACGCGATCCCTGCTTTTACGATACTGTCCCGTATTCCCCTGTCGATTGCTGTTTGCAGCAAGTCGAACTGATATCCAAGGGCTATGGAAACCTCCCTGTTGGTTTGTCGCTGACCAATGCACACACTCACGCACCGCGCCGGTCACGTCCCGTTGCAACTCATTCCCTCGGCCGGAAACGCGGCGATGCCAGTCGCTCAAGACGGAGCCCGGTATCGCGCATAAGTGAAGCGCGGCATGCCGGTTTTACTTCCGAATACATTGCAATGATGCGCACGACCAAGTGCCGGGACCGCTATTCTCACGGCGTGCGGCCACGCAGCTTGTCAAGAACGAAACTGGTCACCGGCCCGGCAAGCTTCCGGGGTGCACTTATATTTTCGATCGAGATAATATTGTCGGAAACGAGTTTGGAGTCGTACCCTTTCCTTTCGAAATGGCGCCTGATTTTATCAATCAGAATTCGCGCATCAGCCGCTTTACTGTATTCTCGGCGCATGATCCTCCTCCCTGGCGGTTTATTCAATGTCCCTCGATTTCCAGAAGGATATCCATAATAATCCTTTGGCACTTCCGAGCTTCGTTCTTTATCTTGTTAAAGGGAGTGCGTTGATTGGTATCGGGCATTATGTTGTACAACTTTATCTCGTAGTCTAAATTCCCGCTTTCAAAAAAGCTGTTGACAATCCTATCCGTCTTTCTTTTCCATTCAGACAGGCGGTTATTTGCCAATGCAATTTCCCTGTTGTCATCTAAATCCGAGATCAGGTCAACTATTTCGGAGAGTGCTTCTCTCAATCCCAATATGAGATCGCGCCCGCTTTCCGAAAAATCCTGAGAAGCAGATGACACCGCCCGACGCGGCGGGAGCGGTGCTCTTCGCGATATAAAGCCGCCATTCGCTTGCTCCGCACTCTGCAAGATGCGAAGGACGATATCGACCACTCGATATTCATCAAGGCCATGGATAATCTTGTTCCCGCCAATGATGTCACCTGCAACCCGGCCGACTGAACCGCTGATTGTGACGCCGGCACGTTGATCAGGGGGCTTGGAAGCGGGACACATTGGCGAATACCTCAGGGGATAGCTAACTTCCTCACAGTTGCGTCCAGAGGTATCACTTGGCTCGGGACTAATAACCTCAGGATCCAAGTCAGCCGGACAGGACCATGCAAAATTGCCTGATCACGTCGAACATAATTCTGCCATGTCCAAAATTGCGCGTTCGAGCAAGCGTCTTTGAGCGCTGCCCGAGATTCGGCCGATCAGGATGCCGCCGCCGTGGCAGGTCTCTCGATCAGGCCATGGCGACGAACACCTCTCATCAGGAGATGCCGGGACCGTCTAACCGCATCGACACGGGCTATTTCGCTACACCGCAACATCATACCCAGTCCGCGGTGACACTGACTGGTATGCGCGCAGGGTTGGCGTGACGGCCGCGCGGTCATTCGATTGGATACCAGCCGGCCAACCGTTGCCGGAAAAGCAACGGTTTGGACCGGTTGGGTTTACTGACCAAGCCGTACGAAGTGAAAGCCAAGGCAAAGTCGATCGCGACCAACCACTTCCGAAATGTGCCCTGGTGGCAACAGGCCAGCCCGCTGGAAGAACGACGCCTGGCCTCGCTTTCTCCACGCCTGCGACCGCGCTACGGGTCGACCGCGTGCCTCACCGGCGTGCGCATCGCCGTGCGAGATCGAAAGCTTTGGATGGCTACAGCCGCCGATACCGCAGTGGCACCCGGGGCGCGACTATCATGCCGGGTCGCTACCGATCCGCCACGCGCTTTACCGCCGGGGCCAGCATGGCGGTCAGAATGGCATAACCGCCATCGCTCGGATGGATGCCGTCATGGCTGAACAGCGCCGGGTTCTGTCGGTCGGCAACGTTCGTCATCCGCGGATCCGCGTCGAAGTCGACGACTGCGTCGGCGCCGGCCTTATTCTCAATCAACCGGGTGTTGTACTCTTTGAGCTGGGCGGCACGCCGGGCATCAAAACTGAACACCCATAATTCTGTCGAAACGACAACCTTCCATCCTTGCTGGTGCGCCCTGTCCACATAAGCGGTAAACGCCGCATAGGTTCGGGCGGCACTGCTTCTGAGGTTGATATCATTGTCGCCGGCATGAAAGACGATGACATTGTGCGACGCCGACGCATCGAACAGCGGCTCGACAGTGCCTCCGTACAGTCGCAGGCAGTCGCTGACCGGCCGCCCACCGACCGCCACGTTGTGCAGCCGCACGCCGTCCCCGAGTGCCGCCGTGACACCGGCGTCCAGGCCATGTCCAGGCGTCGCGCCCGAACCGGCCGAGATACTGTCGCCGTCGAACACCAGATTGACGCAGGCGCCGCTGCCGCACCGTGAAACCGCCGCCTGGGCACAGGCCGGGCCGATGCCCACCGCGAGGGCGATGACGCTCAGGGACAACGAACGAACCGTCACGCGGCCTTCGCCTGGCGCACGATCTGGTCCAGCGCCCCCAGCGTGTCACGCGCGAACTTCAGCCGTGTGGCCACGTCCATGTCACGCGAGATCGCCAGCTTATGGTCAGGCCGCAGCCGCACCAGCCCACCCTTGCTCGACAGCCAGCGGATCAGCCCCGCCGGATTGGAAAACGCATTGCCGCGGAAAGTCAGCACCATCCCTTTGGGACCGGCCTCCAGCCTTTCCACCCCCGCCTCCCGGCAGGCGCGCTTCAAAGCGACGACGCCCAATAGATTCTCGACCTCCTCGGGCAGCTTGCCGAAGCGGTCGACCAGTTCGGCGGCCATGGCATCGGTTTCGGCATCGGAAGCCAACGCCCCGATCCGGCGGTACAGACCGAGCCTCACCGGCAGGTCGCGCACGTAATCTTCCGGGATCAGCACCGGCAGCCCCAGGGAAATGTTCGGAGTCCAGTCGCGCTCCTGGCCGGCACGCTTGCCTTCCCCGACCCGGATATCCGCAACCGCATCCTCCAGCATCTGCTGGTAAAGCTCGATCCCGACCTCACGGATGTGACCCGACTGTTCGTCGCCCAGCAGGTTGCCGGCGCCGCGAATGTCCAGGTCGTGCGAAGCCAGGGTGAACCCGGCACCCAGCGCATCCAGCGTCTGCATCACCGTCAGCCGCTTTTCAGCCGCCGCCGACAAACGGTGGTTCGGCGGCCACGTCAGGTAGGCATAGCCGCGCTGCTTGCCGCGCCCGACACGGCCACGAAGCTGGTACAGCTGCCCCAGCCCGAACATGTCGGCACGATAGATCAGCAGCGTGTTCACCGCCGGCATGTCCAGCCCGCTCTCCACGATGTTGGTCGAGAGCAGAATGTCGTACTTGCTGTCGCCGAACTCGGTCATCACCCGTTCCAGCTCGGTCGGCGCCAACCGGCCATGCGCCTGGATCGTGCGCGCTTCCGGCACGATTTCCCGCAGCCGGTCCGACATCCGCTGCAGATCCTCGATCCGCGGCACCACGCAGAAGACCTGCCCGCCGCGGAATCGTTCCCGCTGGATCGCCTCACGGATCACCACTGAATCGAACGGCATGATGAACGTGCGCACCGCCAGCCGATCGACCGGCGGGGTGGCAATGACCGACATTTCCCGCACCCCGGTCAGCGCCAGTTGCAGCGTGCGCGGGATCGGCGTCGCGGTCAGCGTCAGCACGTGCACGTCGGCCTTCATCGCCTTCAGCCGCTCTTTATGGGCCACGCCGAAATGCTGCTCCTCGTCGACGATCAGCAGGCCGAGGTCGGAGAATTCGACCGACTTGGCAAGCAGGGCGTGAGTGCCGACGACAATGTTGATCTCGCCTGACGCAAGACCGCGGCGAACCTCGTTGGCTTCCCGCGCGGTCACCATGCGCGAAAGCTGGCCGACCTTGATCGGCAGGCCAGCGAAACGCGTGGAAAAAGTGCGGAAGTGCTGCCGCGCCAGCAGCGTGGTCGGAACCACCACCGCGACCTGTGACCCCGACATCGCGGCGACAAAGGCAGCCCGCAATGCGACCTCGGTCTTGCCGAAGCCGACATCGCCGCAGATCAGCCGGTCCATCGGCTTGCCGGCGGCCAGATCCTCCAGCACGTCGGCGATCGCGCGGGACTGGTCTTCGGTCTCCGCGAACGGGAAGCGCGAGCAGAACTCGTCCCAGGCCCCTTCCGGCGGCGCCATGGTCTCGGCATCACGCATCTTCCGCAGCGCAGCGATCCGGATCAGTTCACCTGCCATGTCGCGGATGCGCTGCTTCATCTTGGCTTTACGCGTCTGCCAGCCGGCGCCGCCCAGCTTGTCGAGCGAGACGCCCTGATGCTCGCTCCCGTAGCGCGACAGGACCTCGATATTCTCGACCGGCAGAAACAGCTTCTCGTCGCCGTCGTAGATCAACCGCAGACAATCATGCGGCGCCCCGGTCACGTGCAACGTCGCCAGCCCGTCGTAGCGGCCGATGCCGTATTCCTGGTGCACGACCAGGTCGCCTTCGGCGATCTCGGTGGCCTCGGCGATGAACTGGTCGGCGCGCTTGCGCCGGCGCGGCGGGCGCGAGATGCGTTCGCCCAGCAGGTCCTGCTCACCGACCAATGCCAGGCGTTCGGCGACGAAGCCGCGCTCGACCCCGAGAACGACGAGTGAGATCGACCCGGCCGGCTTGCGCCGGATTGGGACGAATTCATCTTCCTGGGCGACGTCCTTGAAGCCGTGCTCACGCAGCAGATTGGTCAGGCGTTCGCGGGAACCTCGGGTCCACGCGGCGACAACGATCCGCCGGCCCTCGCTGTTCCATCGCTCCGCCTGGCCACGCAGCTGATCGAAGACGTTGATGCCCGGCCCGGACGCTGACTGGGCGAATACCGGCCCCGGCCGCCCACCGCCATCGATACCGCCCGCACCGTCCGGCTTCGCGAACGGTGTGAACGCAAGCAACGGCCCGAATGACAGCATCTCGTCCCAGCCGTCACGGTCGAGATAAAGCATTGATGACGGGATCGGCCGATACGGGACCTCGCCGTCACGTGGGATCGCCTTGCGGGCCTGCGCGTGATCGGCGATCATCTCGAGCCGAGCTTCCAGCACCGCTTCGGATTGATGATCCAGGCTGACCGCACAGTCGGGCAGATAATCGAGAAAATTCTCCATCGTCGGATGAAACAGCGGCACCCAGTGCTCCATGCCCGGATGGCGGCGCCCGTCGGAGATCGACAGATACAATGGATCCGATGTCGCCTCCTGGCCGAACAGCTCGCGCCAGGCGGTGCGAAAGCGCGCAATCGATTCTTTCCCCAGTGGCACTTCGGACACCGGACGCAGCGAGAGTGACTTGCGCTTGCCGGCGCTGCGCTGGGAGCTGGGATCGAAAACCCGGATCGACTCGATGGTGTCGCCGAACAGGTCGAGCCGGACCGGATCAGCCTCGCCCGAGGGAAAAATGTCGATGATGCCGCCACGAATGGCGTATTCGCCCGGCTCCATCACCGTGCCGGCGCGACCGTAGCCATTGGCCTCGAGGAACTCAGCGAGTTTCTCCGGCTTGACCTGGCCGTTGACCGCAATTTCCATGCTGGCGCCGGCAAAGGCCGAGCGCGGCGGAACGCGCTGCACCAGGGCATTGACCGTCGTCAGAACGATGCGCGGACCGGTCGGCTTCTCCAGAAGCCTGGCGAGCGTGGCGATCCGTTCGGACACCAGAGCCGGATTTGGCGACACGCGATCGTACGGCAAGCAGTCCCAGGCGGGAAAGCGCAGGATCTCCGCCTCCGGCATGACGAATGCCAGCGCCTCGGCAAGCCGTGCCATGCGGGCATCGTCGCGCGTGACGTGGAGGATATTGCCGGAATGCTCGCGGCGGCGCTGGGCGAGCAGAAATGCGTCCCAGCCTTCCGGGGCGCCCCAGACCTTAACGGGATCGCTCATCGCGTCAGGAATTCGCGCATGCGGCGAAGCATCGGCGTTTCCTCCTCAGGCGGAATTGGCATTCGGCCGGTCAGCCAGTCGGCCAGATCGTTGTCTTGTATCTGCATCACCGCCTCTAACGCATCGAGGTCCGTTTCGGTTAGGCTAATCAGGTGGGCACGGACAAATCCGCCGATCATGAGGTCGTTTTCGAACGTTCCGCGATGTGTGGCACGAAACAACAGGCGCCGGCGGCGGGTATCCAGTGCCGACGGCTGCTGGCCACCCGCGGCCTCAGGATGCGGATCGCCCGAGGCCTCGGCATGGGGAGCACTCGTAGCCTCGGAATGCGAACCATCCGCAGCCTTCACGGACTCGGCGCTCGAGGCATCAGGACGCGAACCAGCAGGGGCCTCCGTACGCACGGCATCGCGGCCCTCAGCGTCCGAAGCGCTCAGGGTCTTCTGGTGCGAGTTACCCAGGGCCTGATCGCGCGACTCGCCCGGTGCTGCGTGCTCTGGTTCAGTCATGTGCTGACTGTCATATAAACGCGCCATATATAGCTGTCAGCCCGTGAACGCCGATCCACTAGCCTCACTTTTCGCGCCCCTGACCAGTCTTCGCGGCATGGGACCGGCCGTTGCGGCGCTGATCGCACGCGCGGCGGGCGGTGATCGCGTGATCGACCTGTTGTTTCATATGCCCGAATCGTACCTGGATCGAAGCGCCAGGCCAACCATTCGCACGGCCAAACCGGGAAGCGTGGCGACGCTCGCGGTCGAAGTCGTGCGCCATGAACGCCCGGCGACCTCACGCCAGCCCTGGCGGATCGTGGTCAAGGACGACACCGGAACCGCGGAACTGGTGTTTTTCCGATTCACCCGCGAGACCCAGATGCTGCCCGGCACGAAGCTGCTGGTCTCCGGCAAGCTGGACGCTTTCAACGGCCGGCTGAGCATTCCGCATCCCGACCATGTGGTGCCGATCGAGCAGGGTGACCGGATTCCGCTGATCGAGCCGGTGTGGCCGCTGACCGCCGGGCTGTGGCCGCGGCAGATTGCCTCGGGACTGGCGCAGGCCTTGAACCAGCTGCCGGACTTTCCCGAATGGCACGACCCCGCGCTGCTAAAGCGGGAGCAATGGCCACCGTTCACCGCGGCGCTGCGCGCTGTGCAGGCACCCGTGGACAGGGCACCCAGCGACCGCATGCGCACCCGCCTTGCCTATGATGAACTGCTGGCCGGCCAGGTCGCGCAGGCACTGATACGCGGTCGCGTGCGCGCCAGATCCGGCCAGCCGCTGCTCGGCGACTCGCGCCTGCGGGCTGTCGCCATGCAGCGGTTCGGCTTCTCTCTCACCCGCTCACAGGAGCAGGCGTTGCGTGAGATCGACGCCGATCTGGCCTCGCCGCGCCGAATGCTGCGACTGCTGCAGGGCGACGTCGGCTCCGGCAAGACCGTCGTGGCGATGCTGGCGATGCTGCGGGCGGTCGAGGCCGGCAAGCAGGCCGCGCTGATGGCGCCGACCGAGATCCTCGCCAAGCAGCATTTCAACACGCTGACCCGGCTATGCCCGGTGCCCGTGGCACTGCTGACCGGCTCCATCAAAGGCAAGGAGCGCACCCGGCTGCGGCGTGGCATCAAGGACGGCACACTGCAGATCATCGTCGGCACCCACGCCCTGTTCCAGGATGCGGTTGAATACCATGACCTGGCAGTGGCGATCATCGACGAGCAGCATCGGTTCGGCGTCACCCAGCGCCTGACCCTTGGTGCCAAAGGCGAGCGAACCGATGTGTTGATCATGACTGCCACGCCGATCCCGCGGACCCTGCTGCTGACCCAGTGGGGCGAGATGGATGTCAGCCGTCTGACCGAAAAGCCCGCGGGTCGGCAGCCGATCCGGACCACGCTGCATTCACTGGGCACGCTTCCCACGGTGCTGCAGGGCATCGCACGCAAGCTCGAGGAAGGCGCGCAGGTCTACTGGGTGTGCCCGCTGGTCGCCGAAAGCGAAGCGCTGGACGTCGCGGCGGCCGAACAGCGCTTTATGGATCTGAAGAACCTGTTCGGCGACCAGGTCGGGCTCGCGCACGGCCAGCAGACGCCGGAGGTCCGTGACGCCGCCCTCGCGGCCTTCGTCGCTGGAAAGACCCGGCTGCTGGTGGCCACGACGGTTGTCGAAGTCGGTGTCGACGTGCCGCAAGCCACGGTGATGCTGATCGAGCACGCTGAACGCTTCGGCCTGGCGCAATTGCACCAGTTGCGCGGGCGGGTCGGACGCGGCGCCGACGCCAGTTTCTGTCTGCTGCTGCATGAGGACTGGGTCAACGACACGGCCCGTCGCCGGTTGACGTTGCTGCGCGATACCGACGACGGATTCCTGATAGCCGACGAGGATTTCCGCCTGCGCGGTTCCGGCGACGCCCTCGGCACCCGCCAGGCCGGGTTGCCGGGCTACCGCCTGGCCGACCCGGTGGACCACGAGGCGCTGTTGCAGAGGGCGCATCGCGACGCCGCGGTGTTGCTGTCGCGCGATCCCCGACTTGAGACGCCGCGCGGCAAGGCGGTCCGCATCCTGTTGCGCGTGTTCGAGCGGACCGCGGCGATGCGCACGCTGGCTGCCGGATGACGCACACCGGTGGGTGGCCGGGCTCGCAAGGCCACCATACCCGAGCGGTCGGCGGGGATGCGGCAGAGGCAGCGGCGCGTCCATGTTCCAGCCGACCGGCATTGTCCGGACGTGGTGCTTTCGGGCGGCGCGCCGGTCCGATCTCGCCTGTCCAGTCTCGCCTGTCCGATCTCGCCTGCCCGATCTCGACTGTCCGATCTCGCCTGTCCGGTCTCGCGTGTCCCGCGACGATGAGCTCACGCCAATCCGCCGAATTGTTGACTCTTCGGCGAAGGCCGGCTGTCTGATAACTCATTGCTTTCGCGCATGACCGCGAGCCACTCCAGGGCGAATACCAAGTCAGCGTCGCCGCTGACCGGTATCAGTGGCCGTTGCGCTTGCGTGCCACGTTCTTGCGGAGCAGGAATTCGCGACCGATCTTGACCATCGGGACGCCATCGTACTCGACGATGTCGGCGGTTGCGTAGGTCTCGTGCCAGGAGTCCGGAATGAAGCTGCCCGTGCCGACAACATCGATCGGTGCCTTGGCATCCGCCATCACGCGGCATTTGTCGACGCCGAAACCGGATGACGCCACGATCCGAACGGCCTGATAGCCGGCCTCGTCCAGAGCCTCCCGCATGCGCCAGATCGCCGCGGCCGA
>DASWON010000469.1:0-4327 GCA_036398735.1 Rhodopila sp.
CCGCCTTGGCGGTGGTGCACGACCCGATCAGGCTCAGCGATATCTTCGACTGCGTCGTGCTGTCACCGATGTAGGCGAAGTTCGCCACCACCGCGTCGGCATCGAACGGCGTGCCGTCGTGGAAGCTGACCCCCTCCTTCAATGTGAAGGTATAGGTTTTCTTGTCGTCCGAGATCTCCCATTTCGTCGCCAGCCCCGGCGTGACCTTGAAGTCGGGAGTGAGCCAGACCAGCGTGTCGAACATGTTGATGTTGATCGGCCCGACATTGCGGTTGCCGGTCGTCGCCGGGTTCAGCGTGTCGAACGGCCCGGCCCAGCCGACGACGACCTTGGCCGCCTTGTCCGGCTCCGCAAGAGCCGGCTGGATCAGCAGCGCGGCGAGGCCGACCGCCAGGTATTTCGAGGAAGGACGCGGCAAATCGGTCTCCTTAGGCCAGAAGTACGGAGTTAGAAGCGGGCGAGAGTCGGGTCGAGCTGGTCGCGCAAACCGTCGCCGATCAGGTTCACGCCGATCACCAGCAACGCAAGAAACACGCCGGGAAACACCGTGATCCACCAGGCAAGCGTGATGTAGTTCTGCCCGTCGTTCAGGATCGCGCCCCATTCCGGCTGCGGCGGCTGCACCCCCACGCCGATGAACCCCAACGCGGCGATCCACAGCACGGCGACGCCGAGCCACGTCGTCGTCAGCACGATGATGCCCGGCGAAACATTGGGCAGGATGTGGCGCAGGATGATGCGAGGGGCACCGGCGCCGAGCGTGACCGCGGCATCCACATAGGGCAGGTGCCGAACCTCCGCCGTCGCACCCTCGACGAGCCGCGCGTAGATCGGCGTAAGCACGACGGCGATGGCGATCACGCCGTTCATCAGACCCGGGCCGAGCACCGCCGAGACGGTAAGCGCCAGCAGGATACCGGGAAATGCCAGCAGCAGGTCCACCAGCCGCATGATCACGAACCGCACCAGTCCTCCGGCATAGCCCGCGATCAGGCCCAAGGTGACGCCCGCAACGCCGCCAAGCGCCACGACGCCGAAGCTGGCGAGGATAGTCGTCCGTCCGCCGTACAGCACTCGCGCGAACAGGTCCCGCCCGAACGCGTCGGCGCCCATCGGATACGCCAGCGAGGGCGCGGCAAAGCTTGCCGTCGGGTCCTGCAGGTTGGGGTCCGCAGAGGTGAGCAGCGGCGCCGCCGCGAGCATCAGGACGAGCAGGCCCGAGATCACCAGCCCGGCAATCAGGCTGCGATGCCGCAGCACGCCCGCCAACGCCCAGCGCCGCGGCGGCAGCTCGTCCGGCGCAGCCACCGCCAACGCACCGTCCGGCAAAGCATCCGGGATCATGGCGTCACCGGTTCCCCACCCTCGGGTCGAGCACCGGATACAGGACATCAACCGCGAAGTTGCACAGCGCGTAGATGATGGCGATGATCAACACGACTGCCTGCACCGTGAGGTAGTCCTTCGCCAGGATCGCCTGCACCAGCAGCCGCCCGATGCCCGGCCGCGAAAACACCGTCTCGACGATCACGGTGCCGGACAGCAACTGACCCACCTGCAGCCCGGCCACCGTCAGCACCGGCAGCAGCGAGTTCCGCAGCACGTGCCGCCGGAACACCTGGCTCCGCCGCAGCCCCTTCGCCCGGGCCGTGAGCACGTGACGCTGCGTCTGCGCCTGCACCACGCTTGAGCGTACGAAACGCGCGTTGAACCCGGCGGTGCCGAGCGCCAGCGTCGCAGCCGGCAGCACCAGGCCCTTCAACGAGTCCCCGCCAACCACGTCGAACCAGGGAATCTGCACGGCGAACAGCAGGATCAGCAGCAAGCCCAGCCAGAAGCTCGGGATGGACATGAAGGCGAGCGCGATCCCCATCGCCGCGGTGTCCAGCAGTTGGTTGCGCCGCACCGCCGCCGCCACCCCGATGACGCATCCGAGCAGCAGCGACACCGACAGGCTCGCCAGCGTCAGCTTGATCGTCGCCGGCATGTTCTCGGCGACCAGCGACGCCACGGATTGCTGCTGCCCGTAGGAGTAGCCGAAATCACCGCGCAGAACATTGCCGAGCCAGATCACGTATTGCGCGGGGATGCTGCGGTCGAGCCCGAGCTGCTGGTGCAGCCGCTCGATCAGCGCCGGGTCGCCGGCGTTGGTGCCGAGCATGACCACGGCTGGGTCGCCGGGGATCAGGCGGATGATGAGGAACACGAGCAACGTGACGCCGAACGCCAGCACGACGATGGACGCCAGGCGCCTGAGCACATAGCCGCTCATGGCGCGAGGCTAGGCTCCAAGCTGTGTCCAGCCAGCCGGTTCCGTGCCCCTTGGACCCAGGCGTGGACGCAGGCCGCCCATTCCGCATGCCAGAACTCGCGGTCGCCCGGCACCATCCGCGCTGCTGCCTGGAAGCACTCGCTGACCGAGCCGCCGCCTTCCTGCGTCTCGCCCAGGGCGCGGCGGAACTGATATGACGTCCAGGGGTGCTTCGGCCAATGCAGCCGACCATACCGCTTGCAATGCGGCGCCGGGCCTGTCACCGCCGCATCAATCAGCTTCGCCTCGGTCGCCATCCCGCTCGTCACCTTGCCTCGCCGGACCCATGATGTCGGCCAGGCGTCAGGACAGCAAGCGGCTTGAGTATGTGGCAGGCTGCTTGAACCCAGGTGCCCGCCCAGAAGGTATAGGGAGGCTATGACACGATAATCGAGCAGCTTGGCCGAACCGGACCGCCTTGTCGGCACGAGCATCCGTCACGCCCGCATGACCCTTGGCATTCTTCTGCAGGACGTAGCGCCTCGCGTAGGCTGTTCCGAAAGCCTGATCTCCAAGATCGAAAGCGGCCGGACGCTGCCGTCGCTCACCACGCCGCACCGGATTGCCGACGCGCTGCAGACGACCGTCCGCCGGCTCTGCGCGACGGCTGATCCAAACGACGGCGTGGTGGCCCGCAGCGGCGAGCGCCCGGGTCATCTTCATCAATATGCTGCCCAACCTCTGAGCCGTGCGGCCGAACGTTGGAGAGGCGCGGCACTCTGCATCAGGAACTCAAGGGATGGCGAAAGGCTGCTGCCATGAAACCAATCAGCCCTGCCCCATTCGGCCGAGATGAGAACCGGGCGCGGCACGACTCTTGCTGCAACTCCAACCTGTATGCGTTCAAACGACATCACCGGTCCCAGGAGTTTCGCCGATGAACAGCCTTACCCGCCGTTTGCTTCTCGCCGGCAGCGGCGCTGCATTGGCTGCCCCTGCCATCATCCGGCCGGGCTGGGCCGCCGACACGGTCAAGCTCGGCTGCCTGTTCTCCTCCTCGGGCACGATGGCCAACCTGGAGGGCCGCATGAACTACGTGGCCAGGATGGCCGCGGACGAGTTGAATGCCGCGGGCGGCGTCCTGGGTCGCCAGGTCGAGATCGTCGTCACCAACCCGGCGTCGGACTGGCCGACCTACGCGCAGATGGGCCGCCAACTGTTGCAGGAGCAGAAAGTCGCGGCACTGCTGGGCTGCTGGACGTCGGTGTCGCGCAAGTCGGTCCTGCCCGTCGTCGAGCAGAGCGACGGCCTGCTGTTCTACCCGCTGCACTTCGAGGGTGAGGAGAACTCCAAGAACGTCGTGTATATGAACTCGCCGCCGTCCAGCTCGGTGCTGCCCGCGGTGGACTACCTGATGGGCGCCGAGGGCGGCAACGCCAAGCGGTTCTTCATGCTGGGCAGCGACTACGTTTGGCCCCGCACCATCAACAAGATCCTGAAGGCGTATTGGACCAGCAAGGGCATCCCGGAGTCCGCGTGGAAGGAGGAGTACGTTCCTTTCGGGTTCAGCAACTTCCAAAATCTGGTGAACCAGATACGCAGCTTCGCCAGCGCCGGCGGGGAGCAGCCGATCGTGGTGCTGACGGTGGTCGGCAACTCGATCCCCGACTTCCTGCGCGAATACGTGAACCAGGGCCTGAAGCCGACGGACATCCCGGTGCTGGGATTGGACATGGTCGAGGCCGACCTGGAGGGGCTGAACACCGCCGGGCTGGTCGGCAGCCTAAACTGCTGGGCCTACCTGCAAAACGCGCCGGGGCCGCGCAACCAGAAGTGGCTGGCGGACTGGGCGGCGTATGTGAAGAAGAGCGGGGCGCCCTATCGTCCCGACGTGGCGATCGACCCGATGGTGTCCACCTATGACAGCGTCCACCTGTGGGCGCTGGCGGCGAAGAAGGCCGGGTCGTTCGACGTGCCGGCGGTGCGCGCGGCCTTCCCCGGGCTGTCGTTCGACGGCCCATCCGGCTACACGCTGACCATGACGGGCGACAACAACTACGTCGCACGCGGCGTGTT
>DASWON010000470.1:0-23272 GCA_036398735.1 Rhodopila sp.
CGTGGATATTGCTTTTCTCCGATCGAAGCCGGCGGGCCGAGCGCCCTGTCTCGAGAGGAAGCAAAGCATGGGCCCTTCTGTCCAGGTTCCACCATTGCAGTGGCAGGCGGTTCTGTACGCCTCGCGCAAGAAACAAAGCCAACATCTTGCTCAGTTGGCCAGTCGTTTGTGTCATGGACAAAATGGCACGCTGTTCCGGAGGCTTGCCCTCGTTGCGGCGGGCCTCGTCTGCGCCGCCTTGGCCGCGCACCGGGGCCTGCAGGCGGAACTGGCGGTGGCCGCGGTCGGCGTCGCCGCGGCCATCTCCAGTATCGCGGGCTTTGCCTTTTCAGCCATCGGCGGAGCGATGCTGTTTCATCTGTCAGCCGATAACGTTCAGGTCGTGCAGATCATGGTCACCTGCAGCATCGCCAATCAGGTCGCGATGACGTGGGCCAGCTACCGCGACATCAGGTGGCGGGAACTGAGTGTTTACCTCGCCGGCGGCGGCCTCGGCCTGATCGCCGGTGTCTGGCTGCTCCTGCATGTGGCGCATGCGCGTTATGCCCCCGGGTTCGGGGTTTTCCTGTCCCTTTATGGGACCTACATGCTCGTGCGGAAGCCGGTCGTGGTGCGCCGCCAACATCCGGCGATCGATTTCGCCGTCGGCTTCCTTGGCGGCGTAACCGGTGGCGCGAGCGGCTTCCCGGGGGCATTCATTACGATATGGTGTGGTATGAAGGGGTGGGACAAAGCACGCCAGCGCGCGGTGTTCCAGCCCTTCATCCTGATCATGCAGGTGGCAGCGCTTGTCGGGATCAGCATGGCCCGCAGCCGCACCGGAGGTCCCGGCTTCAGTGGCAGCACCCTGCTGTTCGTTCCGGGTTCATTAATCGGGACACTGCTTGGCCTTTCGCTGTACCGCCGCCTGTCGGACTCCCAGTTCGCCCGGTTCGTCAACATCCTGCTGATCGCGTCCGGCGTCAGCTACATCGCGTGATGACGTCCGAGACCACCAAGACCCCCAGCGCCCGACGGATCGTTGCTTAAACGGCAGGACCGTTCCGGCGGCTACGACTCGCCGACCTCGATCACCGCGTCCACCGCGAAGGCGCCTTCGCCTTCCGGCATTGCGAACACGGGATTGAGGTCGATCGACTGTAGCCGATCACCCGCCGCGACTGCGAACGCGGACAGCCGCGACAGCATCGCGGCCAGCGCCTTCACGTCCGCGGGCTTGCGGCCACGCGCACCCAGCAGCAGGGGGGCGCCCTTGATCGAGCGGATCATTGCCTCAGCTGTATCCGGGCCGAACGGGCAGCGGCGGAACACCACGTCCTTGAGGATCTCCACGAAGAGGCCACCGAGGCCGAACATCGCCATCGGGCCGAATACCGGATCGCGGTGGATGCCCAGGATGCACTCGACGCCGCCCTTCAGTTGTTTCGCCACCAGCACGCCCTCGAGCCGGGCCTGCGGCGCGGCCGCCCTGGCGCGCTCCAGCAGCAGCGCGAAACCCGAACGGACGGCATCCGCGTCGGTGATATCCAGCAGTACGCCGCCGATCTCCGACTTGTGCAGGATGTCCGGCGACAGGATCTTCATCACCACCGGGAAACCAAACCGTCCCGCCGCGGCCACGGCCTCATCCGCCGTCGCACAGGCCGCCTCGGGGGCGGACAGGATGCCGGCAGCGGCCAGCAGCCACTTGGCTTCGGCCTCGGATGGGGTCGCCGCCGGCAATGTCACCTTCGGGAGGATGGGTGCCGGTTCACCGGGACCGGCGGCGAACGCCGCACCGAAACGACCCATCGCGTCGATCGCGGTCACCGCGCGCGTGGGGTCCTCGTGCACCACCCAGCCATCGGCCTCCAGTTCGTCGCGACCCGACTGGGGCACGATCACTGAAAGGACATAGAGCCGGTCGGGATTTTCCACCCGCACCGCGTTGAGTTGCTCGCGAATCTGCGGCCAACGGCGAGACGACGCCGTCATGCTGAAGAAGCCCAGCACCGAGGCGTAGCCGCCGTCGCGCACCATCGATTCGGTGAATGTCTTGACCAGCGTCACGTCGTTCGACACCTGCGCCGTCGCGTCGACCGGATTGCGCGGCGCGCAGAACGGCACCAGGGCGCGCAGCTTCTGTTGCGCCTGTAGCGGCATTTCCGGCATCGCCAGCCCGAGACCTTCCGCCACGTCGCTGATCAACACGCCGGCCCCGCCCGAGACCGTAATGACGCCGAGCGAGTTGGCCGCTGGATAGATCTTCCGGGTCGCGGTGTGGGCGATGTCCAGCATTTCCTCACTGTTGCGCGCGCGGTAGACGCCGAATTCGGCCATCACCGCCTCGGTCACGGCATCGTCGCCGGCGATCGATGCGGTATGCGACTTCGCCGCTTTGCCGCCGAGTTCGCTGCGCCCGACCTTCTGCATCACGATCGGCTTTTTCGCGGCCCTGGCGGCCTCGAGCGCGGCGATCAGACCGGGTGCCTCGCGAATGCCCTCGGCATAGACCGCGATGACATCAACCTCGGGGTTCTCGGCCAGCCAGCCGATGCATTCGCCGACCGTCACGTCGGCTTCGTTGCCGGTCATGACGCAGAGCGACGCGCCGATCCCGCGGTTGCGGGCCAGGGTGTAGAGGTGCGTGCCATAGGCGCCGGACTGGCTGGCGATGCCGATGCGCCCGAGCACCGGCCAGCCGCTATCGAAAGAGGACGAGAATGTTGCGTAATAGGAACGGCGGGCATCGAACACGCCGAGGCAGTTCGGGCCGAGGATGCGCATCCCGGCCGCGCGGGCCGTGGCCACCATCCGGGCCTGTTTGACCGCGCCCTCGTCGTCCATTTCGGCGAATCCGGCGGTGAACATGACGACCGCCTTAACGCCGCGTTTCGCCAGGTCCTCGATCGCCGGGGCGGCGAGTTCGGCCGGGACCGCGACGATCGCGACGTCGGGCGTTTCCGGCAGGTCCGCGACGGACGGGTATGCTTTCAGGCCCTGGATTTCCGCTCGGTTCGGATTGACCGGGTAGAGGCCGCCGGGGAAACCCTGGGCCAGCATGTAGGCGATGGGCCGCCCACCGATCCGGGTTGGGTCTGACGAAGCGCCGAGAACGGCGACGGAGCGCGGTGCCAGAAGCGGCGTGAGGCCGGCGAAGCGAGACATGATGATGGACGGTTCCAGTTGGTTGAGCGGCGGTTCGGTTGCCGCGGGTCCATTTTGAACCGGGCGTCATCATATCGCAACCTCATGGGCGGCACTTCCGGCGGAACGCCCGGGGGACATTCCAGGGGGGCAGGCCGAGGCGAAGCAGGGCGGCGATCCGTTCGCGGCGCTCTACGCCGATCCGGCGAAGCTGGAGCGATTTTCACGCGCGATGACCGGACTGGCGCTCCCGGTCGCCCAGGCTCTCGCACAGCTCTTCCCATGGCAGACCGAGCGTTCGGTCATCGATAGTCGGCACCGCACAAGGCTGCGTCCGTGTCCAGTTGATTCGTTCCCATCCGCATCTGACCTGCGGGGGGTTCGATCTTCCCGCCATGCAGCCGCTCTTCTCACACTATGTTGAAGCGCATAGCCTGTCGGACAGACTGCGATTTACACCCGGCGACTTCTTCACCGATGACCTGCCCCATGCAGATGTACTAATCATGGGAATGATTCTGCATGATTGGGACCTCTCAACCAAGCAAATGCTGATCCGCAAGGCTTACGACGCGCTCAAACGAGGCGGCACGCTCATCATTTATGAACTTTTGATCGACGATGCGCGAAAAACAAGTGTGCCTGGACTTCTGATGAGCTTCAATATGCTGATCGAAACCAAAGGCGGGTTTGATTTTACTGGCGCGGACTGTATTGGACGGACACGGATGCCGGTTTTACCCACGGTCGCATGGTGCCGCCTGCCGGTCCTCACAGCGCGGTCATCGGCAGAAAGCAGAGCTTGAGAAAATCGATGGATCCTGGGGCCTGCTTGAATCTGGGCGTGAGCGCCCGGTCGCTCGCGGCCGATGAACGGAAGACGCCAGTTCGCTGATCATGCGGTATGTCCGCCGCTCGGCGGTAAAGTCACCGACAAGACATCGCATGAGGAACCGTCCTTCCCGATCCGGTCGCCGGTCCGAAGCGCGTCCCGTCCATCCACGAGGCGAACTCCACCCCGACGGAAGGCAGATCGCAGGTTCTGCGGCGATGCCGAAAGCCGGAGCGATTATTATGGACGGTCCGGTACTCGGGCTCGAGCGGAACTTCGGAGCCGAGTGTTACCTGCCGAGTGTTACCGGCAAACACTGCTCCGCACATACCGCCCGAAAGTGGATGCAACAATCTTGATATTCGGAACGGCCTTGCCTACATGCGGCTTAACTGATCCGGGCCCCTCTGGCGAGGACGGCGACGTGGTGTCGCCCAACCTCGCGATGTCGGATCGCCGTGTTCCACGCCAGCGTGCGTCGGACAGCGGTCGATCTGTGGGCCCGTTGATCGCTTCCAATCCCACAGTTGAACGCCCCCGGCCTCCGGCATCGATCACGGCTCATGCACGAAGGAGCCGTACGTTGTATGTTGTCCGCCCCGACCGAGTGCCTGCTCGCTCTGCCCCTCTCGATGAGGATCGCGGCCGCGAACGTCGGATAAATCTGCTCGTCCGGCGGCTGCCCCGCCGGATCCAGGGCGGGGTCCACTGGCTGCGCCGGCCGGGTGCGCGCTGGCTGCGTATCCCCGCCGGTTCATTGCTGATCGTTGGCGGCGTTTTCAGCATCCTTCCCATCCTCGGTCTGTGGATGCTGCCGCTGGGGGTTGTGCTGCTGGCCGAAGACATTCCGCCGTTGCGGAGCCGGACCAACCGTATCCTGGAATGGATCGAGCATCGCCGGCCGCACTGGATGGGGCTGCCGCGCCAATCATCTTCTCAGTTCACTCCATCAAGCGAGGAAACCCGATGAGAACCGACGCTTATACCAGCCGTCCCACGGGCGAGGCCGGCTTTGGCGGCACCGCCTTCGATGCGGGACTGCGGCGATACATGCTGTCCGTGTACAATTACATGGCCGGTGGCCTCGCCATCACCGGTGCGGTCGCCTTTGTCGCAACTGCAACCGGGTTCTATCAGCAGATCGCCGGAACGCCGCTGATCTGGCTGGTCATGCTTGCGCCACTGGCGGCCGTTCTGTTCCTGAGCTTCCGCATCGAGCGCATGAGCTTCGGCACCGCACAGACCGTGTTCTGGGCTTATGCCGGACTGATGGGCCTGTCGCTTGCCGGCATCCTGCTGATCTATACCGGGACAAGTGTAGCTCGGGTATTCTTCATCAGCGCCGGTACCTTCGCCGCCATGAGCCTGTATGGCTATTCCACAAGCCGCGATCTGTCGCGCTTCGGCTCGTTCCTGATCATGGGGCTCATCGGAATCATGCTGGCTGGGCTGGTCAATATCTTCGTGGCATCCAGCGCGCTGCAGTTCGTAATCTCCATCATCGGCGTGCTCGTCTTCACCGGCCTGACTGCATACGACACGCAGCGGATCAAAGAAGTTTTCTACACCGTCAGGATCGGCGGCGATCCCGCAAAGACCGCGCTGATGGGCGCGCTGACACTGTATCTCGATTTCATCAACCTGTTCGTCATGCTGCTGCAACTGACGGGGGAGCGGCGTGAACGCTGATCCGGCACGCGCCGCCCGCCCTGAACCGCCGATGATGCAAGAGCGATCAGCCCCGCGACATCATTTCGTCGAGCGGGTGATCGAACAGTCGATCTTTGCCAGCCGCTGGCTGCTGGCCCCGATTTACGTGGGGCTGGCCGCCGGGTTGGCGGTCCTGCTGACCAAGTTCGTGCAACACGCGATGGAATTGCTGATGCACGTGCTCACGACCGATGGCGACCGTACCATCGTCGGAATCCTGTCCCTGGTGGACCTGGCCCTCATGGGCAGCCTGGTCGTGATGGTGATGTTCGCGGGCTACGAGAATTTCGTGTCGAAACTCGACCTGGCGGCCCACAAGGACAAGCCGTCCTGGATGGGCCATGTCGGCTTCGGCGATCTGAAGCTCAAGCTCATGGCGTCCATCGTCGCCATCTCCGCCATTCATGTCCTGGAGAACTTCATGAATATCGACCGCCTCAGCGACCGCGAGCTGGCCTGGAGCGTCGGCATTCATCTGACATTCGTCGCCTCCGGCCTGCTGCTCGCGATCATGGATCGCCTGACCGAGAGCGAACGTGAATGACCCGAAGCGGCAATGGCCCACGCGCAGGGGTGGCGTGGCGGCTGCGCGCGAGGCCAACAGCGAACGCAGGTCCGTCATTCCGGGTGCGGGCCAGACCGCCGGCGGAGCGGCGGAGACGGGCGACGGCCGACTGACGGTAACGGCCTCGATCGACAGGAGATGACTGAGATGAAAGCCTCGTTCCTGATCCTGCCATCATTGCTGCTCAGCGCGGCAGCCAGAACACGCGAGGTTGCGGGCAAGGCCGGGCGGAAGACGAAGCCCCCGACAGCCGCCGCGACAACACGATCGGCACCGTCCGCGTCGCCGGCCCCGATCACCCGCCCCGCTGCAGACCCAGAAGATCCAGCGAAGCCGGCTCCCTGATCCCGGCGATCGTGAGCCCGGCATGCACCTGGCCGCGATGATGGGTCTGGTGGTTGAAGAAATGCGTCAGCGCCGGACCGATCGCCTGGCGGAAGGTCTTTCCGGATGAGTTCTGATATGCGATCTCCTGATCGTAGTCGGTCAGCCTGCTGACGAAATCGAAGATCCGGTCGTCCTCCCGCTCGCGCGCAGCCCGCAGTTCGGCAAAATCGTCATGCAGGATCTGGTTCAGGCGCTCCAGCTGTGGCCCATCGCCGGTGAAGCGGCGCATCCAGATGTAGTCGGCCACGAGCAGATGGTTGAGGGTGCCGTGCACGCTGCCGAAGAACAGCCCGGCCGCCGACTTGCGCACCGCATCGGTCAGCGAGGCCGCATCATTGTAGATCCGGCGGTTCGCCCACCGGTTATACGCCGCCAACTGGTCGAAATGCGCCTTCAGCATCTCCGTTTCCTTTCCCGATGACGTCGCGATCCTGGCGCATCCGGATGTGCGGAGGTAGTGAGAAGGTGAACCCTCAGCATGAGGAATTCTCATGTCCGTGCCGTCCCTCAGAGCGCTGCGGGCGTTCGCCGAAACCGCCCGTGCCGGCAGCCTGGCCGCAGCGTCCCGTGGCCTCAACGTGACCCCGTCCGCGGTTTCCCACCTGCTTCGGGAACTGGAGCAATCGCTGTCCCTGACGCTGTTCATCACGCGGGGCCCGCGGGCCCGCCTCACCGAGGTCGGCGACCGCCTGGGACGACACCTGATCGCTGCCTTCGACGCCATCGACGCCGCCGTCACCGAGGCGCGGCATCAGGGGGGAGACGTGCGGGTCTCCGCCCTGTCGAGTTTCCTCACGCTATGGCTGGTTCCGCGGCTGACCGGCTTTCAGTCGCGCCATCCGGACACGCGCCTGCTGCTCAGCACTGGCACCCGCCCAGTGGATCTGTCCGCGGAGCCGTATGAGTGTGCCATCCGGTGGGGCAGCGGCGGCTGGAGCGGACTGGAAGCAACGCTGCTGTTCCGCGACCGGCCGGTGGTGGTGACCAACCCGCGCCTGCTGCGCTCCGGCGCCGATGCGCGCGACCTGCCCCGCCTTGCCGCCGGAACGCGGTCGGAAGACTGGCCGCTGGTTGCGGCTGCCCTCGGGTGGGCCGACATGCCCCCGGCGCTTACGTTTGAAACCCGAGCGCTGGCGGTGCAGGCGGCAACCGCCGGCATGGGTGCGGCCGTCGTGGACCGCAACCTCGTGGCCGACATGCTGGACAACGGTCTGCTGGCGGAGATCGCACCGGAGCCGCCAGTCCTAGGCGCCGAAGGACATTGGTTCGTCGCCCTGCCCGACCGTCTGCGCGTTCGTCAGGTGCGGCAGTTCCGCGACTGGCTGGTCAGCGCAACGACAGCGCCCGGCCCCGGCGTTCAGGGCCCAATGTCCAGGCACGGCGGCGAAGCGGCGGCCTCCGGACCGCCGCCATGACGTGGAGGGCGGCTCCGCCCCCTCCGCCCGCCGCACGATCGCGGCCAATCGTCGACGATGCGGGCTGATACCCACGATCGGTGAGCCGGAAGTCGCAACTCTATGGGACAGAATGCGGAGGCGTGGCGCCGGAGCGAACGTCAGCGAACTTCATTGACACCTGGAAATCGGGTCGCTTGTGTCTTGTATCATGGCCGGGCCGAAACCCGGCCACGCACGACTTGCGGTGTCTCCAAGTGAAGGTCGTGGGTCAACCGGGCCGGGCCCCGCACGCGCGGGCTCTCTCACCCGGTGGTGACACAAAGGATGGTTCCCCGGCGGTGGCTCCAGTGTCCCTGAAAGCGCACTGACGGGTCCTGCGGGGCGCTTCGGCGATTCGGAGTGCCGGTGTGGTGGTTCTGAAGGCCGCCATCCCTGGGGATCCTCGCCGCGGCGGACTTCAGAACCATGAACCACACTAGAAAAACAAGGGTTGGCTAGTGTCCTTGTCGATCCGAACGTTCGTTAGGAGTTGATCCACGAGGAAATTTCGAGCAGGCACACTAGGCCGCATGGATGACAAAGTACGGCGTTCCGGCCCCTCCCGACGGGTCGGCCGCGGTCGCGAAGGAGCCGATCAGGCGGCCGTTGGACAGGTCCGCACTGGTGTACCCCGCCAGCACCATGAACGCCGAAGGCCCGCCGCCAGGGGTACCAAAGCCGATCGCCACGCCCTGGTATCCGGGCGCACCCACGGCGTCGGTGACGCTCATGTCATAGTGGGCCGGATCAACCCCGAAGATCGTTGCGTTGTCGCCGGAATGGAAGTTGACGATCGTCGAGGCGACGCTGCCGGTCGTGGCGGGTGAATCGACAAAGAACGTGTCGTTGCCGGATCCGCCGATCAGCATGTTCGCGCCACCGCCGCCATCGAGCACGTTGGCCCCGTTCACCCGGCTGACGTCGATCGCATCGTTGCCGAACCCGGTATGGATGAAGGCGTTGGGCGCGGTCGCGGTGATGATCAGTGAATCCGTGGTGATGTTGACGTATTCGTTCTGCAGGCCGCTGACCGGACCGCTGTAGGGCGTGCCGGATGTCATCGAGGCAGTGCCCGTCGTGGTGTCCTGCACCGCGAAGTTGGGCGGAGGCACGACCCCGATCTTGATCACGCTGCCGCCGGATACGTTAGATACGTCGAACGTATCGCCGGCGTAGCTCCCAGCCAACTGCCACGACGCCACGGTCTGACCGGCGTTCTGCAGGACCAGGGTCTGACCCGTCAGCGTGGCATTGGTGATGGTCACGCCGGGCAGCGCGAGAGTATCGCCGGCCTTGGCGCTGATCGTGCCGGCGAACTCCGACGGCGCGCCGAACGACAGGATGTCGTCACCGTTCATCAGGAAGGTCTGCCCCGACCCGACGGCGTTCACATGCAACATCGTGCCGGTGGCGGAAACCGTGCCGGCTTGCTGGTCGAAGTCGAACTTGACCACCCCGGTGCCGGTCAGACCCGACGTCACATTCATCAGGCCGCCGACAGCCGTCAGCGTGCCGTCGTTGGTCACGCCGCTGGCGATCACGCCGGAGCCCTGGACCACGCCGCCGTTGATATCGATGCCGCCGCTCGCGAACGTCCCGGCCTGCAGGTTGAGCAATCCGCCTGCCAGCACGGTCAACGTATTTGTTGTGGAATAATCGCGTCCCTCGGTGACGTCGACGGTGCCGCGGCTGCCGATCGTGTTCAGCGTGGTCTCGAGACCGACGTAAGAGGTCCCGTTCCATTCGTTGATGCTGGTCCCCGGCCCGTCCAGGATCAGCTCGGTCCAGCCTTCCGGAATCAGCGGCGGCCCGACAACGGTCGCGATGTTGACGATCAGGTTCTGCCGCGGGCCACCCAGATCGATGAAACCGCCGGTTCCCTTGGCCTCGTAGATGCCGTCGAACAGCGTGCTGCCGGTCATTTCGGCGATCGACTTCGTATCGATCGTGACGGCCCCCGCCAGGGACTGCAGCCAGTTGGTAACGTAGAAGCCGTTCGTGCCGGTCAGCAGAACCGTCCCCTGCGCCTGAATGAAGCCGTTGACGGTGCCGGGGTTGATGATCGTGCCGCCGTTCATGACGACCACCGTCTGCAATGATCCCCCCAGCGTACCGGCTGAGCCGGGTGCGAAGGTCAACGTGCCGTCCAGTTCGAGCGCGCCCGCGTTGTACGGGTTCTGGTTGGAACCGGCGAGGCCGACCACACCGTTCATCGTCAGCGAGTTCACCGTTACGGAATCGGTCGAATGGATCGTGACCGTGTAGGCCGCCGTGCTTGGTGCGTCGATCGTCACGTCGGCCGCGGGATCGTTTGGCACGGTCGCCGGCGTCCAGTTCGCCGCTGCGGTCCAGTCGCCGCTCGTTCCGGTCGTCCAGTTAAAGTTGGCCAAGAAGATCCTCCCCTTGTCAGTTGAACGCAAACGCGCACCCAGGTGTTTTCGTGATGGGTTGCGAGGCAGGAAATTCTGCCATGAAGGGGCAATGTCCACTCACGTTGCCGTTTGGCTCGCTCGCCCATGGCGTAACGGCCGTGACCGTGATCGTCCTGCATCACGCAGCCGCCGTCTCTGGCGAATCGCCGGCGACCGCCACCGCCATGCGTTGCAACGGCCGGCCGCGAGGCACCGTGCGCATGCACCGCAGCCTCGGCGTGCGTCAAAAGCCGTTCCGGTCCCGACGCCGCCGCGATGCAACAGCATCCTTGCGGGACGCCCCGTTATCGCCGCGCCTCGCTGTTTATGGCTGTTGGCTCTTGGCAACGCGGTGCGAATCCGCCTTATTTGCCGCCCGCATGCTCGGTTTCATCGGCTCCCGGCTTCTCCAGGCTGTTCCGGTCCTCCTCGTCGTCGGCTTCATCGCCTTCGCGTTGTTCGACTACGTCGGCGATCCTGTGAACATCCTGCTCGGACAGGACCATACCGAGGCGCAGCGGCTGGCCCTGATCAAGCAGCTTGGCCTCGACCAGCCGTTCTTCGTGCAGTACGCCCGGTTCCTGTGGACCGCGCTGCATGGCGACTTCGGCATCAGCTACCGGCTGGCGCAACCGGTCGGCGGCCTGCTCGCAGAACGCCTGCCGGCGACGCTGGAGCTGGCCATCACCGCGTCGGTGCTCGCCTTCGCGATCGGCGTGCCGATGGGGGTCTACACCGGCATTCACCGCAACACCGCGTTGTCGCGGCTGTTCATGGTCGGCAGCCTGATCGGCGTCTCGCTGCCGACCTTCCTGTTGGGGATTCTGCTGATCCTGACATTCTCCGTCGGCCTGGGCTGGCTGCCCAGTTTCGGTCGCGGCCCGGTGGTCCATGTGGGGAGGTGGTGGACGACAGGATTCACCTCGTGGGCCGGCATCCGCTCATTGATCCTGCCGGCCATTACCCTGGGTCTGTTCCAGATGACCCTGATCATGCGGCTGGTGCGTGCCGAGATGCTGGAGGTCCTGCGCACCGACTACATCAAGTTCGCCCGCGCCCGCGGCCTGACCAGTCGAGCGATCAATTTCGGCCACGCCCTGAAGAATACGCTGGTCCCGGTCATCACCATCATGGGTTTGCAGTTCGGTGGCATCGTCGCGTTCTCCCTGGTCACCGAGACGGTGTTCCAGTGGCCGGGCATGGGCCTGCTGCTGGTGCAATCCGTCGCGGTGGCCGATATTCCGGTAATGTCAGCCTATCTGCTGCTGATCGCGCTGGTCTTCGTGCTGATCAACCTCGTCGTCGACCTGCTGTACTATGCCGTCGACCCGCGCCTCAGGGTGCGCCGCTGATGCCGCCGCCGATCGTCGCCCGGGCATGGAACAGTGACATGGCATACAGCTTCCGCACCTCGCCGGTGGCGCTGGTGTCGGCGGTCATCGCGCTGATCCTGGTCGTCGGAGCAGTCTTCGCACCGCTGATCGCCCCGCATGATCCAACCGACGTGGCGTCGTTGTCGCTGATGGACAGCTTCAAGCCGCCCATCTTCATGTCCGACGCCGACTGGTCGAACCCCCTCGGAACCGACAACCAGGGCCGCGACGTCCTCTCGGCGATCATGTACGGGATGCGCGTCAGCCTGGTGGTCGGCCTGTTGTCGGTGCTGTTCGCCATCGTCGTCGGCATCGGCGTTGGCCTGCTCGCCGGGTATACCGGCAGCGTCATCGACACCCTGCTGATGCGCGTCGCCGACGTGCAGCTGACGTTCCCATCGATCCTGACCGCGCTGCTGGTCGACGGCGTCATCACGGCGGCACTGCCCCGCACCATGCGCGAGGGATTGCAGATCTACGTCATCATCTTTGCCATCGGCATCAGCCTGTGGCCCAACTTCGCGCGGACCGTGCGCGGCTCCACCCTGGTGGAGCGTAACAAGGACTACGTGATGGCGGCACGCGTTATCGGCGTTCCGTCATGGCGCATCATGCTCAGCCACGTGCTGCCGAATGTCATCGGCCCGGTCATGGTGATCGGTACGCTCGGCCTCGGGCAGGCGATCATCGCCGAGGCCACCCTCTCGTTCCTCGGCGTCGGCCTGCCGCCGACGCAGCCTTCGCTCGGCACTTTGATCCGGTTCGGCGACGACTTTCTGTTCTCCGGCCAGTGGTGGGTGACCGTCTTTCCCGGCGTTACCCTGATCCTGATGGTGCTGGCGATCAACCTGCTCGGAGACTGGCTGCGCGACGCGCTGAACCCGAGGCTGCGCTGATGCCGCTGCTCGAGGTGCACGACCTGACCGTCGAATTTCCCACCAGGCGCGGCGTGCTGCGGGCGCTGGACGGGATCTCGTTCGGCATCGACACGGGGGAGATCCTGGGGGTCGTGGGCGAATCCGGTGCCGGCAAGTCGCTGACCGGTGCCGCGATCGTCGGACTGCTCGAACGGCCCGGGCGGATCGCCGGGGGGGAGATCAGGCTGGACGGCACGCGCATCGACAACCTGCCCTCCGAACCCATGCGGCGTATCCGCGGCCGGCGCATCGGTACGATCTTCCAGGACCCGCTGACGACGCTGAACCCGCTTTACACCATCGGCCGCCAGCTGACCGAGACGATGCAGACCCACGCCGATCTGTCCGACGCCGAGGCCCGCCGTAAAGCCGTCGGGTGGCTCGACCGTGTCGGCATTCCGGCCGCCGCGCAGCGCATCGACGCCTATCCGCACGAGTTCTCCGGCGGCCAGCGCCAGCGCGTTGTGATTGCTCTGGCACTGTGTGCCGAACCCGCGCTGGTCATCGCCGATGAGCCGACCACTGCGCTGGACGTTTCGATCCAGGCACAGATCATCACGCTGCTGAAGGGTTTGACGCGTGACCATGGCACGGCGGTGATGCTGGTCACGCACGACATGGGGGTGATCGCCGAGACCGCCGATCGCGTCGCCGTCATGTATGCCGGCCGGATCGCCGAGATCGGCCCCGTCGCCGCGGTGATCCGCCATCCCGCCCATCCCTATACCGACGGGCTGATGGCCAGCATTCCGTCGCTGGAGCATCGCGTTAAACGGCTGCGGCAGATCGACGGCGCGATGCCGCGCCTGGATGCGATGCCCTCAGGGTGTCGCTTTCATCCCCGCTGCCCACGCGCCTTCGACCGCTGTCCGGAACAGCAGCCGGAGTTGCTCGACGCAGGCGCGACGCAGGCTGCCTGCTGGCTGCATGCGCATGGCTGACGTCATGACGCTGGAGGCCGTCGCGGTCTCGCACTTCTTCGACGTTTCTCGACCGTTCCTGCAACGGATGTTCACCGGCGAGCCACGGCGTCAGCTGCGTGCGGTTGACGACGTGTCCTTTGTCATTGAGCCTGGAACGACATTCGCGCTGGTCGGCGAATCCGGCTGCGGCAAGTCCACCATCGCCCGCCTCGCGGTCGGCCTGTATGAGCCAAGTGACGGCGATATTCTGTTTGAAAATAAAGCCTTGTCATCCGCCCGCGCACAACCGGCGATGCGGCGGCGAATGAACATGATCTTCCAGGATCCCTATGCCTCGTTGAATCCGCGATGGCGGGTCAGCGACATCGTTGCGGAACCCATCCGAGCGTTCGGGCTGGCGACACGGCCGAATGAGGTTGCGGGGCGGGTCGGATCGTTACTTTCCCAGGTTGGTCTGACCATTCGCGACGGGGAGAAATATCCGCACGAGTTCTCCGGCGGCCAGCGGCAGCGGATTTCGATCGCCCGAGCGCTCGCAAGCGAGCCGGATTTCCTGGTGTGCGATGAGCCGACAAGTGCGCTCGATGTATCGGTGCAGGCGCAGATCCTGAACCTGATGCGCGACCTGCAGCAGCGGCTCGGTCTGACCTATCTGTTCATCAGCCACAACCTGGCGGTGGTCCGGCACATGGCGGACCGGCTGGGAGTAATGTATCTTGGGCGCATCGTCGAGCAGGGACCGGCGGAGACGATATTTCGCCACCCGCGCCATCCTTATACCCGACTGCTGCTCGACGCGATCCCGGACCTCGAGCAGATCGGGCGCGCCCGAACGCCGGTTGGGGGTGAGTTGCCCAGTCCGATCGCGCCTCCGCCGGGCTGTCCGTTCCATCCGCGCTGCCCCCTTGCGAACGAGCGTTGTCGGGTAGAAAAGCCGGCTTATGTGATGGCGGACGGCGTTCAGGTCGCCTGTCATGCGGTCGAGGAACGGCGCGATGGCTGAGGATGAACCAAAAGGCGGCCCATTGCGCGCGGTGGTCGGACTGGGACTGCTGCTGGCGCTGATCGTGGGCGTGTTGTTCGTGGTGCAGCAGTTGCGGCACGCGGCGGCAATCCAGGACTGTGTCTCGTCCGGCCGCACCAACTGCGCGCCGATCACATCCCGCCAGTGATTCCGGACCGTCGCGCGTTGAAGCGGCCTCGGCGGGGCAAGCGGGCCGGACCGGTGTTCACGACGCAGGGTAAGACGTGTCCTCACCGGGTCGGAGCCCGCATACCTGTTCGTCCGATGATGACACGTGGGAAGTCCTGGGTCACCGCCAGGACGCCGGCAGCCAACCTTTGTGTCATCACCGGGCTTGGCCCGGCGACCCACCACTTTGTCTGCCGAAATACCGCAAGTCGCGGTTGGCCAAGCCAACCTCGCCCGCGTACCTGTTCGCCCGGTGAGGACACAAGAGACCGGATATAGTCCCAGCGGGACGAAGGCGCTCTAGAACTCCCCGCTTCGGTAGGCCTCGT
This sequence comes from Rhodopila sp., assembly GCA_036398735.1. GTDB lineage: Bacteria > Pseudomonadota > Alphaproteobacteria > Acetobacterales > Acetobacteraceae > Rhodopila. The sequence goes on from DASWON010000470.1 coordinate 15,202, forward strand.
CCAGCCTTTGCGCGTCTTCCTCGGATGGCTCCGGCCACGGCTCGCCACGCTTGCGCAGCGTGCCGGTGAAGTTCGGCGGTCGCTTCTCGTTGAACGCCGCCCGGCCCTCCTCACCATCCATCGTCGTCTGGATCAGCATCGCATTCATCAAATTCTGTATATGCCAGGCCTGATCGTCCGGCAGGTTGCCGAAGCGTACCACGAACTCCTTCATCATGCGCACCGCGGCAGGCGGCAAAGTAACGATATGGCGGGCCAGTTTTTCAGCCCGCGCCATCAGCTGGGCGTGCGGTACCACTTCGTTGATCAGTCCGACCCGCAATGCCTCCTGCGCGTCGAACGGCTCGTCGGTGAGCAGTATCTTCATCGCATCCACATAGCGCAGCTGCTTGACCAGCATGCTCGGGCCGGGCCCGTTGCCGATCCAGCCCTGCGTCAGCAGCCCGAACTTGAAGCGCGCGTTCTCGGCGCTGGCAATGCGTATGTCGGTGGAGGTCAGCAGCATGTACATCCCGGCCCCGGCCGCCCAGCCATTCACCGCCGCGATCACCGGCTTCCAGACCCGGGGATAATGATCGCCCATCCGGCCATCGACCCCGGTCTTCTGGCCGTGGACGGTGCCCGCGAGCGGCCAGTAGATCCGCTGTGTACGGAGATACTCCCGCTCCTCCGCGGTCAGATCCGGACGCAGCTGAAGATTATGGCCGCCGCAGAAGTGGCGATCCCCGGTGCCGGTGACGATGGCACAGCGGATCGTCCGATCTTCCCATAAGTCGATCCAGGCCCCGGAGATCGCATCCGACGTCTGCTTGTCCAGGATGTTCGCCTTGGTCGGGTTGTTCAGGGTGATGTAGGCGACCCCGTCTCTCTTCTCATATTCGATGGGCATGGCGGGGTCCTCCGGCTCGTTGCATGGGCTTTAGGTGTGGATGTTGCCACGGCGAGGGCTGCAGCACCAATCCGCCGATCTCCGAGTGCTGGCACGAAATGGCGGCAGGCGATCGCGCGCGGAAATGATTCCTTAACCTCTTGATGGGAGGATCGATGCCGCAACCAGGACCGAAACCCGATGTCCTACATGGACCAAGCCATACCGGCGCTGTGTGACGATTTTGTCCCGCCAACCGTTCGCGGGACCGCGGACCTCACCCATTTCGCCTACCAGGGCAACGACTACGACGCCTTGATGGAGCGAATCGGCCGTTCCTGCTCATCCAGCCCACCGACGGCCGGCGACGTCGCCCGAATATACGATACGGCGATCGCGTCGCAGCTCGCCTTCCGCCGGGCAGAGGGCCTGGACCTGCAGGAAGCCGCTCTGGCGGAAAGCCAGATCTTCCGCGTTGGCACGCCGCCCGCGGGCGCTTTGCGGCTGCTGGTGGTGATGGGGCCAGGCGATCTGATGACGAACACCCCGCTCGACTTCCTGACCAACTTTCTCGATGTCCGGCTGGATCTGCTGTATGTGCTGCCGCATCGACCGCTGCCGCCGGTGATCCCCGACCACGACGTGGCGTTCTTCGCCCTCGGTGAGGGTGATGCCGCAGCATTGACGCGCCATCGTCGACTGTATACACGGTGGCCAAGGCCAGCACTGAACGATCCCGGGTTGCTGCCGCGCCTGCGACGCGATCGCCTGTCCCGGGCCCTCTCTGACATCCCCGGCCTTTGCAGCCCCACCGCTATCGCGGTGACGCGGGCCGATCTCGAGGTGCTTCTCGAATCCGGATGCCCGATTGAAGGGTTCGACACACCGCATGGGCCGTACCCCTGCCTGATCCGCCCGCTTGGGTCGCATGCCGGCATCGGCTTGTCACTGCTTCATACGCCGGCGGAACTGGAGCAGTACCTGCGCTATACGTTCGAGCGAGACTTCTTTGTCACCGCGTTCGAGGAATACCGCGGCGGCGATGGGCTTTACCGCAAATCCCGCGTCGCCTTCATCGACCGCCGGCCCTTCCTCTGTCATCTGGCGATCTCGCAGCACTGGATGGTGCACTATCTCAACGCCGGGATGACCGAATCGGCCGAACGCCGAGCGGAGGAAGCGAGCGCGATGGCCACGTTCGATGAGGGTTTCGCGCGCCGGCACGCAGCCGCGTTCGATGCCCTGCACGAATGCCTCGGCTTCGACTACTACTCCGTCGACTGTGCCGAGACCCGCGACGGCCGCCTGCTGGTGTTCGAGGCTGACACCGCCGCGATCATCCACATGATGGACCCACCCGACCTGTTTCCATACAAGCACGTGCAGATGCGCAAGGTGTTCGCGGCGTTTGACGCCATACTCCGCAGCAGAGCCGCCCGCAACGCCGTGACCGCGCCGGTCCGATAGCCCCGACGCGCCTGTCTCACCGCACCGCGAGTGGAAACTCGCCCGCCAGGGCATGCGGGGCAATCGTGCGCAAGCGAAAATCGACGCCCGACATCTGCTGGTATTGTTCAAGCGTCCGCACCGAACCGAGACCGTAACCCGTCAGGTCCACCGGCGGATCATGGGCCTCTGCACCCATTCCGAGGAGCTTTCGCATACGGGCAAGAGACACCAGGTCCAGCCGGTCCCACTGCCGGTTGTCCTCCCAGTGGAGCGACCGCACGGCCCTGACATACTGGTGCCAGAGAATCGCCTCGGTAGGCCCGAACAAGTCCCAGCCGTTCGTCCAGAGCCTGGCGGCAAGCGTGGTCTCCTCGCCATGGAAATACAGACACGGGTCATACGGCACCTCGCCAATCCAGGCTGACGGTCCGAACAGAAAGCCGGCCGCGAGGAAGGCGGTCGGCCTGGGCGTCGGCGGCGGCGGTTCGATCAGACCATGCAGGATCAGAATGCCGCGCTCATCGAAATGCTTGGCCGCCAGGAAGACCGGATGGTCGTCGAGCAGATTGTCCGGCGGCTCATAGGCCGGCGGATAAGTGGTCAGCAGCGGTTTCGGCGACGGACAGACGGCGAGTTGCGCCAGCAAGGTCGCGTCCCAGCCAGGCGCGAATCGCATGTGGGAATCGATCTGGAGGACGTATTCCTCGCCGCGCCACAGCTGGTAGCCCAATGCCCGGGCCCAGCAGGCCCCCATCGAACTGGCCGCGTTGACATGGCAGACCTGAACACGGTCGTGCGACAGTTCGATGCCGTCGGAGGGCATCGACTGCAGGATGACACCAACGTTGATCTGGTCGGGATATCGCGCCTTCCGGAACAGATCCTGAATGGTCGGCACGCATTCCGGGTCACGATAGCAGGCAACGTTTACGAAGATCACGAGTACCTCAGTCGGTTGAGGTCGATCTATACGGCGAACGAACCCGCATCCAGAAGAATCGAAAGGCACGATGAACGCTTTCAACTTTCGCTGCGCGAAACATCACGGGTGTGGCCAGTCCCGCGGGAACAAACCGGACGGCGCGCTTTGCATGAGTGCCCATGTTGGGCGCCGATATCGGCTGCGCGCCAATACTGTAATCGACACCCGCTTGCCGAGGCCGCGACCCCTCCACGGGCCGCAAGCCGGCCATTACGCACTGAACCCGCGCGCAAGCCACCACACCCGCTCGGCATGCACAGCAGCGGACGCTGGCACAGGCTGGTATGAGAAATTCTCCGGCCGGCGTGGATCAAGCCACCTATCCCGTCGCCCCTGTCCGCCCGTGATCCGGCGGTGATCCGAACAATCCCAGCCGATCCGACCGGACCCGCCGGAGATCCCCGGTGCGGACCGTCACGCCGACTTTGTCGAAATACTCGAGAATCTGGATCGCCACTTTCCGCCCGTTGCCCAGTCCGTCGCGGAATGCGGACGCGGTCAGGGTGCCGCCGCCGTCGACCGCCGCGGCCGCGCGCATCGCCATCTCGGCCACGGTTTCGCGCAGGAAAAAATGATCGGGCGCAACCTCGATCAGCTGCCCCATCCGCATCAGACGTTTCAACGTGGCGCGTGTCGCGCCCTCCGGCAGCTTCAGCGCGACTGCGATATCGCGCACCCGAGGCGGACGGAACGGCTCGGCTGCGATCAGCGGCCGGGCGGCCTGCCATAGCCTTTCGTCCTGGGGCGACAGGGAGATGCGATGCGTGGGCAAACGGAACCAGGGCCCGTCCTGATCGATCACGCGCTGGTTCAGCAACCGGTTCAGAATCCCGGCGAAGCCCGCCGCCGGCGGCCGCCGCGGTACCGCCAGGCGCAGCCGTTCGGCCTGCAACCCGGGCAGTTCCGGCGACGCATGGTGATAGGCCGCAAGCGCCGTCAGCACATCGATCCGGACGTCATCGAACATCGACGGAGCAAAGATCACACCGCCCGCGACTACGGCCGGCACCGAGGCGATCAGCGCTGTCCGGTCCGCCTGCCGCACATTGCGGGCGCGGAGGAACAGCGTCTCGTCCGTCCATCCAGGCGGGACTGCAAGCAGACTTCGAAGCGCCTCCGCGGCGGAGGGACGTTCCAATGCCTGCAGCTGCGCCAGGCGTGCGGCCGTGCGGCGTCCACGCCGCGGCGGAAACGGATCAAGCACGACGCCGCCGCCGATCGTGCACGTGGCTCCGGTGTCGCGGATCACAAGTCGGTCGCCCGCCAGCGCGCCGATCGGCTGCTGCAAGGTCAGACGAACCGGTACGGCGTCGCCTGGCTCCGTCCGCTCGCGATCGAGCAGCGACACGCGCGCCATGACATGGGTAGAGCCCAGGTGAAGATGCACGCGCGCATGCTGGCGCAAGGCCGTCGGCGTGTCCGCCAGCAGCCTGATCCGGGCGTCGAGCGCCGCGGTGGGCGCATGAATGTCCGGATGCAGTACCCAGTCACCGCGCGTGACCATGTCCTTCGACAGCCGCGGACCGGTGATGTTCAGCGCCACACGTTGTCCTGCACAGGCCTCGGCTGCAGGCTGATTCTGAGCATGCAGACCGCGCACTCGCAGCTCCAACCCGGACGGCGACAGCACCAGCCGGTCGTCGGTGGCGATGCACCCCGACACCAGCGTGCCGGTTACGATCAACCCCGCGCCGGACAGCGTGAAGACCCGGTCCACAGCCAGGCGGGGATACCCTGCGCGGTCGCGGTCGCGCGGCGCGACGTGCAGCAGGGCCGTCCGCAGGCAATCCATCCCCAGCCCGGTCGCCGCGGAGACGGCGACAATCGGGGCGTCCGACAACGCGGTGCCTGTCAGGAGCGCCCGCACCGCGGCCGTGACCTCCGGGATGCGATCCCGGGCGAGATCGGCCTTCGTCAGCGCCACCACGCCCTGGTCGATGCCCAGCAACGACAGGATCTGGAGATGCTCGCGGGTTTGCGGTCGGACACCCTCCGGCAGTGCCACGACCAGCAGCGCGGCGTCGATCCCGCTGGCTCCGGCCAGCATGGTGTGCACGAATTTCTCATGGCCGGGCACGTCGATGAATCCGAGGGCTCCGCTGTAAGCGTAGCCGAGGTCGATCGTGATGCCGCGACGCTTCTCCTCGGCCAGGCGATCGGTGTCGACGCCGGTCAGGGCTTTGACCAGCGCCGTCTTGCCGTGATCGATATGTCCTGCGGTTCCGATGATCATCCCGGCTCCTTCATGGCTGCTCAGCGTGGTGCCGTGGATCGGGCTGTCAAGCCCGGTGTCCTGACGCCAGCGGAGTCGGGCGTGCCGCCGCGGCGTCGCAGACCTACACCAGCCAGCCGCGGTGCCGGCTCTTTCGGCGACAATGGGACGACTGGTATGTCATTGATTTCGCCCATACAGCCGCCACGCCAACCCCGCCAACCCTTACCGGCGTCAGCGCCAGTTTGACCGGCGAGGCGCAGGGAGCGGATCGGACGGGCGGACCCGCCGAACGGGCCAGACCGGAGCCACGGGGGAGTAGCCACGGGGAGGCCACCGGGAACCGCCACCCGAGCCAAGACCGAAGAACGTTCAGGGGAAAAGGCGCCGTGGAAGAAGCGAGAGAAAGGGGTCGCGGCAGGATCGGCGGAATGAAGACTGCTTGCGAGATCACACCGGCTCGCGTTAGGCAGGGCCGAACAATCGGAATTTCCAGCAGCGATGCAGACGACCCTCCTCCGCCTGCTGCCCGCGCCTCTGCGGCGGTCGGCAACACCGGAGCGGCTGGTCGTAGCCGCACAATTCATGCGGTTCGGCGTGGTGGGCGTCGTCGGGCTGGTGATCGACACGGCCACCGTTTACGCGCTGCGGCACGCCCTTGGACTGTATGGCGCGGGCTTGGTCGCCTACCTCACCTCCGCCACGGGAAACTGGGTCCTCAACCGCATCTGGACCTTCCGCGGCCAGGGATCGGGGCCGGCCCACCGGCAATGGGGCATGTTCATGATCACCAACCTGGCCGGCTTCGTGCTGAACCGAGGCACCTACGTCATCCTGGTGACGTTTGTCGCGGCGGCTGCCAGCCAGCCGGTGATCGCCACGGCCTCCGGCTCGCTGGCCGGGATGTTCGTGAATTTCAGTCTTTCCCGGCGGCTGGTGTTTCGCTGAGGCCTGTTTGGTTGAACGTCGTTCCGAGGAATACCCGTGCATGCAGGGTCCGCCCATGTCCTGGTGCGCCCATGTCCTGGTGCGCCCGTGTCCTGGTGCGCCCATGTCCTGATGGGCCCATGTCCTGATAGGCCCACGTCCTGGTACACCCGGGGGCCTGCCTCGCCCGGCTCCGCGGCTTCAGGTCTGGCGCGTCCCGCCTGGCTTTTATCCTGCCGTGGGCCGGATGTCCTGCAGTGAGGCGGATCCGGCAGAATCTGTCTCATACCAGCGTCGGCGCTGACCGGTACGCCAGGGTTGGCGTGGCGGCTGTGCTCGAAATCCAAAGATACCAGCCGGCTCGGCCGCCGCTGAGGAGGCATCCGTCCGGCTGGCTGCTATCATCCCGGGCTTGGTTCGGTAACAACATGCCCTGCGGCCGTCAGGTTCGTTGTGTGTTCCGATGACTACGATCGGTCGCGCATAAATTGCTGACGTAAGCTACGGCAGCATGCGGCATTAACTGAACAATAACGATTTGCGGCCGATGGTCCTGCTCGTCGAAACCACTGATGCAGCAGGCTATGTCCGCCTTCCACTCCTACGCGCCCGATGTCCGCAGCTTTGACCGGGAAAACCTCCGCCTCATCCCGATCTCGTTTCGTGACGTGGGCTTCTCGGGCAGCTTGAGCGGGCGGCGCGAGGCTATCCTGAAGCGAGCCGCCGACATCGTCCTGGCGTTGGGCGGGCTGGCTGTCATGGGGCTCCCGATGCTCCTGATCGGCCTCGCGATCCGCCTCACAAGCAGGGGTTCGGCACTCTTCAGGCAGGAGCGTATCGGGCTGCACGGCCGGCGCTTCGTCATGCTGAAATTCCGCACGATGTTTCACGACCTGCCGACCTATGGAAGCCTGTCGCCCCCGGGGGCGATCCGCCAGGCCACCCGTCATGATCCACGCGTGACCTGGATCGGTGGCATCCTGCGCCACACCTCGCTCGACGAATTGCCGCAGTTGCTGAATGTCCTGGAGGGGTCGATGTCAATGGTCGGCCCGCGGCCCCATGCGCCCGGCACCTGCGCCGCCGGCCGGCCCTTCGAGGCAGTCACCGATACCTATGCAGCCCGCCACTGCGTCAAGCCAGGCCTGACCGGTCTGGCTCAGGTCCGCGGCTGGCGCGGTGAGACAGATACCGAGGAAAAGCTTCTGCGGCGCATCGACAGCGATCTCGAGTACATCGCCACATGGAGCGTGGCCGGAGACTTTCGGATCCTGTGGCAGACCATCGTCTGCGTGCTGCGCATGCCGAACGCCTATTAGATGGAAACGCTCGTGATCTCCGCCACCCTCGACAGGCCGCTTGGCCGGCTCCTGCTGCCGCAGCCGGGAAGGTCGATGTCGGTCGCGCTGGACCTCCCCGGAAGCCGGCCACGCGTTGCGGTCTTAATCCCATGCCGGAATGAAGAGGCTTCGATCGGCAAGGTGGTGTCGGACTTCCGCCGCGCTCTGCCGGAGGCGGTCATCTATGTCTACGACAACAACTCAACGGACCACACCTCGCTGGAGGCACGTGCAGCCGGCGCGGTGGTCAGGCATGAGCGCCTGCAGGGGAAGGGCCACGTCGTCCGCCGTAT
>DASWON010000471.1:0-3507 GCA_036398735.1 Rhodopila sp.
CCTCCGCCTCGATGACGCCGTAGCGCTCAAAAATGGCGTGGTAGGCGGCGTAGGAACCCGACAGCGACGCGGTGTGGGACGCACTTGCTCGCGTGCCGGCATCGGAACGACCGACCTTGATCGCGATCACCGGCTTGCCGAGGCTGCGGGCCTTGCGAAGCGCCGCAACGAAATCGGAACCATTACGGACCACCTCGCAGAACAGCATCACCGCATGGGTGTCGGGGTCTTCCACCATGTAGTCAAGGAAGTCTGCCATGGTCAGATCGGCTTCGTTGCCGGTGGAGATCACGTAGCTGAACCCCAGGCCCGCCGCCTTTCCCCGGTTGAACAGCGCGAAGCCGATGCCGCCGGACTGAGCGATAACGCCGACACGCTTTTCCGAGACCAGCGTGCGGACGTCGTCCGCCTTCGTTTCGACGGTCGGGCTGAATGTCGTCGCGACGCGACCCAGCGCATTGTAGTAACCCTCGCAGTTGGGGCCACAGGCTCGGATGCCGGTTCGTTGCGTGACCGCCAGGAGTTCCGCCTGCATGTCGCCCGCGGCACCGCCCTCCTCGGCAAATCCCGAGCTGATGATCAGGGCGTTCTTCGCGCCGGCCCGGGCGCACTCCTCGATGGCGGCCACCACGCCGGCCGCCGGAATCGCCACCAGCGCAAGATCGACGGGGCCCTTCACCGCGCCGATCGAGGGATAGCACGGCAGCCCATCGATCTCCTGGTAGCTGGGATTGATCGGCAGAATGCGGCCGGGAAAGCCGTTCTCCCGTAGCTGGTGCAGCAGCCGGCCGCGGATGCGATGCAGATCGGGCGAGGCCCCCAGGACCGCGATCGATTCAGGCCAGAAGAAGCTGTGCAGCCGGTGCCCGGTCAATTGCGTGGCTCAGCTGAAACGTCGCGGGCCCCCGGGCCGCGGTAGGCCCTCTTGTCCTGTTGCCGACCCGGCACGCAGTCCGTCATCGCGGATCGCATGATTTCGGACCTCATGATTTCGAACGGGCCGCTGATAATTTCGGAGGCGCCGCTGGCCAGGCACGACACCGGCTTGTACACGAGGGGTTGTCCGAGGGTACCCAGGACCGGCGGGGACGCCGTACGTCGAACAGCCAGGAACTTTGCCGACCCGTCGCCGAGTGCATTCGGGAATGCGAAGTCCATGATCCCTGGCCCTTTTTCCTGTCCCGGCCGCTATTGTCATCCCGGTGGAGCGGAGGGGCAAGTCATCGGGCTCGATCGCCACTGCCGACATCGCACCAGGGATCGCCAAAGATCAGTGGAGCGAGATCCCGGGATCCGTTTGCCTGCAGCTCGCAACCGCGTTTTCAATCGATTTCAGAATGAACCGCCAAGCGGGGATGCGTGCCCTCCCCGCCGCGACCTGCCCACTTTCAAACACCGGCGCCGCTATTTGCTCGATTGCTGTCGCGCAGCCAAACGCAGGGACTTGTTCGTCCGTTAGATTGACGCACCGGTAAGGTCAAATCGATGCCAGGTCGAAAACATAGGCGACGAGCCAACGTTGGAGCCGGCTTGCCGGAGCCGGGGTCGGGACACGTCCCATCGCCTCCTCAAATCGCCGGAACGGTCACCCCGATCATGTCGCCCTCGCGCACAATGCCTGCCAGCCGCGCCTCGTCCCAGCCGTCAGTGCCGGCGGGCCGGGCCGGCAGCACCATCCAACGGTAATCAGCCGTCGAATCCACCACACGGACCTTCACCGCATCCGGAACGATCGTCTTCCACTCCTCGGCCAGCAGCCCTCGGGGATCGCGGACGGCCCGGGCCCGGAATGCCGCCGACTTGTACCAGAACGGCGGGTAGCCAAGCACCGCGCGCGGGTAGCAACTGCACAGCGTGCAGACGACCAGGTTATGCACCTCGGGCGTGTTCTCGAGCACACCCAGCGGCGGCATGCCCCGCATCATGATCCCCATCGCCTCGGCGGCCTTGGTCCCATCCTCCAGCATCAGGGCCCGGTACGCGGGATCCACCCAGGCCCGGGCGACCATCCGCGCACCCTGCCCCGTGCTGGCCGCGTCAGTGCTGGCCATCCGCTCCTGAACCTCGGCCGTCGAAACGATACCTTTCTGCTCAAGCAACGTCCGCACCGCGACGAGCAACCGCTCGCCGTCCGTTTCGAGGATGTTCATGGTCGCTCCAGCCAATGTTCGAAGATTTCGACCAGCAGTTCGTCGTCCGGCTTTGCTTCCGGCCAGATCGCGCCCTTGCGAAACCGCACGTGATACAGCGGCCGCCGTTCCGCCGGACGAGCGAACGCCAGGTCTTCGGGATTGGGAAAGTCGCCCAGCCAGCGCACGACCTCGCCGACCTCGCCGCGCACATAATGCGGCGTGCGGATATGCACCGGCCCCGCCGCCTCGGGCCATTCGTTCTTGACCCGCACCGTCTCGCCCGCGGCAAACATCACGGCGCCCCCAGGGCCGAACGCAACTCGGCCTCGGTGATGACGCCATGACGCAGCAGGTTGTCGGTGATCGAACGGATCCAGCGCCGGTAGTAGCTCAGACGGAGGTAGTCGGCTTCGGGGATCGCCTCGATCCCGCGGCGCAGTTCATCCACCGACATCAGCTTCTTGGCCGCCAGCATCTGGCGCAGCGCATCAACCTCGCGGTCGAAGTCGGTCAGGCCATGCGGCTCGGTGTCCACCGGCTCGCACATGAATTTCGTGACACCGCCGAGGTCGTGGTGTGCCCGCTGGGTTTCCTTGTCCATGGTACGAGGTTAGCGCATTGTGCGCGTGCTGCAACCGGGAAGGCCGATGCTGCTCACCGCCGAAGATCCACCCCCCGTCCGCGTGTTGCGCGAAGCCGCTACGTCGGACATTTTCCTGACCGCGGACCACGCTGGCCGCATGATCCCCAAGGCGCTTGGCGACCTCGGCGTGTCCGAGGCCGAACGCCAGCGCCACATCGCCTGGGACATCGGCATCGCCGAGGTGACCGAACGCCTGTCGGCGCTGCTCGATGCGACGGCGGTGCTGCAGACCTATTCCCGGCTGGTGATCGACTGCAACCGCGATCCCTCCTGGCCGTCCGCGATGCCGGAGGTCAGCGAGTACACGCCGATCCCAGGCAATCGGAACCTGACGGAGCAGGCCCGGTCGGATCGTGTCGCGGCGATCTTCACCCCCTACCACGACCGCATCCGCGCAATGCTGGACGCCCGCGCCCAGCGCCGCACGGTGCTGGTCGCGATGCACAGCTTCACCCCGTCGTTCAAGGGCGAAAGCCGAGCGATGCAGGTCGGCATGCTGTACAACAAAGATCCGCGGCTGGCTCGGATCCTGCTGGACCTGCTGCAGCGAGAGGGCGATCTCATCGTTGGCGACAACGCGCCGTACGCCATCACCGAGGACAGCGATTACAGCGTTCCCACGCATGGCGAAAAGCGCGGGCTGCCGCACATCGAGATCGAGATCCGCAAGGACCTGATCGCCGCGGCGGACGGCCAGGAGGGATCGCGGTTGCAGTCGATCACCAGCCGGGA
>DASWON010000472.1:0-6265 GCA_036398735.1 Rhodopila sp.
GGGCAATCTCCGCAGGGGGGCAATCTCCGCAGGGGGGCAATCTCCGCAGGGGCGACGCCCCGGGCAGACAGCCTGACCTCGGCGCACCCGGTTGCGGCGGGTCGGGATGCGGAACGATCCTGACGGGTCAGGGCGGTGAAAGGTCGGGGCGGTGACAGGCCGGGGCGGTGACAGGCCGGGGTGGTGTCGCCGGCCTATCACCTGCTGCCCGCCCTATCTTCCGAAGGAAGCCCGTGGCCTCAGCGCAGCACCGACTTCAGGCTGCCGTCAGGCCGCCGTCTACCTCATAGGCCGCGCCGGTGACGTAGCTGGCGCGATCCGAGCACAGCCATACCACCATTTCGGCGATCTCCCGCGGTTCGCCGAACCGGCGCATGGGCGTGCGTGCGATGATCGCCTCGCTTCGCGTTTCGCGCGTCGGCGCGGTCATGCGGGTCACGATGTAGCCGGGACAGACGGCGTTCACCCGGATTCCCTCCTCAGCGTACTCCAGCGCCGCGGTTTTGGTCAGACCGATCACCGCGTGTTTGGCCGCCACATACCCGCTGGAGGTGCGCAGTCCGATCAGCCCGGCAACCGATGCGGTATTGACGATCGCCCCGCCCCCGGCCGCTCGAAGCAGCGGAATCTCGTGCTTCATGCAAAGCCAGACGCTCTTGAGGTTGACCTCGATCATCCGGTCGAACGATGCCTCGGCCCATTCATGGGTCAGCTTGCCAAAGGTGTCGACCTGATACGGCGCGATCCCGGCGTTGTTGAACGCGCAATCGAGCTTGCCATAGGCCGCAATCGCGCCGTCGAGCATGGTCTGCACCTGCGCGGCACTGGTGACGTCACCCGACAGGGAAATCGCCTGGCCACCGCTACCGTTGATCAGGGCGACCGTCTCACGTGCCGACTCCGCCTCATAGTCGGCGACCGCTACGCGGGCGCCTTCGCGGGCGAAGGCCAGAGCGGCCTCTCGCCCAATGCCGTTGCCGCCACCTGTCACCAGCGCGACCTTCCCGTCGAGCATGCCCGTCATTCTTGTTTCCTCCACGCGTCGGGCGGACAACATGCCGCACCGTCTCCTGATTATTGATGGCGGGAGATACGAGGGCAACTGTCCCGGCAATTCCCCGGCGTCGCCTGGTCATCCCGCTCGGCACGCATCGCCGCCAGCCGAGACTTGACAACCGGAACGCTGAGAAACCCGGTTAAATCGCCGCGCCCGCTTCCCATATCACCCGACATGGCCGCAAAAAACGCTCCGCTTTCCCGTCCGACGCCGTGGCGCGACATCGTCGTCTTGTGCCGCAAATGCGGCAAGAAGTGTGACGGCGGCTTTGGTCCGAAGCAGAAGGACAGCCTCAAGACCGTACTTCGCCAGGAACTGCGGGACATCGGCCGGCGCCGTCAGGTGCGGGTGATCGAGACCGGCTGCTTCGGGATTTGTCCGAAAAACGGGGTCACCGCACTGAACGCGACGCATCCCGAAACGCTTCATGTCATCCCGGCGGGGACCGACGCCGAACAGGCGATACGGGTTCTACTTGGCGGACACGCGGTCCCGGCCACCGACGCTGTCGAAGCTGCCTGAGTCGAACGCGCCCGACTGGCGCCGCCACAATCTTGCATAGACGCCATCGCGCAGCAGCAGTTCGGCGTGGGAACCCGCCTCGACGATACGGCCCTGGTCGAGCACGATCAGCCGGTCCATGCGTGATATCGTGGATAGCCGGTGGGCGATGGCGATGACCGTCCGGCCCTCCATCAACGCGTCGAGTTGCTCCTGAATAGCGGCCTCAACCTCCGAATCCAGCGCCGATGTTGCCTCATCGAGCACCAGGATCGGGGCATTTTTCAGGATCACCCGAGCCAGTGCCACGCGCTGGCGCTGACCGCCCGACAGTTTGACGCCGCGTTCCCCCACATGGGCATCATAACCGCGCCGGCCGAACCAATCCTCCAGGCCCAGGATGAAGTCGTGTGCGTGCGCCTGCTGCGCCGCCGCGATGATCTCGGCATCCGTGGCCTGGGGCCTGCCGTAGCGGATGTTCTCGCGGATCGAGCGATGCAGCAGGGAGGTGTCCTGCGTCACCATCGCGATGTGACGTCGCAAACTCTCCTGAGTCACGCTCGCGATGTCCTGGCCGTCGATCAGGATCCGGCCGGATGCTGGATCAAAGAAGTGCAGCAGCAGGTTCACGAGCGTCGATTTGCCCGCACCTGACGGACCGATCAGCCCGACGCGCTCGCCCGGGGCGATCGTCAGGTTGATGCCATGCAGAACGGCGGGATAGCGCTTGCCGGGGACGTTTTCCCGCACACGCCCGTAATCGAAATGCAGATTTTCGATGCGAATTTCACCGCCGCCCACCTGCAGTTCGACGGCGTTCGCCGGGTCCGGCATCTGCCGCGGCACGTCGATCGACCGCATGCCGTCCTGCACGGTGCCGATATTCTCGAAGATCGAGGTCACGCTGCGCGCAACCCACCCGGCGATATTGTTCAGCTGCCAGGCCAATGGGATCGCGGTGGCGACCGCCCCGATCGCGATATTGCCGGACGACCACTGCCAGAGCGCGACAGCGGCCATCGATACCATCAGGCTGGCGTTCATCAGCATGAGCGTAAAGGTATAGGCGGTGGTCATTCTGGTCTGGTCGCGAAACGCCTCGGTGTGGTCGTCGATTGCGTCGCGGACGAACTGGTCCTCGTCGGCCGCACGGGCGAACAGCTTGACGGTCAGGATGTTGGTGTAGCTGTCCACGACACGGCCGGTGAGGGTCGAGCGCATCTCCGACACATGGCGCGAGCGGTCGCGCAGCCGGGGCACGAAATAGCGCAGCATGCCGGCGTAGCAGGTGAACCAAAGCAGCATCGGCAGCGTCAGGCGCCAGTCGAGCCGCCCCAGCAGCACCAGGGCGCTGGAGCCGTAGACCAGGATGTACCACGCCGCGTCGAAGGCCATGACGAGGCTTTCGCGCAACGCCGGCCCGGTCTGCAGCACCCGGTTGGCGATGCGACCGGCAAAGTCGTTCTGAAAGAAGGTCCAGCTCTGGCGCACCACGTGCCAGTGGTTCTGCCAGCGGATCATGTTGGAGAACCCAGGATTGACGACCTGGTTCACCAGCACGCTGTGCGCGGCGAAACTGAGGGGACGAACGATCAGCAGGACGGCCGCCATAGCAAGCAGAACGACACTGTGCTCGTGGAACAGCGTTCCGGGCGGATTGGTCGATACCAGACTGACAACCCGGCCAATGAAGGCCGGAATCATCGTATCGAGGATCGCGATCAGGCCACCGAACACGAACAGTGCCGCGGTGAGGCCGCGGACCTGCCGGATGTAGAACCAGTAGAACCGGGCGAGGCCGGCGTTCGGAGGCGGAGCCGGCGTACCGGCGGTTGGATCAAGGAGAGCTTCGAAGCGGCGCAACATGGGTATCAGCGGTGGACCCTGTTGGCCGCTTCGTCAATCACAATGCGCCGCCACAAGGCGCTGGTACAATGCCCTGGTACAATGCACTGGCACAATGCGCCGGATCGTCCGGCGCGCGGTTCAGGACCAGTGACCCTGGACCCAGTACGGACCGGCCCAGTGCGGCGGGATCCAGACACGCCGGGGTGCCGGATAATAGGGGCCCGGCGGCGGCGCGTAGGCCACCGGCGGGGCAACATAAACCGGCGGCGGTGCATAGACGGGAGGCGCATAGACGGGAGGTGCCACCACGACAGGCGGCAAAACAATCCCGACCCCCCAGCCGCCACGCCACCAGGCCTTTGCATCGCGCGGCATAGCCGTGACACCAACCACCGCCAAAGCCGCAACCGCGGCAACGGTGCCGAGACGCTTCATGACGGTCATTTCGTAACCTCTTGACTGCGGGTTTCAAGCCGAGCGCGAATGTGGGCAGCCTCTGTTACAATGCTGTTTCCCGATTGTATCCGAGTCGCGGTGATTTCGGGGCTCGAAGGTGGCCGGGCGCAGTGCCGGTTTTCATCTGCCCAAGGTCCAGGTCCGGCCATGACGGAACGGGCTGCGTTTCGAAGCCCACGTCGCAGGTCACCGGGCCGCTCCCTCGTTTGCTTGCTCCCCCGCCCTGCGGCGACACAGGGGATGGCTGCCACGCCGTCTCCAGTCATTCCGAAACTGCCCAAGCCGGATGTGCGCCCTTCCGCGGGACTGGCCCAGACCCCGCGTCGTTCCTGGCGGAAGCGGCGAGCGGATCAGGCCACCGCCACCTGATTCCGGCCCGACCGCTTGGCGCGATACAGGGCCCGATCGGCGGCCGAGATCAGTGCATCCGTTCCGCACCAGACGCCGTCCTGCGCAACGACTGAGACAACGCCGATACTGACCGTCACCGGCGTTGCCGCGTTGAAATCCTGGCCCCGGTCCGCTTCGATCCCGGCGCGTATCGCGTCCGCGACAGATCGCGCACCCGGCGCGGCCATTCCTGGCAGCACGACGGCGAATTCCTCGCCGCCAAACCGCGCGACCAGATTATCTTCGTGCGGCACGATGCCTTCGATGATGGGAGCCACCATCTGCAGGCAGCGATCGCCCGCCTGATGCCCGAACACGTCGTTGACACCTTTGAAGTGGTCGACATCGATCAGCAGCAGCGACAACGGCTCCCCAACCGCCGCCGCCGCGGAACCATGCCGGACCAGCACGTCCTCGAAGCGGCGACGGTTGGCGATGCCGGTCAACGCGTCGGTGACCGCCAAGACAGCCAGCTGCCGGTATGCCTCCCGCAGCGCAGTCTCCGCCGCGACCCGCTTGGTGATGTCGCGCAGGCTGCAGACGGCTCGGATGGGCTGCGACGGCGAGACCTTGACCGAACGTGCATGGGCCTCCATCCAGACCAAGCCTCCTTGCCTATGGCGCAGCCGGCAGGTCAGCACGTTTTGCTGATCGTCGGCCTGCGCCACGTCCGGCCCGCGGTCTCCACCGAGCACCGCGTTCCTGAACTGCCTGAGATCCTCGGAACAGATCAGCATATCGATCAATCCGCCGCTCACATCGCGTGGCATCCACCCCAGAACAGGGGTGATGGACGGCGAAACGAAATGCATCTTCCCGTCATGACCCAGCGAGACGATGATGTCGCCGGAATTTTCTGCAATGAGACGAAAGCGTTCCTCCCCGTCGCGGGCCTGACGTTCGGCCTCGGACAATGCCTGTTGCTGGCGCTTCAGTTCCGTGATGTCGGCATGACTGAGGTAGGCGGTGGAGTCAGGCATCCGCCGTTCGAGCACGCGACGCCATCGCGAGCCTGGCAGCTCCACCTCGAACGGGGCCCCGGCGAAGCGGGCGTTGTCGATGAACGCAGCCAGCCGTTCGGTCACCCGGGTCGCCTCGCCCGTCGCCTCGATCCAGGCACGCCCAACCACCTGGGGGAAGGTTAGACCTTGGACGTCGGCGGGTGACGCCGCATCGTACAGTGCCAGGAACTCCTGGTTGACGGCAATGATCCCGCCGGAGGGATCGAGCACCATCGCGCCATCGGCCAGATTGGCGAACAGATCCTCAAGAGGAATATGGCCGTGCAATGGTCCTCCGGCCGGAGCCTGGCTTTCCGGGTCGGTCAGTGTCGTCCACATCCGGACGCGTCCGTTGTCCGGCATCGGCAGCGAGGCCACACGAAGCAGGCGGCCCCGGTGCTGGAACACGAACGGGCGGGACTGGGCGCGATGCCTGCGGATCCCGTCTTCGATATATCGTTCAATGCTGTGTCGTTCGGCGGGAGGAAGGCGGCTCTCATAGAATCGGCCAAGATTGGCCCAGTAGCTCTCGCCGACATGAACATGACCGGCATGCTCCGGAAAGAACCGAAGGAATGTCGCGTTCCACAGCATCGTGCGGTCGGCGTCGTCGAACAGACAGAGTGCGACGCCAATACTGTCGAGCGCCCGCCCCATTGTTGCAATATACGAGGCAACCGTCCGATGATCCGAGGTAACATCCTGGACGGCGCCTGGCACCGTTCAGGTGACCGTCTGCAAGCTGGAGGCCGAAAAAGTCAAAGCCATTCCCGAACAAGATTGTATGAGCCGGCAAATCATATATCACGACGCAGGTTGTCACCACCAGATAGTGACGGCATCGCGACAAAGCTCCGCCGAGAGCGGCCGTCTCGGCTTCCCATCGGAAGGGGCATCTACGACATTGCGCACTAGGGGGCAGATCACGATGGGCACTAAGTATATTGACCATGCAGGAAGAGAGTGCTCACCCTCGACCTCCATAGCCAGAACGTTCCTGCTATGCAGCGTC
>DASWON010000473.1:0-5839 GCA_036398735.1 Rhodopila sp.
GAAGCCTGTCGGGTGGTTGGCATCGCCGGCGGGACCGCGAAGTGTGCCTATCTGCGCGACGAACTCCGCCTTGACGCTGTCATTGACTACAAGGCCGAGCCCGATCTGGCTGCGGCGATCGGGCGGGCCTGTCCGGACGGCGTCGATCTCTATTTCGACAATGTCGGTGGGCCAACCCTGGACGCGGCGTTGCTGCATCTGCGAGCGGAAGCGCGGGTCGTGCTGTGCGGCCGCATCTCTCAGGTCGCGGCCGATCCGCCCCATGGCGCTCGCAACCTGGGTCAGCTGCTGACACGGAGGGCGCGCATGCAGGGCTTTCAGGTGTTCAGCTATAACGCCCGTTACGAGGGGGCCAGGAACTGGCTGGCGCAGCGGCACCGTGAGGGACAGTTGCGCCAACGCCTGCACATCCTCGACGGGCTGCTCCGCGCGCCCGACGCTCTCGGCATGCTGTTCCGCGGCGAGAACACCGGCAAGCTCGTTGTGCGGGTGGCGGACGCTACGGCGTAGCCGGTGCCTCGGGCAGGACGGTTCGGGCGGATCGTTGTCCGCCGGCCCATGACCGGGACGTGCCGGGTCATGGAGCGCGCCGCGAGGCGGCGGCATGTGTCCCCACACAGCGGGTGCGCGACGCAGGGCGTGCCTGACACAGGGTGTGCCTGACACAGCGTGGGCGTAACGCGGGGCGTCTCCGGACGCAGGGCGCGTCCGGATATGGCCGGCGGTCAGTTCATATCGATTGGCGGATATTCGCGGAACACGTTGGCGCCGGTGACGAGGATGTGCTGCGTGAACGTGTGCGGCGGCACGGTTTCGCCGCGCAACATCTTCAGCGCCAGCGGCAGCACGTCGTAGCCGTAACGGTCCATGTAGTAGGCGACCGAACCCAGAACCACGCTGCCCCGGTTCATCGGGTCGATTTCCTTTTTCTCATGGGCGCCGCCGTGAACGCTACGGTCCAGTCCTTGGCTGACGATGACGCAATCATTCATCCGCACCGCCACTTCCACCGCGGTCTTCGCCCAGAGCGCGGTGGCGTCGTCGAGCGTGGCGACCAGGACCTTGCGCCGCGTTTGGGCTCGAAGGTATTTGGTCAGCAGATCGTCGCCGCGCTGCGGCTGTCCGCCGCTGTCCAGCATGGCCGGTTCAACGTCGGGCAGTTCGGCGTGCAGCGCCTCGGTAATCCCCTTGATCCGCTGCGTCACTGATTCGGCGGAATCGCCAAGGTCGCCCAGGATCGCCGCCACCGGGGTTTCGTCGGGCCAGGTTTGCTTGGTGAAAGCCCCAAGCGCGTGACCGGCGATCTGTCCCGCGCCGAGGTTGTCGGCGCCATAGAGCGGCGCCTTGCCCACCGGGAATCCGATGGCGAGGACCGGAATACCGGCCGCCTCCGCTTTGCGCGCGATCTCGGGATTGACGTCGGTTTCGCCGTTGTACTCGATCAGCAGATCCACCTTCTCGCTGATTGCGTCGTCGGCGTTGGAGACAGCGGTCTCCTCGTCGCCGGCGTTGTCGTAGTAGATGATTTCGACCGGCAGGGTGCGCGCGGCGAGTTCGAAGCTCCGGCGGACGTCGTAGCCGGTAAACCCCAGCCCCTCGATCCGGGCACCCTGGGCCTCGTTGAGGTTGGCGAAGGCGATGCGGTAGGGCGGACTCGCTGCGCGTGATTCTGCCGGAACGAGAGCAGCGCCGACGGCCCCGGCCAGCAACTGCCGACGGCTCATGCCCAGCCGGCCCGATCTCAGGGGGGCCGGATTAAGGGGCCGCAAACTCGGGCAGCCCGAATTCAGGCAGCCCAGGTTCACGTGGCCCAGGCTCAAGCGGCCCAGGCTCAGGTGGCCCAGGCTCAGGCGGCCTGGATTCAGCGGCCCTGGCCTCAGGCGGCCCAGACTCAGCCGTCCATGCCCGAAGGGGCTCAAATCCGCGCGTTCTGCAGTTGTGCGGCTCAGATCCGCGCCGTTCGGACCCGAATGCCCCGGGCGTTGGCTCTCTGCCCGGGGCGCCGGAACAGACGAGGGTGGACGACTGATCAGCGGATTGCTTCGATATTGACAAAGTTGCCGGTAAAGCCGACCGCCCGCGGCACGGTCATGTTCAGGAAAAACGTTGCTCTGCCGTCCTTCTGTGCCGCCGCGGCGATCAGGTCGGTGCGCACGTTCTCGATGATATGAATACCGTTGTTCGGGATGAGAAAGACGTGGACTGGGATCGCCTCAGCAGGATTTTCCGCGGGCCATACCTCAACCGCGAAGGTATCGGCACCGATCAGAACTACCTTCTGGTCCGCCAGCCACTGCGCCGCTTCCATTCCGATGCCGGGTTCCGAGGCATTGTAGACGGAATTCATGGCGGGATACTGCAGGAACAGATCCTCCCACCCGGTGTGGATGAAGACGGCATCACCCTCCCGCAGCGTGACGTTGTACATCTTGAGACCAGCCTGGATATCGGCAGCGGTGATCAATGTGCCGCCGTCCAGACAGTCGCTCTTGCAGTTCGCGTTTTTCTTGAGCTTGCCGGCTTCCCTGAAGACCCGCACCATGTCGATGATGACGCCGCGGGTCGCGAAAGTCTTCACGTTCTCCAGCCCCAGCTTCTTGAGGCCGTTCTGGGTCACGTACTTGCCCATTGGCGTCTGATTATAGTAGCAGTCCTTGACGCCGATATGTCCCATACCATCGAAATGGGTACCGACATGGCTCTGACTGAGCCAGGTGTCTTCCATGTATGTCGCATCGTTCTTTCCCTGTTCGGCACCCGGTGCCAGTCCGGTGGCGGTGAGAATGTCTTTCGAGAACCGCGTTCCGAACAGTGGAATGCCGTCCACCAGAACGTTCGCCATAGGAACGACTTCGCCCGTCTTGATTTCCGCCGCCGCGGCCTTGGTGACGGCCGGTGTGATCCGATTGCTTGCCCCCGTCTGATCATCAGGCCCGAAGGGTGACGGCTTGATCAGGCTCTTGCAATCGGCTTGCGCGAATGCGGCACCGGATGCGCCGATCACGACGATCGCAGCGAGTATGGCCTGTGCCGCGAGGTTTATTGGTTTCATTTTTTTGTTCCCCCCTTTGCGCGAATGGTATCGTTTCGTTTTCTGGTCCCGCCCCGTCACAATTTTGTTTTAGATAGTTAAACGAATTCAAATGGAGCGGAAGAGCTGGCAGGCAATTTACCCGATGCCGTCACCGGTTCTTGCCCGGATGACCCGTGACCTTCGACCCGTCGGCGCACCGATCCAAGGCTGGGCGGGTCGAGGACCGATTACTGCACAACCAGCAGGTGACGCCGCTGCAGTCAGGCCACAACTGTTTTGTCAATCAATGGGTGCCCACCCCCGGCCGCTGAACAACAGCAAACGTCTTCCAAAGAGCAAATACAATAGATTGGGTTTTCGGGCATTTGTCAATTCGGACCCCGCCGGTTCAAGGCATGATCGGGCGGCGCGCCGGTACCGGCAATCATTGCCGTTTTCCGCAACGATGCTTCCGTTGGGGCCTTAGGGCCGGTCCTGACCCTCGGTTCTCAAGCGTCGGAAGAATCGGCCCGTCAGATCAGAGAAATGTCGACAAGTCTGGCGA
Source organism: Rhodopila sp. (assembly GCA_036398735.1). Classification (GTDB taxonomy): domain Bacteria; phylum Pseudomonadota; class Alphaproteobacteria; order Acetobacterales; family Acetobacteraceae; genus Rhodopila. Next base: position 3,579 of record DASWON010000473.1, read on the forward strand.
TTCATCGTGTCCGATTGCGTCGACTTGTACCCACATCGGGTGAACGACAAACCCTGCCGGACAGGATGCGCGATTTCGGCGTCAGAGCCGATGCGAGCGCGGATTCATGGCGCCTGGGTTCGTGTTCCCTCGTGTCATGGCCGGCTGCTCGAGCCAAACCTCCGGCCCGCCCAAGGAGATTCCCCCGGCCATGTCACTCACGACCGGCGGAATTTCCAACGGCAAGCCATCGGTCACCGAACCGGCGGCTTGCTCATGCGCCGGCTTGCCCGGTGATGACACGGAGGTTGGCCGCCCGCGGGCGTTTCCCGTCACCCTGAAAGGGCGTCAGGTATGGGTCACGCTTCAGCACTTCGAAGTCTTAGCGGGGCGGCGGCCCGAAATAGTAGATGTGGCTGCCGCCCCCCGGTTCCGCGTTTCCCATCGTCGCGAAAGCGACCCCGCCATTGGTGCCCGCGGAGGTAACCGGGTTCAGGGCGAACGGAGGCAGCGCCCGGCCATCGGGCAGTTTGTCCCCTGCCAATACCAGCCGGCTCAGGGTGCCGGCTTGCCAGGCAAAGAGACCGAGCGGCGCGGGTCCATCGTCGATCGCGGCGATGAAGGCGATCCGTCCCGCAGGCCCGGCGCTGGGCCATTCCCCGAAGCCGGCGAACCTGCCGCCGCCCGGTGCGGCGCCCCCTGCCGCGGCGATCACTGTGAGCCCGGACGTGTTGACCTTCATCACCGCCTCGCTGCGGTTCGAGCCACTGCCGAGGTGCGCGCCGAACGCAACGTCATCGTTGTCGTCGAGCGCCAGCCGTTCGGAGAAGCGCAGGATCATTCGTCCATCGGGTGCGGCCGCACCGGCGCCGACCAGCATTTTCAGGTCGCGCGTCCCGGTGACGAAGATGCCACCAAGAACCGGGCCATGATTGAGGGTCACGGGAACGGCGATCACGCCCCGGTTGTTGATCGCCGGCAATCCGAACTGATCGAAAAAGCCACCCCCCAGATACGGATCTCCCTCCGTCAGAAGCTTGCGCAGACGCCCGTTGCTGTAGAGGTACAGTGCCTCGAATGTGTCCCGCCCATGCCGGATCGTGCTGACAAACACAATCTCGTCGCGATTGTTCAGTGACGGCGTGTCGAATTCGACAAAGGTGCCCCCGACCACGCCGGGCGCATCGCTGCCAACCATCGCGATGACCTTCAGGCTGCCGTCCTTGACCACGAAGATGCCCTCGGCGGCCTGGGCGGCGCTAACCGCCGCGCCAAACGCGACGGTTCCGGCGTCGTTCAACGACGGCATCGGATGCTTCGCGAACTGCGTCAGGACCCCTCCGCCCGGCACGCTGTCGCCAACGGCGGCCAGCTTCATGATCTTGCCGCCGCGCGCAAGGAAGAGTCCCTCGGTCGCCTTGTTGCGCAGGATGGTGGCGTAGAACGCGACCTGGCCGCTCGCATTGACCGGCGCGACGATTGGCTGGGATGCCACGTCGAACCGGTCGAACGTCCCGCCGATCGGCGTGGCCTGGCCGGTTCCCACGATCCGGCGCAGCGAGGGCGGCGACGGCGGCGGTGGATCGTCCCGCTTTGGTGGGACCGGCTGCGACAGGGTTGCCCACAGCACGCAAGTCCAGAGCACCAGTGAGGCGCCGACCGCCAGCTGTACACGGGCCAGTGCGCCGCGCAGCAGCAATCCCCCGACGAGCCACCGGGTCACGCCGTCCTCACCGGCACCTCTCCCACTGGCATCTCTCCCACTGGCACCTCTCCCACCGGTACCTCTCCCGCTCGCACCTCGCTGACCGGCGGGCCCCCGCAGGCGTCTCTTCCATCGCCACTTCTCCGGGCGGCCCCCGCTGGCGACGTCGGCAGCGACGATGGCTCCGCCACCGTCGTCCCCGCCATGGTTGGCTCCGACAGCGGTGCCCGCAACGCCGCGGTCCTCGCCAACGCTGCTGCTGTCGGCGATGCCTCCACGACTGCCGGCCCCGGCAGCGGCGCGTCCGCTGACGCTACCCTCGCCGATGCTGCCCTCGCCGATGCTGCCTTCGCCCGGGCCGCCCCCAGCGGCGCCGGCGTCATCCTGCGCGACGGCGGGCTCCGGCAAATTCCTCTTGGCGGCGCGTCGGGTGATGAACGCCGGGGTCATGGTGTCACCTGCGTCAGTTCCGCAGCATCCCTTCCTTCAGCGTGGAGACATCGTGGCGGATCATCTCGATATAGTTGCCGGCTTCGCCGTCGGGCCTGGACAGGGCATCGCCGTACAAGGTGCCGCC